>DATHNG010000001.1:0-3182 GCA_035486275.1 Bacteroidia bacterium
ACCCCTGATTATGCATCCCAGGCAAATAACGGCATCGGGTGTATAATGCGTAATAGCCCATTGAGCGCCTAACGGTAATTCATAGCTGCCGGGAACATTTATTACCTCCATGGAGAATTCGTCTATCTCCATTTTCTCAAAAACGGTAAAGGCTCCTTCCAGCAAAGCATCTGTAATATCCTTGTGCCATTGTGAAACTACTATGCAAACATTCAGTTTACCAACCGAAAACTTGGGGGCAATTGTTTTTTTGTTTGCTTTCCTGGTAGCCATTTTTAGTTGAAAGTGTAAAGTTTATAAAGTTTATAAAGGTTAACGTACTTTATGAATTTTCAACCTTGTGAACTTGTTTACTTACTTGTTTTCGCCTGTGCCCTTGCGATATATTTATCTATATCGTTAGCTTCGGAAAAATTGAAATACTGAGTTTTAATAGTTTGATAGGTGCTCAAAGCATTTGTATAATCGCCCTTCACTTCATAAGCCTGTGCAACTTTTTTAAGGTACATAGGCGCTGTGTAGTCATTATCGCTTCTTTTCACTGCTTCCATATAGTATTCAATAGCTTTATCGGTATTGTTAAGCTGCATTTCAGCATCGCCTTCCACACCGGCAGCATTGGCGCTTACAAGCACATCATGAGCATTGAACTTATCAAGATAATCAATAGCTTGTTGGTAACTTCCCTTTTGATAATAGCAAAGCCCAAGGTAATAGTTGGCCAGATGTCCTGCAGGAGTTGCACCATATTGGTCAGCAATATCCTGGAACCCAATATTACCGCCATCTCCCTTGATAGCCCTGTTAACGGAGTCAGCAGCAAAATAGTTTTGCGCCCTGCGCATAGCCATTTCAGCATCTGCTTCCTGCGATGGTACGTACCAGTATTTGTAAGTAACAAAACCGGCTATAAGCAGTGTTACAACTATAGAAACAATGCTGACAGTCTTCTTATTATCCTCAAAATAATTTTGGATACGGTCCCATCTTTGTTCTACGTTCAGTAAAGGGTCATTTTTTTGTGCCATGTGCTTTTATGCTTTTTTTGAAGCGGCAAAAATAGCCTTTTTTGGGTAATGATGAATATTCCGTTGAAAATTGATGTTGAAAAGTTGAAAATGAGGTAAATCCTGCCGGTTTGATTTGGTTATAAGGTTCGTCCCGGTAAAATACCATTATAAACAAAGGTATGTTAGATAATAGCCTGAGTGAATTTCAGTATTGGAAAAATTATACGTAGATTTACGTTTTAATACCAACTAATTGAATATGAAAAAACTACTCCTTGTATTTTTTACCGCATGTATAAGTGGCGCAACTTTTGGCCAGTCCAATGTAAAAATGGATTTTTGTCTTGCAAGCAAGCAAGATGCTTATCTGAACAAAAAAGCTGATGGCAATGTAAAAATCCCAATGCTTATTCAGGGAAATGTAAGCAGCATCAAGCAATTGGTATTAAAAAACGGAGGAACCTTTAAATATTCCTATGGAAATATTGCGGCTATTATTATTCCAGTTAGCGCGCTGCCCGATTTTAATGCAAGTTCAGCCGTTACCCGCATGGAAGGCGCTGCACCACGCATGCATATTTTGGATGATTCTTCAAATGTGAAAAACAGGATAGATAAAGTGCTGGCAGGACAAAGCCCGCTCCCGCAAGCATATACAGGTAAAGGTGTCGCTATGGGTTTCATTGATACTGGAATTGATTTCAAGCATCCTGATTTTTGTGATAGTAGTGGCACAAGGGTTCATTATTATTGGGACCAGAACCGTTTTAAGAATGGATATACTCCACAACCATACAATTACGGTCAGGCATGGACCAAAAATATTTTAGATTCTGCCATTAAATACCATACGTTAGCTGATTCAGGTTTTGACTCGGCCAGTATTCTTTTTTTCTACCACGGTTCTAATGTGGCCGGGCCTGCTGTAGGCAATAGCAGATGTAATGGACATGAAATTGGAGCTTGCATTCAGTCTGATATAATATTTGTTGCTTATGATTTCTATTCTACAGACCCTTCCGCATTGACTGATGCTGTACAATATATATATGATTGTGCCGATAGCCTCAATGAGCCATGTGTTATCAATGCGAGTCTTGGTGACTATGATGGTTCGCATGATGATTCTGATCTTCAGGGTGAAATGATTGATAATATGATATTAGCCAAACAACCCGGAAGATATTTTGTTGCTGCTGCCGGCAATAGCTGTGCTCCATATCATGTTCATGATTCATTGAAAAAAGGGGATACTACATTCACCTGGTTTATTTATGATGGTGGGATTCGCATTGCTGATATTCCAATATTTGCTAATGAAAACGAATTTAAAAATGTAAAATTCAGGTTGAGGTGCGATAAAGTGCAGACTGGTTCTTATACTGAAAGAGATACTTTTACCGTATATCATAGTATAAAAGATTATTTGGGTATAAAATCATTTAATGTATATAATAAATTGGGCCAGCGGTTGGCGCAGGTGCAAAGCAATGGCTCAGTTTATGGTAATGCAAGCTACTCGCTCGAGTTTCAGATAATACCTGATTCAACAACTTACTATTGGGGCTATGAAGCTACTGACACAGGGTCAACCTATAGCAGATTTGACATTTGGGATTATGGTTCTAAAAATGGGGTAGTAGATTCAACTGGCCTAAATATGAGTCCCATTAAATATCCGGAAATAAAAAAATACCAACAACCGGATTCTATAATGACTTTGTGTAGCAGTTACCAATGCTCACCCCATGTTATTACCGCTCAAACGTATTTTAACCGCAGAACATTTACCGATTGTAATAACACAACAGAAACAAATGTAAATGTAATCCCCGGAGCATTTACCTGGTATACCAGCAAGGGCCCGACACGTAATTATAAATTTATGAAATCGGATGTTTCTGCCGCAGGAAATAATACACTAGGAGCGTTGCCTACATGGAAAACTGTATGTAATGCAAATACTGATGCCCTCGGCTGCCACAATATAGATGGTGGCACTTCTATGGCATCTCCTATGATTGCATCGGCTGTGGGTTTGTATCTTCAAAAATATCCGCGTGCTACAGATTCTAATGTAATTCGTTGTATTCATCAAACTGCCTATACCGACAAATTTACCGGCCCTCCTTCTCAACTGCCAAATTACAATTGGGGATGGGGTAAAGTAGA
>DATHNG010000002.1:0-7187 GCA_035486275.1 Bacteroidia bacterium
TTACACCCAGGCAGTATACCTATATGCTTGAAATGGCCAATATAATAGATAGCACAATGTTAAGTATATACAATGCCTGGGATGATTCTGTTGCGCATCAATTTATATATGCTGGTAGGGGATCAAGCTCGCCATGGAGTACACTCGGAACGGCATTGTCGGATTTGGTAAGTGAACAAAAAATTGAGTCGGAAACTGATGAAACAC
Organism: Bacteroidia bacterium; assembly: GCA_035486275.1. GTDB lineage: Bacteria > Bacteroidota > Bacteroidia > JABEUT01 > JABEUT01 > JABEUT01. The sequence goes on from DATHNG010000002.1 coordinate 208, forward strand.
AAAAAATTGGTCTGCCTCTGGAGTTTTGGAATAGTCAGCCGCAGTTACAGGAGGAATCTCCTTTTGCTGATAATACCTTAAACGATGTTAGGAATAATATTATTGGAATACAAAATGCCTACTTAGGTGTATTTGGTTCAACACAAACAAACGGAATAACTGCTATTGTACAACAATCTAATATTGCGTTAGATAATAAGATTAAGTCGGATTTCAATAATGTATTTAATGCTTTAAATGCTATCACCGTTAAGCCTTTCTATGTGGCGGTGCAAGCGAATTCACAACAAAATTTGGTGAAAAACTTGTTTAACATATGTGATACACTTGATAAAGATTATTTGAATAAACTTTTACCTTTTATAGAGAAGACCGTAAAAAAGCCTTATAAAAGATGAAAAAGTATATCGTTTCAATATTGTCTGTAATTATAAGTGTATTGGTTATGTATTCTTGCAGTAAGCCGGGTACACCACCACCCGATAACCCTTACTTATCTGCCGGCAATGAAACAGTTTTTGATAATGGATCCACTGCTTTTGGTGACGATTTTCCTGTAATAAGTGGTAGCCAGTTGCGATTCCATGATGATGGTGAAGCAGTTTTCAATAATACATTTGTATATAACCCCAACTTAGCTTTTACAGGATTAGGACCTGTTTATAATAATAGTTCATGCTTGGGTTGTCACGTTGGTTTGGGTGAAGGTAACCCTCCTGCTCCGGGAGGGCCTTTAGTATCGATGCTTTTCAGAATAAGTATACCGGGTAAAGGTCCTTATGGAGGGCCGAATCCTGTTCCGGGCTATGGCGGGCAATTGCAAAATAATGCAGTTGGCGGAGCGGTTCCTGAAGGAACGATAGATATTCAGTATACAAACGTAAACTTGTCATTTGCCGATGGTACGCCGTATCAATTGCAAATACCTCAATATACTGTAACAGGAACGTATACAAACTGGCCATCAAATGCTTTAATATCAGGTCGTGTGGCTCCGCGTTTAGTGGGTCTTGGTATTTTAGAACAAATACCTGAAAATGAGATATTGGAAAATGTACATGGGAACCTTGCAATGGGGGACACTTCGCAAATTAATGGGAAGCCTAATTATGTATATGATTATACTAATCAGCAAATGGAGCTCGGCCGTTTCGGATGGAAGTGCGAGGCACCTAGTATTTTGCAACAAACTGCAGGTGCATATAATCAGGATATGGGTGTTACCAATTATGTTTTTCCTGAAGAGAGTACATATGGCCAGGGGCAATTTGCTTATGTTCCAGCAGGTGATCCAAGCCCTGAATTACCGGATAGTGAATTGAATGAGAATGTATTTTATGTGCAAACACTTGCGCCACCCGCAAGGCGCAATGTATATGATGCACAAGTTGTTCATGGCCAACAAATATTTAATTCGGCAGGTGCCCAGTGTGCTTCTTGCCATTCTCCAACGCTTACAACAGGTGTCAATTTTTCATTTTCAATAATGTCGAATTTAAAAGTACATGCCTATACTGATATGCTGCTGCATGATATGGGGGGTGGCTTGGCCGATAATCGCCCAACCTTTTCAGCAACAGGCAGACAATGGAGAACTGCCCCGCTTTGGGGTATTGGACTTGTTCCGCTTATTGATCCGCAAGGGCAATATTTGCACGATGGAAGAGCACGAACTTTAATGGAAGCAATTATGTGGCATGGTGGCGAAGCATATAATGCAAAAGAATATGTAAGAAACCTTTCGGCATATGATAGAGATGCACTTATAGCATTTCTACAGTCATTATAGCAGATAGGGTTACCAGTGCCTAGAAGTTATATCTTTAGTAAGCATTCTACTTACTAATTGCATAAGAAGCTATTTCTGTATAATGAATTTATTTTCAAAATTTAAGCCACTTTCCGTATATAAGTGGTAAAAATAAATCCCAGCGGAGTAATTATTTAGATCAATTTCAATACTTCCCTGATTTGAAATAGCTGAGGAACGTTTTTCGTATATTTTTTCCCCAAGTGTATTATATATTTCAACAGAAACCCGTATGGTGTTTATACCTGATACCTGAATAAAGAATAAGCCATTGTTGGGATTTGGAAACAGTCTGCTATTTAACACGCTTTCCTGCAATTCATTGACATGTGTTATAACAGTGGGGTTAAAGCTAAATACTATACCATCATCATACGATCCACCGGCACTTGTCATCCCGTACATAACATTTCCTGAAACTATTAAGGAACCAAAAGGCAATTTTCCATTTGCAATACCTTCAAAGTCATAAATATCCTTGTAGTTGAGGGCATTGGTATCTATTGAAAAAATACATCCACTATCATGTATCCCTCCATATTGAGTCATTCCATACAATACATTTCCTTCCAGTGTTAACGACCCCAACGGTGTTCCACCATTTGGATAGGTGAAATCGAGCATATCTTTATAATTACCGCCACTTGTATCTACTGAAAAAACACACCCCGAAGTATGAGATCCACCACCTGATGTCATTCCATAAAGAACCCTTCCTGAAAGAATTACAGAGCCAAATGGTTCTCCACCATTTGTACCATCAAAATCAAGTATGTCTTCATAATTAGTGCCATTGGTATCTATCGAAAAAATAATTCCGTAGCCGGCCATCCCTCCATTGACAGTTGTTCCGTATAACCTGTGCCCTGAAATTGTTAAATCTCCATTAGGGTTCCAGCCATTTGTTCCATTGAAATCAAGCATGTCTTTATATTCGCTACCATTAGTATCGATTGAAAAAACAGTGCCATAACCGTTAGCACCTCCAAAGGCTGTCATTCCATATAGCCTGCCACCTGAAATTGTTAAATCTCCATTAGGCTCAATACCGCTTTTATCGGTAAAATCATGCAGATCTCTATATCCGTTACCATTTGTAGCAATTGAAAACACACACCCACTATCGTGTGCTCCTCCATATTGTGTCATTCCGTATAATATATTCCCGGAGAGTGTTAATGAACCTAATGGGTTAGCACCGTTTGTGCTATCAAAATCAAGAATATCTTTATACCCATTACCAGTAGTATCGATTGAGAAAATATTCCCTAGGTTATTTGCTCCTCCGTATTGCGTCATTCCGTATAGAGTTTTTCCTGACAGAACCAGCGAGCCATTTGGAGCACCTCCATTTGTTATATTAAAATTAAGAAGGTTCGTAAACTGGGCGGTACCTGGTGTAATTAAAAATAAATTTGACAGGAATATTAAAAAGCAGTATTTTTTCATAAAAAAAGTGATGCCTTAGTTTTTGTTAGGTGCGCTTATAAGTAGTAATGAGAAATGATAATAAGACTCTATAGCTATGTTCATAGTAATTATAGATGCTTAATGAGAAGTTTATCCGAATATTGTTGTTCCTGGCTAGTTACCACAATAAAATACATGCCATTACTATAGTTAACTGTATTCAATTCAATACTATTCATGCCTTTAACGGAATTAATACTTTTCGAATTAACTAATCTTCCGGCTAAATCGTAAATATTTAAAGTTGAGACACATGCTGTTTGAGAATGAAAAGAGACAAAAACTGATTTGTCTCCCGGGTTAGGGACTATTTCAAACGGTTTGTTTTGAGAAGGGATATTAACAGATACTATAGTATTTGAAATAGTAGTGTGTCCATCATAATCTGTTTGTTGCAGCCGGTAATAAGACGCATCCTCAAAAGGTGCCTCGTCAACACTTTTATAGTAACGATTTGTGTTACTATTTCCTGCACCACTTACAGAAGCACTGTTTTCCCAAACATTCCCATCTTTAGATTTTTGAAGGGTAAATGTTTTGTTGTTAGTTTCCGACGCTGTTACCCATTCGAGTTCAACATTATTTGCTATGGAATTATAATTAGCTGTAAAGGAAATTAACTTGACAGGTAAAAGGTCAATTGGCTGGTTGCCACAACTTAAGGGGTTATAGGTTGGCAATAGTGGTGAGGCTATGTTTGTACTGACAGCGGCACTAAAGCTTATTGATGCACCATTACCGTTCCCTTCCAGATGGGCATCGTATTGATAATATTGAACGGCGCAACTCCCACTTATTTTTGAAAAATCAGCGTAAAATTCGCGTGGAGCACTGGAACTGGCATAATTATCGAAATTCCCATTATAACGAATATTAGCGTCTGTTGCAAACAAGCAATATATGGGAGACATTGCAGAGCATAAACTAGTGAATGTGTAATTATTCGGACAAAAGTCATCACTAGGATAGTTACTGAAACCAATAATTACATTTGTCCATGCCGGTATGGCTACGCTACCAGCACTTGCATCAACAAAACTACCGGCAGCACAACCACATGAACTGTTTAGGGTTGTAGTTGGGGAGGTCTCATTAGCGAATGTGGTTGCTGAGACGTACACAGTTGGAGGGGTAACAAGGTATTCTATACTCGGTAGGGTGGTTCCATCATTATCCCAGCCATAAGAACCTGTACTGAGGATAACAAATTCAGAATTCCCTTCACAACAATTGCCTGAAGATGTACCTGTAAAATCAGGGTCACTTGAACAGCCATCATCACATGCATCGATCATAATGCCTGTTATTTGCGGGCAAGTGGTACATGCATCAGTAGCTTTCGTAATTGAAGTGCCTGGGGTTAAGTAGCATGTACCAGCAGTATTATATTCATATACTTCAAAAGTGTAGGTTGTGCTTGCAGAAAGCCCAAGTATCACAACGGAATTACCTGTACTATCATAAACTACATGCCCGGTTCCTAATGCGCCACCACTGGTATAGACGAAGCTATGTGCATAAGTTGTGCCAGAAGTTGGAAGAGTTACAGCCCCAGGGTAAACTACTACTATTCTTTTGTTTCCATTTCCACTAGTCCAACTAAGTTTTACACTATTGCACCCAGTGTGAGAGATTTTCAGGGCCGATGCTGCTGTTGTTGGAGAGATACATGCTTTACTGGTTCCGCATAAAAATAGCAGGAAATACGCTATAAGGCCAAAAAAACTTATACGAGAATTTTTTTCTTTGTATTTTTCTATCATCTCCTGAGAACAATAAAAATTTATTTTAAACAAAATCTACTTTGCTAAAGTATCTGTAAGTATTTAATTTATCGCGTATTGTATGTTATTCTATTGTTAAGCATTGAGTGTCTGTGGGTTTCTATACGCAATATACGCCAAAAGGTTTTGCGAAAAACATAAAGTGTCAAATTTCATGTTTACATTGGTCGTTTGGTCTGTAAACTCCTCCTCGCATCTAGGATGTAAAATAGTAAGAAAAGGTTGCATTACCGAAGAAAACTGACCGCCTGTTAGCGTATTAACTGTAAATAGCCATGATAGTCGTAGTCCTTCTTGTTATAGTCGGTCGCTTTTATTATATAATAGTAAGTACCGTCAGATTCTTCTACACCCGACATACTCCTTCCTGACCAATCAATTTCTGGAGAATTTGCTTCAAACACCTTTTGCCCCCACCGGTTAAAAATTTCAATAGAATATGTTTGTAATCCTCCTGCTGTTATATGAAACACATCATTCTGTCCATCTCCATTCGGAGTAAATACGTTTGGTATAAATATCCCTTCCGTTACATAAATAGTATCTCTGGTTGTATCAGGGCAGCCAAAGTTATTTAAGGCTATGAGTGTTACATAATATGTGCCAGGTACATTATACTGGTAATAAGGATTAACTAGGTCAGAGGTTCCACCTTCTCCAAAGGTCCATAAATAAGATGTGGCTCCTGTACTTGTATTATTTAACCCAACAAACTGCCCTCCCCATATATTTTTAGGAGCAGCAGTAAACTGAGCAACTGGTATAGGTTCAGCTATTACTTGCATAGAATCAGCTTTACTTGTATTGCAACCATCTGTTACAGTGCATATATAATAAGTTGATATCGATGGCGATACGGTAAATGGGCCAGGCCCATTGTTAAGTCCATTATTCCACATATAGTTATACGCAGGCTTGCCTCCGCTTACCATAATTCCAACTGATCCATTTTGTCCTATACATATTGTGTCAGAAACCATACTGACAACCAATGGTGGATATAAATAAAGTGTTTCGAATGCACTATCAATACATGTTCCGTTACCGCCAATTACTTCATATATTGCAGGGCTTGTTGTCGGACTTGCATTTACCATGAAGCCGTTTGTTGAACTCAGCCCTGTTGAAGGTGTCCAGGTATAGCTTAGTCCACCATTTGCAGTCATAGAAACCGATTGACCTGGACATAACGTATCGCCTGCTGACATATTTATAGTTATGACAGGGCTTGTATTTACCATAATACTTGCAGTTGTCGTATCATTACACCCTATGGTGCTAGTTCCTATAATTGTATATGTTGTCGATATTGAAGGAGTAGCTCCTGTACTTGGGCAGTTAGAACAGGTTAAGCCTGCAGAAGGGTACCACGTGTAGCTTGAAGCTCCGCTTGCGACAAGAGAATCGGAATTACCAGAACAGATTGAGGCTTGAGTAGCCGCAGCTATAATATTTGGTAATGGGTTTACTGTGATGGAAACAGTGGCTGAATCTTTACATCCTGATGCATCAGTAATAATTACAGAATAGGTTATTGGTGAAGTTGGGTTTGCAGTTGATGTGTCACAGGTAGAACAAGTTACAGATCCTGCAGGGCTCCATTGATAGCTCACACCGCCTGTGGCGTTTAATGAGGTAATGCCTCCGGTACAAATGGATGGAGAAGTGGTGCCTGCGGTTACTGATAGCTGGTCAACTATAATGCTTACTGTACCTGTACTAGGGCAACCTGACGCACTTGTGCCGGTTACGGTATATGTGGTTGTGGAAGTAGGATTTGCGCCAGAGTTTGCGCAAGTTGAACAGGTAAGGCTACTCGAAGGAGACCAGACGTAAGTTGACGCACCACTGGCAGTAAGTGTAGTTCCATTAGCCCCAAAGCAAACGAATGGTGCTCCGGCAGACAAATTTAAAGT
>DATHNG010000003.1:0-11801 GCA_035486275.1 Bacteroidia bacterium
CAAAGTTACGAAAAAAATATGGCCTTTATGTACTTTCCGTTTGCATGTTCCGTTAATTACTAACAAGTTTTCAAGCATGGCTTTAACTGTTTTGCCTATTTATTAATGTTCTAATAATCAGTTTATTGTGTGTAAATATAGAGCGAAATATAAAATAGAACTATTAACGTAAAACATAGCAAGTAAAACATTACTTTTGAAACTTTTATTACAGTACTATGACAAAACTTACCATAATTGTTCCTGCATATAATGAAGCAAAAACCATTGCTGACATTCTTGATAAAGTAATAGAAACTCCAATAAGTTTTTCACTTACCAAAGAAATAATTGTTGTTAACGACGGTTCGAAAGATAATTCGGAAGCTATTATTAACGAATACATAAAGAACAATAAAGAGCGTGCATTATCTCTTAAAACGGAGATTGTATTCCATAATAAAACCGTAAACGAAGGAAAGGGTGCCGCAATACATACAGGAATAAAGCTTGCAACCGGAGATTACATAATAATACAGGATGGAGACCTGGAGCTTGACCCAAGGGAAATAAACCTTTTATTGCAACCTATTATAGAAGGCTTTGCCGATGTTGTGTATGGTTCACGTTTTATAGGTGGCAGACCTCACCGTGTAATGAACTTCTGGCACTCGGGTGGTAACAGGTTGCTTACTTTTGTTTCAAATTTATTTACCAATCTCAACCTTACAGACATGGAAACATGTTACAAACTATTTAAGGCTGAAACCATGAAGGGCTTGGTATTGAGCGAAAAAAGATTTGGCTTTGAGCCTGAAGTAACTGCAAGGGCATCGCAGATCCCGGGTATTCGTATATATGAAGTAGGTATATCATATTATGGCAGAACACGCAGCGATGGTAAGAAAATAGGGTGGAAGGATGCAGTTAGGACAATATGGTGCATTGTAAAATATAATGTTTTTGTTAAATGAAAAGGCTACCGCAGCTTACCATAATTCTTATTGTTTTTTTTTGTTTTCTGCACGATAAACACGATCGCTGGTCAAAAGATTATGGAGCATGGACAACTGTAATAAATAGCGACGGGTATGGTTATTGTGCCTACCTGCCTGCAATAGTACTGCATCATAACCTCGATTTTAAAAACGCACTGCACGCAGTTACTAAAGTACGTACAGGGCTTTCCGATACATATGCAGATATGTATATACTGGGTAGCAATGATAAGGAGCAACTCAATAAATGTTTTGTAGGGATAGCGGTAATGCTGCTTCCATTTTTTTTAATAGCCTGTGTATTTGCAAAGCTTTTCGGGTATGATGTTGATGGGTTCTCGTACCCATTTCAAATAGGTGTTAGCATAGCTGCGTTGTTTTATCTTTTTGTGGGGCTTTGGTATATCTACAAGCTTTTAAAGCTGTATAATGTTAAGGAAGTGCTGATATGCGGCATACTTTTAACAGTTGCATTTGCTACTAATCTTTTCTATTACACCACTATGGAGCCTTCTATGCCCCATATATACGATTTTAGCTTAGTAGCAGTATTTATGTATTATGCTAAAAGGTCGATCGATTCTATTCAGCTAAAGAGTTTGCTAATGATGGCACTTTCACTGGGCATACTTATTATTATAAGGCCGACAAATGCCCTGGTGGTTTTAGTAATTCCTTTTATTGCAGGCAGTTTTAAGAGTACAAGTAATTATATACGCAGTATAGTTACTTCTAAACAAACTGTTATTGCGGCTCTTTTGTTGTTTGCTATAGTTAGTCTGCAGTTTATTATGTGGCATGCCCAAACAGGCCACTGGTATGTATGGAGCTATCCCGGCGAAGGTTTCAATTTTAAACATCCTCATTTTACCGATATTCTTTTCAGTTACAGAAAAGGATGGTTTGTATATACTCCTATTATGTTTTTTATGGTTCTGGTACCGCTTATTATTTTCTTAAGGAAGGATATGTTCCGCTTTTTTAGTTTGCTTGCCTTGTTTGTTATTATCACTTACATTTTTTCGAGCTGGTGGTCATGGTCATATGGTGGAAGCTTTGGTTCACGTCCGTTTGTTGATTATTACCCATTCTTTTGCCTCGCATTTGGCATCAGCATGGGTTTTATAAACTCTGGCTGGTATAAGTTTGCCGGTATTGTAATAGCAGTTTTATGTATGAAACTGAACCTGACTCAAACCAGGCAATACGAGAGCTTAATATTACCTGTTGATGGAATGACCAAGGCCAGCTATTGGAAAATATTTATGAAAACTGACCCCGAATACATTTGCTGGTTTGAGCCTAAGGATATTTCGAAGGATTTTGATTTTATGGAGAAATATACCGTCAGTAACGATTTTGAGAATAATACATGGGGCCCAAAAACAAACACAAACATAACGTATGCGTATTCACGAAGTGGCCTTCGTTCCACATTTGCTAACAAAACGTTGCCATTTACTGCCGGTTATGTTGATACGGTATGCAACATGCCGGTTACTCAGCCGGGTAAGCTAAGTGTATTCAGTGAGTTCTGGATATATATGCCTTATAAGGATAATGACGCAAAACTTATTGTTTCGCTTCAGCAAGGCGACCAGGCGGCTTATTTCTGGAATGTGGTAAGCCTACCTGAACTTGTGGATAGTTGCAATACCTGGACAAGGATCCAGAGCAGTGCGGTACTTCCAAGCTTCCAGAATAAGAATGATATTATGAAAGTTATGGTGATGAATACACAGGGGATAGTGTATGTTGACGATTTCGTTGTGAAATTCGGTATCCATAAATAGAGCCTAAATACTTACTTCGACCTGAAAAGAGCGACACTTCTTGCTTTACCTGATCCTGTATGCATAATAAAACTAGTATCGTATACCAGTGTGGTGTCTTTCCGCAACATATCAAGGGTTATTCCGCCTTCCACAACCGAGTACCAGTCATCCCATATATATAGTTTATTTGGCGATGTATTTCTTAGCATACTTGTAGGGTCTATATTCAATAAAACAGAAAGGTAAGGTGCATGGTAAATTATCTGCCTGTTGTTATAGTCAGTATATTTTTGTTTTATATAATCAGTCATTTTGTTTTCCACCAACTCGTCTGTAGTCGGCATAAGTTCAAGCCATGAGCCGTTATGTTTTGTAAACTTTACTACCATAAATACAAGGTTAATACCAATAATTAATATTGCTGTGTAGTTATAAATAATAGCATGGTTTTTGAATTTCATTTTTAGTAAAACACCAAGTTGGTTGTAGCCATACAGGCAAAGTATTATCATCAAGGGCATTATTCCGTTAATGGTACGCGGAAGACCAAGTGAAGAAAATAAACCGAAGGTCCACGATATTACATGAAAGAAAAAGTAAGCAGCAAATAACACCCATATAAGTAATAAGAACCTGGACTGAACTGCAGGGGCTTTAAATGTGCCTAATGGTAAACATATAAAGCCAATACCCAGTAACAGGCAAGAAGCAGGACCAGCGATTAAAGGCATATTTATAAAGTATGTGTTAAATGCACCGTGCCCATATTTACTTATAACAGAGTAGGGGTTTGATTGGTAAAACCATAGCAACGACCCGCTATGAAAATAACCTGCAAGCGCATAAACAAGTTGGCCTGTAAATAACAATACTATGGACTTGTACTTTTTTTCGCGTATAAGGTATGCGGCAATTATTATCAGTAAGAACATTCCTTCTGATCTTAAAAATGGAATAAAGGAAAGTAGGATCAAGCCTGCAATACTGTATTCATATAGCAAAAGACATAACCCTGTAATAAGCATACTGGCAAACAACGGTTCGGTGAGCCCCGAAAGTGAAAGTGCAAAATTCAGTGGCGACAAAAGCAGCAACACAGGCACCAGCCAGCTGCTAGCCATATTCAATCGTTTTGCAATAAGATAAGTTGCAACCATCGATAAAATGGTGTTGAGTATGTTGAATATTTTTATTCCGGTAAAACCCAATTGCGCAAACGGAGCAGCCAGTAATACATATAATGGTTTTGCCCAGGTATCGTAAAAATTGTTGTGGTCAGTGAACGCATACCTTGCAAACAGGTAATGGGTTATGCTATCTCCGGAGTCTCCCGTTCCGTTAAAGGAAAATGCTAACACCAATAGCAATACAAACGCACCGCCTATAAAAATTGAAATGAATTTCGATTCTTTCATACTACCCTTATCTGTCAAAAGTAGGAAAATAAAAAAGCCATTGGTATTATCCAATGGCTCTTTAAAATTATAAATGCCTGCTTATTGCTGTTGCATGGTCTTCAGCATTCCTGCCTTTTCAAGCTTATCGAGGCGAGCCTGAAAATCTTTGGCCACATCGGTTTGTCCTGCATTCTGGGCAAAATAAGCCAACCTTTCCAATAGCATGGTATCTTCTGAAATTTCGTTACCATAATAGGTTGCATTTTGTGTGTCAAGCGAATGATAATACTTAAGTACCTTTTCGTATTGATCGAACAGCTTTTTAGCTAATGCATTTGCTTTGGTAAAGTTTTTGGTGTTGTAGTAATCATACGCTACCATTACCATAATTCCATCATAAGGGCAGCTCTTTTCAGAAATTGAATCCATAACAACGTTCAGTACTTTGTTGGCTGAATCCATTTTGTTTTCTTTTATTAAAGCCTCAGCAAGGGTAGCCATTTGTATTCTAAGGTCGCTTGCCATTCTTCTTGCATTTTCGTCAAGGTATTCGCCGGTTGACATATTGCCCCAACGGAATTTATGCATGGTGTTGTCATACATTATATCTGTATTAACACGTGTTCCCTCAACTGAGTTCTGAGGGCTGGTAGCTACCGGTGTCAGCCTGAATATCAAACCTTCGAGCTGGAAGTATTTCTGAAGCCCCATATATGCTTCTGAGCCGGTGCTCACTGCAAAGCAAACAGGGCGTTTCCAGTCGTTATGCGCTATAGCATCCAATACCATTAAGGTACTGCGGTAAACCACACTGCCCGACATATTCCAGTCAATGGCCGGTACAATGCTGTCCTGAAGGCTCTTAGGTATTCCACCTGTTTTCAGCACTTCAGCCTTGTTTACTTTCAGCTCAAAGCTCTTTGTCGGGAAATAGTTCACCGATTCATCCTGGCTGATAGGATACTTGTCCTGTGGGTTATCACTCTTCACAAAATCAATTAGTGATTTTAAATCCTGCGGGCCTTTAAGGCTAGGCTGTGGAATGAAATAGGTATAATCCCTGGTTCCTTCCCTGTATTGGTCATGTGTTAATGAAAATGGCATACGGTCTGACTGATATGCTTTTCTGTTCATTTGATCAACATACCAATCCATACCCAAAAGCTCAAGGTTACATACCCTTACATCGGTACGTATACCTTCTACTTCCTGTGCATACCAAAGAGGGAATGTGTCATTGTCTCCATTGGTAAACAGTATGGCATTCGGCGGGCACGATTCAAGGTAATCAATTGCAAGGTCGCGCGTGGTTGTGCGGGTATGGCGGTCATGGTCATCCCATCCTGCATTAGCCATAACAACTGGTACTACCATGCTTGCAAGTAATGCAATAGCAACAGCAGGTTTGCTGTCCCCGTTCTTCATACGCTTTGCAACAAAATCGAAAATGGCCATAACTCCTAATCCTATCCATATAGAAAACGCATAGAATGAAAGCACATAAGAGTAATCACGTTCTCTTGGCTGGTAAGGCGCCTGGTTAAGGTAAAGCACAATTGCAAGGCCTGTAAAGAAGAAATAGGTTAATACAACCAAGCTGTTACGCCTGTCTTTTCTGAATTGGAAAGCAAAACCCAGAATACCCAGAATCAATGGCAGGCCATACATAGCATTTCTGCCTTTATTGTCTGTAAGTTCAGCAGGCTGGTCTTCTTGCGGGTAGCGCATAGAATCGAGGAAAGAGATACCTGTTATCCAATTACCATGAAGGTTATCATAAGGGTCGCGGCCTTGTATATCATTTTGTCTTCCGCAGAAGTTCCAAAGTAAATACCTGAAATACATAAAGCGAACCTGGTAGTTTACAAAGTACGGAACGTTATTACTCCAGAACCCCGGCTTATCAACTAACTTGGTTCCACCATTTTCCGATTGGTTATCGGTAACACGAATTTTTTCATACCCTTCCGTACCGCCCCAGCTTCTGTATCCACGTGGGTGACCTTCGCCTTCGTTTCCGTCCCACATGCGAGGGAAGAAAGTACAGAACCTAGGGTCGTATTTAGGGCTGTGCATTTCAAATGACTTTACATATTTTCCGCTCTTTTCATCTTTTGCATATACAGGTCCGTCATCACTTGCATCAATTTGTGGCGCTGTGTAATATGGGCCATAAAGCACCGGCCAGTCGCCATATTGTTTACGGTCAAGGTAATTGTGCAGACTTATAGGGTCGCTAGGATTATCTTCATTTAATGGAGTTGCAGCGCTAGCACGTACAACTAAAAGTATAAATGAACAGTAACCGATAATAAGAACAGTAAGCGCCAGTATAGAAGTGTTCCAGCCCGGCAGGTTCTTCTTTTTGGTATAGTTCAGCCCCCAAATAATAAGCCCTACAAGTACCAGGGCATAAATTAGTATACCTGTGTTGAATGGCATGCCCATATGGTTTACAAAGAACAATTCAAACCCCTCTGCAACATTTATAAGCCCCGGAATAATAATGCTCTTTACAAAGCCTGTAAGAAGAACTGCAAAAAAACCTGCAATAATTACACCTTGCGTTTTTTTGTTTTTAGTGAAAGGAGAGAGGATTATAGAAAAGAATTTAGAATCCAGTCCATTTGGGTAAGTTTTAAAGAAATAAAGCATTACAGCAGCCGGAATGAAAAGTATACATAATAAGTGGATGCCGATAGAAAGGCCTATTAAAAAGAAAATCAAAACAAGCCAGCGTTCAGAATTATGTTCAGAACGTTCCCACTTAGTAGTAACCCAGAACATAAGGGCGGTAAAACAGCCCGACATAGCCCATACTGAGGCTTCCACGGCTGAGAACCACATAGAATCGGCAAAAGTGAATGAAAGGCCAGCTATTGCTCCGCATGCGAGTATTGCATACATTTTGGTATCGGTAAGTTCGCCATTGCGCACAACTATTTTACGGGCAAAGAATGTGGTTGTCCAGAAAAGGAATAATATGGTAAACGCGCTGAATGTAGATGCAGCATGGTTCATTAAAGGCGCTGCTTTATGTACATCGCCAAAGCTCAACAATGAAACAATATGCTGTATTAACTGAAGCACAGGTTCCCCAGGAGGGTGACCTACTTCTAATTTATAGTAAATAGAAAGGTTTTCGCTGCAATCCCAGAAACTGGCAGTAGGTTCCAAGGTGGAGAAATAAACGATCAACGCTACAAGAAAAATACCCCAGCCAATAATAGTATTAAGGCGTGTAAATTTTTGATCTAAAAGGTTATTTGAACCGTTTGTCATATAAATAATTGATGTTTAGTTAAAAATGAAAGCGTGAAAATAACAAATAATACAATTGGTGGGTAATGCCTTAAAATGATTAGGTTTCATAAGGTAATACAATACAGACCCGTAAAGGTTCACTGTATCTTTAAAGAATGGCTAAAATGTACTTGTCTGAACTATTTAACTATAGGTATAAGTCCGCGGATACCCATATCAACAACTGTATCGCCGTTTAACGGTTCGTACTGGCCATTACCATTTGCATCCTTCCATTCAAAGCTTTTGTTTGTGGAAAGAGAGACTATTATTGTATCATTTTTAGTTTCATTACCGGTTACGGTGAAAGAAGTAGTAAATCTGCCGGTAACTACACATGATCCGGCAGGAATGGGAGAGGTAGCAGATATTGGATTAGGAACAGTAGTTGTTCCTGCACTTTGACCCGTTACTACACCATAAGGGTCCTCAAAGCCCCAATAACCTTGAGCTTTATTGCCATTAACTATAACGGTACTATCCTTTATTTTGTAACTGGTTATATATGTATTAAAGCCAATAAATGAAGCTAAAGTACCCGGTTGGCCATAAAGGCTATATGAAGGAGCGCTCCATTTAATAGTGTAATTCTGGTATGCAAGGGATACCCGGAGCCATTGATATGAACCAGGTTTAACGCTACTTATAGGACAGGTATAAAAGGGTACCCCGCCTGCCACAATTACAGATTTACTGAAGTCAAGCGCAAGGCTACTACCTGAGCCTACCTCTGGTGCACGGTATAACACATCTCCATTGCCTAAGGCAGTAAGCGAATCAGGTGCTAATTCAATATAGTGTGAACTCATTGAATTAAATACAGGAGACTGGCCTGAGTGCCCCGAAGGCATTACAGAAGGTTGCCCGAAGTTGTTTAACCTTGCCTGTGTGGAATCGAATTTAAATATAAAAACAAGCTCTGGGCCGGATGGAATTGTTTGGGTTACAGGTGTGGTTGTAGTTGAGCCCTCTTTTTTACATGCATTTATTAAGGCAAATGCTGAAAAAGTAATAATCGCACTTAATAAAGCTAACCTTTGGTGTTTCATGTTAATAATTGATAAGAAACAAATATAGTAAATTGCACCAATAAATATGTATTGAAACATGTATATACCAAAGCATAACCTGGTGACTGACAAGAACAAGCTCGACAAAAAATATAAACATGGCCTGCTGAATGGCATTGTAACATTTAAAGTAACAATAACCGACCTTCAGGCTAAAAGAAGCTAAGCCAGAACAGGAGCGAAGAAGGATTGTAGATGCTTTTTAAAAGAGTGATAATCATAATGAGCAGGAGATTGCTGAGCGTATGAAGAAATTAGAATAAAGTATTTCTGTATCTTTTTGTACTATCTTGCATTATAGAATAAAATCCAAACTATGAAAACAACAATTTTTGCTATCTTTTTATTTGCTTGTATGGCAATGGCTCCCGCGTCGTATGAATTACCTAAGGGATGGTTCAAGGCTGGTTCAGATCCGGGAAAATACGATATGGGAGTAGATAAAGGTTCTGGTCAGGATGGAAAGAATGCGGCTACTATAAAGTCGAATACTGATGTAAGTAATGGTTTCGGTACTTTAATGCAAAATTGTAAACCAGATAAATATATAGGGAAGCGCATTAGAATGACTGCTTATGTAAAGTCTGATAATATAAAAGGCTGGGCTGGCCTCTGGTTAAGGGTTGATCAGAATGGTTCTAATAACCGATTGGCATTTGATAATATGGAGGATAGAGCCATTAAAGGCACAACGAACTGGACCAAGTATGAAATAGTATTGGACGTACCAGAAGGTGCGTCCAATATTGCATTCGGTGCATTAATTTCAGGTACCGGGCAAATATGGTTTGACCAACTATCTTTTGAAGTAGTTGATAGTTCTGTTAAAACTACGGGTAAGACTAATTCAATCACCTTCATACCTTCAGAGCCAACAAATCTTGATTTTCAGGAATAGTAGATCAATTTAGCTTATAACTAACATTGGTCATAGTATCTAGCTGCTGAAGTAGTTCATTGGTCAGGTTGAGCTTTATTTTTTTAGAAGCCAGGTCAACACTCATATTTTCATCCGGGTCGAAAAGCGTTACCTTAAGTGTACACTTGCCGGGATGTGTGTTCGTCATGGTATAAATATGCTTCACCACATCGTCCGATACGTAATTCAATGGTATACGTATGGTCAGGCTCTTAGCCATCTTATCGCGTACCTCACTCAACAATATTATTTGAGTCGCTTTTATTTCCGATGTTTCAGGATTCTTATAGTTGGGCATTGTCTTTGCCTTTATGTAAAGAAAAGTACCTGTGACGAAGAAATGTTTCCATTTCAGGTAATCATCTTTAAACAGGCGCAATTGAACACTGCCTGAAAAATCTTCTATGGTTAAAATTCCCCAGCCATTGCCATTTTGTGCGGTACGATGTTCTGCACCTATAACCAAACCGCCGAAGGTAAATTCTTTTCCTTTCGTATCGGGCATGCCTTCTAATTGTTCTACTTTATAGGTACAGAAATTGTCCAGATCAAACTTAAAATCGTCCAAAGGGTGGCCCGAAATGTAAAAACCTGCAACTTCTTTTTCTTTATTTATAAGCTCTATGCGGCTCCATGGCTGGCATGTTGGCGCCTTTGGTTTGGGAATGGAATCATTGGTCATTTCACCAAAAAGAGAGTTGGCATTTGCACCTGAAGTGCTCTGGCAGCCATTACCGTATTTAATTAGCGCTTCAAGAAAATTTTCTTTGTTATTCTCCGATGCAAAATATTGTGCCCGGGTATACCCGAAAAAGTCAAATGCACCTGCCATTATTAGGCTTTCAAATGTCTTTTTATTTGCCGAGCGCAAATTAATGCGGCTCATCATGTCATACACATCCTTGAATGGGCCATTCTTTTCACGCTCTTCAACAATACTGCCTACAGCTGCTTCACCAACACCCTTTACAGCGCCCAGCCCGAAGCTCACTTCACCTTGAGGTGTAACGGCAAAACTGTGTTCGCTCTTGTTTATATCGGGCCCTAAAACGGTAAGCCCCATTTTACGGCACTCATCCGTAAAGAATGTAAGCTTGTCTATTTCACCCATACTGTTTGTAAGTACCGATGCCATGAACTCAGCTGTATAATTAGCTTTCAGGTAAGCCGTTTGGTATGCAAGTACAGAATATGCCGCGGCGTGTGCACGGTTAAATCCGTATCCGCCGAACTTAGCCATCTTATCGAACAATTCAATAGCTACTTTCTCTTCAACCCCTTTTTTTACAGCCCCTTCAACAAAAACTGCTTTTTGTTTATCCAGCAGAACCATATCTTTTTTACCCATTGCTTTACGCAACACGTCGGCCTGGCCTTTGGTAAAGTCAGCCATTACCTGCGATATAACCATTACCTGTTCCTGGTAAACAATAACGCCAAAGGTGGGCTTTAACACTGCTTCAGCAAGCGGGTGGTAGTAATACGGTTTTTCTTTTCCGTTCTTACGTGCAATGTATGCAGGTATGTCGTCCATTGGCCCAGGGCGATACAAGGCATTCATCGCGATAAGGTCTTCAATATTTGTAGGCTTTAACTCCTTCATATATTGCTGCATTCCCTGCGACTCAAACTGGAATATACCAACCATATCTCCACGCTGGAACATTTCATAGGTCTTCTTATCATCCAGCGGAATATCATTTATGTCAATGGTAATTCCTTTGTTCTTTTGAATAAGAGCTATCGCATCCTTAAGAATGGTAAGTGTTTTCAGCCCAAGGAAGTCCATTTTTAACATCCCTACTGATTCCACATACTTGCCCTCGTATTGGGTAACCAAAAGGTCAGAGTCTTTTGATTTGAAAACAGGAAGGTAATTTATAAGGTCGTCGGGTGCAATAATTACACCTGCTGCATGTATGCCCGTTTGTCTTGCTGTACCATCGAGCACCTGTGCAAGATTCAGTGTTTTAGATAGCGGGTTATTTGTATCGTTCTTTATATCAGAAAGCTCCTTTACCTGGTTTATCGCTTCTTCCAAAGACTCAGCCCCAAAGGGAACCAGCTTAGTAAGCCGGGTAGCATCGCCGAGCGAAACCTTTAAGGTGCGGGCAACATCTTTAATGGCCGATTTAGCGGCCATGGTGCCAATGGTTACTATTTGGCCTACACGCGCTTTGCCATATTTATCAACCACATAGTTAATTACCTTATCGCGCCCTTTGTCATCAAAGTCAATATCTATATCGGGCATTGATATACGTTCCGGGTTAAGGAAACGCTCAAACAGCAGGTTATAGCCAATAGGGTCAATATTAGTAATGCCGGTGCAATACGCAATAATTGAACTGGCTGCAGAG
>DATHNG010000004.1:0-9584 GCA_035486275.1 Bacteroidia bacterium
ATACGTACATATTTAATACGTATTTATGCTGATATTTAAAATACTACCCTCTGAAAGGCTTTGTATTATTATTATACAAGTAATAAATCATTTTAATTTCTTACCTTTATACTATAATCATTTATAATGAAAAAAAACTTATTAGTTATTATACTAGTTTGTTGTATTAGTGATTTTGCAAGTGCTCAATATAAAAAACTACATGACTTTAGTATAGGGAATGGTGATGGTGAGGGCCCACATGGTTCATTAATAATTCTTGATAATAAGTTATATGGTACGACAGTGAATGGGGGGAAATATAGCAATGGTATAATATATTCTATTGATACTAACGGAAGTGGTTATACAATCATTCATAACTTTAATGATACAGATGGGGCAGGGCCATTTTATTCTACGTTAACACTCTCCGGTAACACATTATTTGGAACTGCGAGTATTGGAGGTACAGGTGGTGATGGTGTAATTTATTGTATACAGACAAATGGAAATGGCTATAAAGTTTTATTTAATTTTAATGGAACAAACGGAAATGCCCCGGAGGGAAAGTTATCCCTCTGCGGGAATAGGTTATATGGTACAACAAATGAAGGCGGGGCCTACAACTATGGCATTATATTTTCAATTGATACGAATGGAAGTGGCTATAAGGTTTTACTCAATTTTAATGACACTAACGGTAGTGGTCCTTTTGGTACTGAGTTATTGCGTCTTGGGGACAAACTTTATAGTACGGTAGGTGGCGGTGGAAAATACAAATATGGTATTGTATTCTCTATCGATACAAATGGCAATGGGTATACTGATTTATTTGATTTTGGTGCAACAAGTGCAAGTGGAGGCAGCCCCAATGGGTCATTGACATTTTTAGGTGGAATGTTGTATGGAATGACAGAGGCAGGAGGAACAGGTGGCGTAGGCGGAACATTATTTTCAATAGATACTAATGGAAATAAATTTCATGTATTATACAATGTTACCAATGGCGGGGATTCTTATTGCTCAGTTGCGTGTTCTAATGGTATATTGTATAGTATGACTCAAGGTGGACCTTTAACATACGGATATATATTCGCTGTTGATACTGGCGGCACAACAATTAAAGATATTTTTGATTTTCATGATACTGATGGGTATAGCCCGGTTGAATGTGGCTTAACCCTTTGGGGTGGGATGATATATGGAGTTACAGAAAGCGGGGGCTTAAATAATGATGGAGTTATTTTTAGTTATAAGGATAGTGCGGTTACAACATCGGTAAATCAGTTGTCAGTCAATGGCCATCAGTTGTCAGTTTATCCGAATCCGGGCAATGGAGTTGCCAATTACGAATTACGAATTACGAATTACGAAGGAACATACCAAATGAATGTGTTTAATATTTTTGGCGAATGCATTTATAGTGAGTGGTTAAATTCCTCTAAAGGGCAAATCGATTTATCCACTCAATCTGCAGGAATTTACCTTTATCGCGTTACTTCTGAAAAAGGAGAATTAGTGGGAAGTGGAAAACTTATTATTCAATAGAAGACCTACACTTTGCTTAGGTGCATTCACATTTACACTTTATTAAACTTGATAGAGCGTAAGCAAAGACATTGTATTATTATCAATGCCGGTACTCATTTTAATTTCTTACTCTTCAATTCAAATAGCTAACAGTTAAGTAACAATGTGTCATAGGTTGACCGTTTCTCTAGTATTAGGCTCTGAACTACCTAAGAACAAATATATTAGCTATTTAATTGTAAATTTTCCTGTTGTAACGAATTTTCCAGAGTCAGTCGTAATCCTATATAAATACATTCCTTCGGGTTGCCCACTTAAATCAATTTGATCCTCACCCTGAGCCTGTCGAAGAGTTTTAGAATATACCTTCTCTCCCAACATGTTATATACTTCTACAACGTTTGCTTCAATATCATTTCTGAACTGGAAATTAAATAATCCTTTACCTGGATTTGGAAATATTTCTACTTGATAGTTTTGTGATAAGGCATTAATGCCTGTGGGGCCAATGGGAGTTAGTTTACGTATACAATTATTATAACTATCCGATATATAAATATTGCCGTATCTATCAAGGATTACCCAACTAGGTGTATTTAAAGTTGCATTAGTTGCAGGCCCTCCATCTCCCGAATAGCTACCGGAAAATTCCCCTATAGGACCACTTCCTGCAATAGTTGAAATGATTTGGGTACTGTAATTTATCATTCTTATTCGCTGATTACATTCATCTGCTATATATACATTGCCTGTATTGTCGGTGGCTACGCCCCAAGGTTGGTTGAATGTTGCGGAATCTGCAAGGCCACCATCTCCACCAAAACCAGAGTTTATAGCGTGAGCTGAATCTCCTGCAATCGTTGAGATAATACCGGCTGTATTCACAACTCTAATACTACCATAGTAGTCATCTATATAAAGATCACATGTTTTGTTCATATAAATTTCCGCTACTCTTATTGAAGCAGCAGTTGCAGGCCCACCATCTCCTGAATCAATGTATTTTCCGGTTCCGGCAATGGTAGAAATAATACCTGCGGTGTTTACTTTGCGGATCCGGTAATTACCAGCATCTGCAATATATAAGTTGCCAATGGAGTCAAGTAATATTCCTCCGCCAGGAGCATATAATTGTGCTGAATCAGCAGGTCCTCCATCACCTGAAAACCCTGCAGTCCCTTTTCCTACTATGGTCGTAATAATACCATTTTTATCAACTTTGCGAATACGATTATTGCTAGCATCAGCGATATATATATCACCCGAAGCATCTATAGCTACTCCTCGAGGTGTATTTAATTGTGCTGAATCAGCAGGTCCCCCATCACCTGAATACCCTGCCGTTCCGTTTCCTGCTATGGTCGTAATAATTCCTTTATTATCAATTTTACGAATCCGATTATTGGCATCATCGGCAATATAGATGTTCCCCGAAGCATCTATAGCAATTCCAATAGGAACGTTCAACTCGGCTGCTGTGGCCTGCCCTCCGTCGCCTCCATAACCGGCGCTTGTATTGCCAGCTACCGTAGTTATTATATACGACTGAGCCTTAGATAATGAACATGAAATACAAACTAAGCAAAAGACTAAGACAATGATTTTTTTCATGTGAGGCGTATATAAATGATTAACCAATATAATTGTACTAATATAAGAATAATATATGCTTTCCATATAGTTTCCACTCATAGAAAGTAAACTTGGAACAAATCATTTCCTTTCTCATTTTACTTAATATAAATGTTTGGTACTATTTTTTGAAGAAATACCCTTGCTACCATATTTGCCTTTTATTTCATCCAGTGAAAGTTGATGCCTGGAATGGGTTTTGTATTCATCGGTGCGAAAGTACCAGGCCACTTTCTTTGAAGCAAACATAAAACCTGCTTCTTTTAACATGGTTCTGTGAGGGTAGGTATTACCCGTTACCCATATCCATGAACCGACAAGCTCGATAACGATACCTTCAAGAGTGATTATCTTTTCAAGAGGTTGCCTGTATTGTTCAGCTTTCAGTATTTTAGATTCAGTTTCCTGTGCATCAAGGTTTTCACCCTTTGCAATGTTGGCACAGGCAAAAGGATATTCATTATTGATAGCTTGCATAATTGCAACATTACCACCCCTGTCGGGGTGGTGTTGCTTAGCTAATGCACGGTAAAGAGCCTCTACTTCATCTATAGTATTACAATCTTTAAAGTAGTTCATAAGTAGAGGGATTAAAAAGGAAAGTGGTTATAAACGAAGATTATATTAGCGCTGCTGCAAAGCGATTTAATGTTGATCACCTGCTCAGGTTTGAGTTTCAGAAAATCACTCCCGTTTGAAATAAGGAACTCTGTTCCCGTTTCATCCAGTATTCCTGTGAATTGATTTTCTACGGTGTAGATAGTCACCTTTTCGCCTTTAAGGCCCTGCAATTCTTGTTTTTTGTTTGTCATGGTTAGCGTTTTTAGTTTCGCTGCCATTTCAACAAAGCTCAGTGTGGCAAGGAGGAATTGGAATAAATTATGCCGGGAAAATCTTTTGTTACCTTGTAAGGCGTAAGGGGTGAATTCTTCTGAATGGAAAAATGGAATGCAAGAATAATTTACCCGTTACGTTTCATCTTAGGGTGTATTCTATCAGTACGGCAGTATGAAAAGCCCGCCCAGTCCGACAACTGGCGGACGTGCGTAGTTTTCAGGAAGCCGTTCTGATACCCTAAGTGAAATAACAAGAGAGGAACTGGAATAATTTATGCCGAGAAAATCCTTGACATGCTGCCGGTTTTGCTTTGTTGCAGTTTTGTGAAACTAAAAACGCTAAGCATGACAAAATAATATATGGGCTTAAAGGAGAAAAGGTCTATCTGTTTCCATTAAATTTTCTTCGGTAAAAAGGGTGCTTTTTTGCAGTTTAAAAATCTATTAATCGAAAACCCATTAGCTGTGTTTAGACGAATCAAAATAACGTGACTTCACAAATGACTGCCGCCGGTATTTCGAGCAGCCCTGATTTGCCTAAATGAGTTTTAGCCCTATTTCTCTACATGGGATTATGGCACAAGGAGCATATTTTCAAGTTCCCGTAGGATCTGCAAAATCAACGATTTTTCTGTAGGTATTTTCTGTTGGGTATAGATGTAACACTACCCTACTTGTTTCAAGGTGAAACAGGGTAAAACAACAAAAAAACGAGCAAAATCAATGTGTTGAAGGCTGTTCAACTAGCATTCCATACTTGTTATATCATGATTATCAGATACATGACTATTTTTAGGACCAGGAAAAATAGTGACGACAGGTGTATGACTTTTTTTGCTTGGTTTTTGCCTCAAGAAATGTAATGCTGTGAGCATGATTTTTGACCTGTAGAATTATCTATGCGGTACAATTCCGGGTGTGTCGGGAAGTTGCTAGTAACACTTCCCATCGTGTTGCATAATGAAACAGATTTTTGGACATTTTTCTTAAAACATACGCTTAGCTACCAGTTATTTAACCTCGTTTAAATAATCCCAAAAAGAGCTTTCCAAAATATTTCAGGAAAATCATCCTCAGAAGATAGGTATTAACAATCTTCTTCCTGTTGCACTTTGCAACAATATTATGACAATAAATATTGTGATAATTGTACTGCGTGCCAGCTATTTACCAGCATGGAAATAGTTACGGAAATGAAAACATTGAAATTCTCCTGCCAATTTGCCTATCATTAATCGCATGATAAACACATTGTTATTTGTAATTAGCCGGTACAAAAGCTGTTTTTGTAACTTTACCATTATTATATCACTGCAGCATGGAAAACGAGAATAAGAATAGAATCAGCAGTAAGTTTCAAATGTTAAAAGCAAAGGCTGATATAGTTTTTGATTCGGGAAGTATGGAATATGCTTTTGATAAGCTTGGCATCTTCACTGAAAAATTAAACCCATTTCTTGATAGCCTTGCAAGTGAAATAAAATCATTACCGCAGGACAGTCTAATACGGTATGAAATTGAATTTTGGGTAGATACCTTAGATGTAAAAATTGAAAAAGCAAAAAAGAAGAAAGGCTTATCGGAAACGGGCCG
The DNA here is from genome assembly GCA_035486275.1 of Bacteroidia bacterium. Lineage (GTDB taxonomy): Bacteria > Bacteroidota > Bacteroidia > JABEUT01 > JABEUT01 > JABEUT01. Next base: position 5,574 of record DATHNG010000004.1, read on the forward strand.
CATATTTTTAACGCACCGCAAAAAACTTAAAGAACGGCTTCTTGAAATTAAATCCAACTTATTATCGGAACCTGTAGTTGTAAAACAAGAATCAAAAGAAATAATAGAGGAGCCCCTATCATTCAAGGATATATTTTTATCTGCTGACTGGAGAAAATATATTGATGCGCTGTATGAAATAGAAAATCCGGTGATAAGTACCGAATATGAATTTATAGGTAATCCCAAAAAACATAAAGGAGTTATCGCATCCTGGATAAAAGAATTACAGGAAAGAGGTAAGATAAATAAGAAATATAGCCGTAAGCATTTAGCAGAAGTACTCAACTCTGAAATAAAGGGCTTGGATTTGGGTAAGGATGGTAAAACCCTTGATAACTATTCAATTGCCTATGAAAACGAATATAAAGGCAAACTAAGGCGGATAACAAATTTATTACCATAGTTTACCTTAGGTAATACGTGGTAAATGATGGTAATACCCGCAGCATAATATTGCATCATAATATTATGTTGCATGGCTATTCAGGTTGTTACAATAGGTGTACAGGAGTTATTGGAGATCATCAATAACGAAAGAGCAGGTGCGTATTCATCCGGCTATATAAAAGCAAGGAAAGAACTAGAGGCCGTAAAAGCCGAACCCAAATTTAGCGAATTGCTAAAGGGTGTAAAAGAATTAAAAAACTATCTCGAGTATAAAGGATACTGGCGCGGCTCTATTAATACTTTAAACAAAGTTGCTCCGCAATTACTTGAAGAAGGTGACCGCAACAGGCATAGCCTTATGTTCCGTTGTGGCTGTATCGACCATGCATTTAAAAACGGGTTCCGTTTTCAGGCATGGCGAAAAAAAATAAAACAATAACTAATTAGATTACTATGAAAAAGGAATTTGTTGCTCCACGTGTAAAGTATCAGGCAAAAATCTCTGAATTGAGAAAAGAAATTAAAAGACTAAAAAGGGCTAATGCCAGTTTAGCCAGAAAGTTTGCTAACTATAAAAAGAAAGACCAAAACTTTTTATATACCCGACGGCTTTCATATCCCGGTATGTCATACTGATATTTTTTGCATTCATACTATTTGTATATTTATAGTATGAAATTCGCAAACTCCTTTATATCTGCCAATATCCACAGGCTTTTTAAGCTGTTTTCTTTATTCCCATCAAAAAGCCATTTGCGACTTATCTTTGTGACCAACTCTTGCACATCCCTTTGTTTACAGGGATTTCAGCAGTCTCGTTGTTATTTACAATAAAATAACAATAAACTGTTTTGCTAAGTTATATAGCAATGTTTCACGGATGTGCTTGTGAATCAATACAATATTGTGTGTTTAGACTGCTAAAATTCTTTCGTGTCAAATTGGCACACAAAGCCTATTTGCCCCCGTTTATCATTTTCGAAACTATCCCTTTGTTCTTACCTGATTCAGCTAGTATAACACCACCAATGTGCATAACAATGTAGGTAATAATTACCCACATAAAAACAGAATGAATATCGCTTGCCGTATGCCTGATACTTTTTAGGTTCTCTACATCATCAGAATACACCATAAACAAACCGGTACATGTTTGTATAAAAAGCGCGAAGTAAAAGAACAGGTAAAGGAATTTTACGACTATGTAGTGTTTCGTTTCTTTTTTATCCGTACCTGGAAGTTTTAAATAGTTCAATGCTCTTTTAAGAGTGGGTATTAGTTTTTGTTCAGTTGGCTGAAAGAATTCAAAGATCAGGCGAAATACAAACAAGCCCGCTAATACATAACCAATATAAATATGCCAATGCCATACCAAGTCATTAAACTCATGCGACACCGACCTTGCTTGCTGATCGGTAACGGTAATATTGTTTTCCTGCAGGCTACCCTTAACCAGTGCTATATTACTGCGTGTATTGAACAGTGTTTTTGCCAGCAACACCGTTGCCAATGAACCCATTATAATTATAAAAGTGCTCCAGTGCCATAAGCGCATTGAACGTGAATGCTTTCCTCCGAACATGGGCTTATTACCTGGTGTTGCCATAGCGTATATTACTTTTTTATGAATGTAGTCGAAAATTCTTCTGACTTGCAGTTGCCACAAAAAATGCTTTTACAAAAAGCACTTATCTTCTCAGCCAGAGTGTCATCACTAAAACCCTCACCGTGCCCACCATTAATCACTGTGTTAAGTTCGCAACAGCCGCCAAGGTGTTTATAGCGTTGGGCAATGAGATAAGGTCCTTGAGCGGGAGTGAAAATTTTTGGGTAATTTATCGTGTCTGTTTTTACATAAGCAATAAGTTTATCTGCAGTTCCATGAAAGATATCAAGGGGTATATGCCTGGCAGCGTTAGCCGTTATTCGCGAAGTGTCTCTTATATCTCCCCACATAGAAATAACACCTTTAATTGAATAAGTTTCACTAAGGGTATTCGATGAATTATCATTCGGTCCTAATTTGTTTTCTATCCAGGGATAATCAGTATTCCAATCTGCTTGCGTATAATACGCGTCGGCTATTGCTGCAATTGCTCCCGCACTTATACCACCAATGAATATTTCCGAGGTGTCTATACCATACAATTCGGCATTGTGAACAAGAAAACGTATTGCCGCTTTAGAATCCTGGCAGGCACGATAAAAATCCTGATCATAAGCAGTATCAGTTCTTTGATAGTCTATCAACCACCCAAGGCGATAATTTATTGATGCGGTTACAAAGCCTCTTTTTGCTAGTAGTTTTGCTTCATTGAAGAAGAATAACTTATTCCCGCCATTAAATGATCCGCCATGAATTAATATAATTAATGGACGTTTTTTTAATAGGTCCACCGAACGTTTAGGATAAAAAAGTGTAAGATCAAGTTCCGTCTTATCTCCTTCCCAATCCTTAGCCTGGCCATATACTAAGCTTTCGGCACATTCAATCGCGCTATCTTTAAAATAGTCAGCTTTTGTAAAGCGGTTTGGTATGCAGTAAGATTGTGAGAATCCAGCAATTGAAATAAAGAGAACAGCAACCAGGGAAAAGCAATGCCTCCTCATTCTTATACTGATTTCATTCTTGCCCTATAATTACCATATTTGAATCCTTGAGCTATCAGCACGCCAGTATTTATCACCTTGCTTAATATCAAAAGCCTTATAAAATTCAGGCATATCTGTAAGTGGTCCAATAACCCTGTACTTTGCTGGTGAGTGCTCATTGCTCTTTACCTGGTCAGCCAATGCCTCAGGCCTTGTGTTAATCATCCACCCGTATGCGTACCCTAAAAAGAAACGCTGATCGGGGGTTAATCCTGCAATTATTTGATTCTCTCTGTACTGCTTTGTTTTTTTGAATGCTTCATATGCAAACATTATTCCACCCAGGTCGGCAAGGTTTTCGCCTAAAGTTACCTTACCATTTATATGCAGGCTGTCAACCGGAATGTATTCGTTGAACTGCTCAATAAGTTTTTTGGTACGTGCATGAAATTTGATACTGTCTTCTGCAGTCCACCAATTATTAATATTTCCTTTCTCATCATACATGCTTCCCTGGTCATCAAAGCCATGTGTCATTTCATGGCCAAATGTTCCACCAATAATTGAATACAACAATGCATCATCGGCAAATTTATGTTCATAGCCAGGTATAATTATATTACATCCCGGTACTACAATTTCGTTGTTAGTAGGCTCATAGTAGGCATTGTAGGTTTGTGGTTCCATTTCCCATTCAGTACGGTCAACCGGCTTTCCATACTTGGCTGTCATATAATTGAATTCCCATTTATTGGCATTCATTTCATTTTGCAGGTACGATGTTCTGTCTACTTTCAGGGCACTCAAATCTTTCCACTTATCAGGATAACCTACTTTCACAACCATTACGTTCAGTTTGTTCAAAGCCTTTTCTTTAGTTGCCGGGCTCATCCAATCAAGATTCTTTATTCTTGATGCATATACATCTTTAATTGCCTTTCCTATTTCCAATAGCTTTTCTTTAGTTCCTTTCGGCAGGTAGTCAGTAAC
>DATHNG010000005.1:0-17641 GCA_035486275.1 Bacteroidia bacterium
TACAGTCGCTACTACCTAAAAGAGAACTACCTGAAGATGCGGAACAATAGCCGTTCCCTGCATCACTTCCTCCACTTCCTCCCGTAGCGCCATTAGCTCCCCCGCCCGGTAGTACGTATCCATCATATACCCAACCCTGTGTATTGTCGGCATACCCTGTTCCTGCTGCTGCACTGGCTGCACCTCCCGGCCCGCCTTTTTCATAATTATTGTTCGGATAATCGGCGCCACCACCGCCACCGCCACCGGCAATAACCACCGCCGCATTTACACTTACTTTAGAATATCCGCCGCCGCCGCCGCCTACACAGTTAGCACTGCAATAAGCATACCCGGCGCCTCCGCCTCCATATCCACCCGAACCGTATGTACAGGAAGAATAGGCACCATTGCCTCCTTGCCCGCCTACAATTATTGTCAGTACCGAAGTTCCTCCGGTAAGGCCTGTTATTGTTGCAACCACTGTACCGCCAAGGCCACCTGAATTCGTATATGTAGTACCGCTTGTATGATACTCACCCTGTCCGCCTTGTGCACCACTTACGCTTACTGTTACAGTAGTTATACATGCAGGTACAGTCCAGGTTTGGCTGCCGCCAGTATAATTAAATGTTTGGCTGCTATGAACGCAACCGCCCGATACGGTTACCGCATAAGATGCACTGGTAGCGGTACCGCAGTTATTAATAGCAGTTACCGTTATGTTAAATGGCCCGCCGCCTGTTCCATTGGCAGTTACAGTTATAGAGCTTCCTGTAGAGGAACCGATTATTGTTCCTACCCCGGCAGGTACCGACCAGGAATATGATGAAGCGCCCGTACCGCTGGCGCTAAAGGTATTGCCGGTTGAACTGGCAACTAATGTTGTTGGTCCGCTGATAGTGGGTGTAGTAGGCGCCACACTGCATGGGCAAATTACATTCTCCCAACCATAGCCCTGAAAATAAACCTGCATACAGGTGGTGGAAGAGTTAAAAATTAAGGTACCGCTCGGAGGAGCTGTTAAAGCTGTGATTTGGGTACTTGTGAGGGTTGGCAATAAAAAGCCGCCGGCAACATTACTTGAAAGATCTAAAACAGCATATTTATTTGGTGCACTTCCATTGCTATCTATAGCTATATTTTGGGCAGAAAGAGAATGAATTGTACCCATAGATAAAAACAAGGCAAGAACGAAGAAATTTGCCCATGCTAGCCTGTTAATTCCTATATGTGTTTTTCTGTTTTTCATTTTCTAACCCTTAATTATTTTATATCAATAAGATAAACACAAGCGTAATCTATATATCCCGATCCACCTTCTTCCGCAGTAATAGTAGGCGTGGCAGCAGAAGTAATAGCTTCTCCCCACATTGAATAATCATCGCGCCCTCCTCCATTAGCGTCACTAGTTACAAAATCTGAAGTGTTTGCCCACGTTGGTGTCGGACTGGTTTGCCAATAATCAGTATAGAATCCTAATGCATAGGAACTTGCATTTTCAGTTAAAGAAGCAGATATTTGCCAAGAATTGCCGCCAAAATTACTAAGTGTGTTTGAAGCATTATGAACAAAATCAGCTGCACCCGGAGAACACATACCTTTTAATGCCGCTGCAAAATTGTCATATTCAGTATATCCGGTTTCCGTAACAGTTATTTGATACGTTTGAGCTGTTGGTGCAACAAACCAGTAAACTTTAATTTCTGCATCTTGTGTACTAATTCCGTTATAGAGTGTAGCCGCACCTACACCTTGATTTACAGCAACAGAACCGGTAAAATTAACCGGATTGGAATTTGCATATCCACTGCAAGCAACCACAACTAACTCGTTGGTACCGGTCGTGGTAATATTAAAGACACTTGTACCAACACCACTTTTTACCTTAGTATCTAATGTAACTGCTGCAGGTGTACAAGTTGTTACCGAAACAGCATAATTAGTAGTTACAGTATTACAAACATTACTTTCCTGCACAGTAATGCTATATGTAGTTTCGGCGCTGCCTGCTGCAGTAACCGTAATAGAGTTTGTTCCCGCTCCTGCCGTAATAGTGCCTATTTGCGAAGGAACTGTCCATGTATATGTTACCCCGGCAATGGAAGGAACTGAAAACACATTTCCTGTTGAATTAGTTGTAATAGGTGTAGTACCTGTAACTGTAGGTGCAGTAAGAGAAGCTTCTACCGTAACTGCTAAGGCAGCGCTGGCAGTACTTGCAGAGCCGCAGGCAAAATTGGTTTGTACGGTTATATTGCCTGAACCGGCCCCTGAAGCGGCTGTTACTGTAATAGTATTTGTACCGCTTCCTGCGGTAATAGTTCCTACTGCAGCAGGCACGTTCCATGTATACGATGTGGCGCCTGTAACAGGTGTAACCGTATACACATTCCCGGTTGAACTGGCACAAATAGTTGCTGAGCCTGTTGGTGCAGATGGAGCAACCGGTGTAGTGCTGCTGATTGTAATAGCCAAAGGCGTTGTGCCGGCAGTTGAGCCGCAAGCGTTATTTGCCGAAACAGTAATATTACCGGCAGTACATGCCATAAGGGCGGTTATGCTATTTGTTGTTGCGCCTGTTTCAATAGTGCAACCGGAAGGCAATGTCCAGGTATATGATGTGGCCCCTGAAATTGCAGTAATTGAGTATGTGTAAACACTTCCGTTAGTTACGGCAGTTGTACCGGTAATAGCTCCGGGCGCTGCAGGTCCTCCACTGCAAAGACAAAATTCCTGTTTCCACGCGGCGCCTCCCGCATAGTACGCGTAATAGCAACCTGTAGTAACATTAAATATAAGTAAAGAAGTAGGCAAAGGATTGGTAGGCTGTAAATTACCACCGGCAATAATAGCTGAATTGGGTACGCAAGGCATTAAAAAGCCTCCATTGGTACATGCAGAAAGGTCTAAAACGGCACTTGAGTTTGGCGATATGCCTGTAGTATTAAAACTAACATTCTGCGCATAACCTATTGGAGCTGCCATAAGCAGCAACCCAAATAAAATTTTGCAAAGTATTTTGTTTCGCATTATTAGAACGTTAGTTAATTATACTCAATTTACAACTGTGAGTAGTATGTTAAACTCTTACGTATAAATACGTAAAAAGTTACTATATCGTTAAGTAAGTTTTTCATTTCATTTATGCCTGGGGGTATAATGACTATGATTATATTTTTATCTAGTTTCACATATGATTTAGGAATCAGTGAAAATAGCATCACAAAGCTAACATTAAATTCATATAAAAACAATACTTTTTTCAACAATGGACCGAAAACCTATACTGGAGCCTTATTTCAACTGATATTTTAGCAAAACTAAATGGGTTTAGATGAAAGCGGAGTTGTCGATGAAGTTGGTGTTTTTTTATTCTTAATTCCTACAGAAACTTCTTAAAAAGGGCATTTTCAAAATAATCACGTAAAGGCTTGATTATCAGCCCTATTTTGATAACCAGTTATTTATAAGTTTTATTGTAAATTATTGTATTTAACAATAGATGTCGCATAAATAAAGGGTTTAAGAAGAGGGGTATTGATAATTCATTATTATTTTACGAGAGATAAATGGTTACTTTTGCTATGAATTTTGAAGTATGAGCGACTGGAAAAAAGATATAGCAAGTATTCATCATCAATTTGAGGCCGGAGAGTTGAACGAATCTGTAATGGATAGGAACCCTATTCTGCAATTTGAGAAGTGGTTTGCAATTGCACTTGAAGAAAACGTTGAAGAGCAAAACTCATTTGTACTTTCAACTGCTACTCCCAATGGCGTTCCTTCGGCACGGGTTGTTCTACTAAAGGGGGTGGATACAAGGGGTTTTATTTTTTTTACTAACTATGAAAGCCGCAAAGGGAAAGAGTTAGAAGAAAACCCACATGCCTGCATGACATTTTACTGGCCGACATTACATAGGCAAATACGAATTGAAGGTGAGGTGCAAAGAGTAAGCGAAAAGGAATCGAAGGAATATTTTCACTCACGGCCAAAGGCAAGCCAGGCAGGAGCATATATCTCTCCGCAGAGCCAGCCTATATCATCCCGTAAGGAACTAGACGAAAAACATGCTGCTTTTATGGCTCAGCATGAAAGCATTGAAATACCTGCACCCGAATATTGGGGAGGATACCGCATAATACCTAAGCATTTTGAATTCTGGCAGGGTCGTACAAACCGCCTGCATGACCGTATTGCATATACACTTGATAAAGACAAGTGGAGGATTTACAGAATAGCCCCATAATTAAAAACCAAACCTCATGTGGAAAGAAGAAAATAATAAGCTGTACAAAAAAATCCTGTTTAAGAGTTTTTCAGAAGCATTTTCGTTCATGACAAGAGTGGCATTCCTGGCTGAAAAAATGGATCATCACCCGGAATGGAAGAATACGTATAACACACTTGAAATTTGGCTAAGCACGCATAGTGCAGGTGATGTTGTTACTGATAAGGACCATAAGCTTGCTAAGGCAATTGATGAGTTAGAGAAGAAAAGTTAATTTTACTGCCCTATGAATTATAGTTCCCTGCAAGCAATTAAAAAGGATATGGCAGATGGCAAATTAACGTGCCATGCTCTTGTGTCAGATTATGTAAGCCGTATTAAAAAAGAAAAAAACCTGAATGCTTTTCTTGAAGTATGGGCTGATGAAGCTCTTGTTTGTGCTAAAGCAATAGACGAAAAGATTAAATTGGGCAAGGCAGGAAAGCTGGCGGGGATGGTAATTGGTATAAAAGACAATATTTGCTATAAAGGACATAAGGTAAGTGGTGCATCAAAAATATTAGAAGGTTTTGAATCGCTATACAGTGCCACAGTATTAGAAAGATTACTTGCGGAAGATGCGATTATTATAGGACGCTGCAATTGCGATGAGTTTGCTATGGGTAGTTCAAATGAAAAGTCGGCATATGGAAAAGTACTGAATCCACATGATAATAAACGGGTGCCAGGTGGCTCATCGGGAGGCTCAACAGTCGCTGTGGCTGCCGGCTTATGCCTTGCTGCATTGGGAAGCGATACAGGAGGCTCCATTCGTCAACCTGCATCTTTTTGTGGTGTGGTGGGTATGAAACCGACTTACGGAAAAGTATCTCGATATGGTTTATTGGCCTACGCTTCTTCATTTGACCAGATCGGGCCGCTTACAAATAATATTGAAGATGCCGCATTGATATTGGAAGTAATGGCAGGTAAAGATGAATTTGATAGTACTATGTCAGATAAGTCAGTTCCTACCTATAGTAAAGAATATAAAAATATAGACACTAAGAAACTGCGTATTGCCTACTTAAAGGATTGTGTTGAGCACACAGGCCTTGACCCTGAAATACGTGCACAATTGGAGAAGACAATAAGCAACCTTAAAAAACAAGGTCATGTGGTAGAACCTGCGTCTTTCCCATTAACCGATTATGCCGTGCCTTCTTATTATGTACTTACTACAGCTGAAGCTTCTTCTAACTTGTCTCGTTACAGTGGTATTAATTATGGTTACCGTAGCCCTAATGCAACAGATCTGGAATCGACCTATAAAAGATCGCGTACGGAGGGTTTTGGTAAAGAAGTAAAAAGGCGCATTATGCTTGGCACCTTTGTATTAAGTGCAGGGTATTTTGATGCATATTATGCTAAAGGGCAAAAGGTAAGGCGCTTATTTTCAGAGCAAACTGAGGCTATTCTAAAAGATTACGACCTTATTCTGCTTCCTACAACTCCTGGTACTGCGTTTGAATTTGGGCAAAATGATCAAGATCCCGTAAAGATGTATCTAGAAGATATATTTACTGTTCAGGCTAATATTACAGGGTTACCCGCAATTTCTCTACCCTTAGGTAAACATTCTAACGGATTACCATTTGGTGTACAGCTTATGGGTAAAAGGCATGATGAGCTTACGCTATTGGCCTTTTCGGAGTACTTAATGAACAGTGCTTCGTGAATATCTAAGGGAGTTTGGCTTGCAAAAAGCAATATTTATTAGTAAAATTGCACCTTTCGTAAAACATTTTAAGTTTTTAACCGTTTAATAGTTATAAGGATGATAAAAGGGACAAGTCATAAAATGTTGATGCTAGCCATATGTATGGTGACTGCTATTGGTTTTTCTAAAGCAGCCGCGTATCATAGAATGGGCCCGGGCAAGGATAGCACACAGATTTTGACTGACGATCCTATTGCTGCATCACTCGATAGCCTTTCTCAGCTCAATTTTTTTGAAAAAGGATTTGATGTGGTAAAATCTCCTAAATATAATTTCGCACCCGATTCAATACCGGTTTATAGCGAAAAGGAAGTAGAAGACCGCTTTGCTAAACTTGATGCACAAACACCTTTTGGCATTCAGTATAATAATGTAGTTAAGGACTATATTACAATGTATGCTGTAAGGAAAAGACAGCTTACATCAAGAGTTCTGGCTATGGGTCGCTTATATTTCCCAATGATGGAACAGGTTCTTGATCGTTACAAAATGCCACTTGAACTGAAATATCTGGCAGTTGTAGAATCTGCGTTAAACCCTACAGCGTGCTCAAGAACTGGTGCACGTGGACTTTGGCAGTTCATGTATACAACAGGCAAGCTTTATAACCTGGGTGTAACTTCATACGTTGATGAGCGCAATGACCCATACAAAGAAACTGTTGCTGCCTGCGAGTACTTGAAGTTCTTATACGGTATGTTTGGTGATTGGCAGTTGGCTATTGCAGCGTATAACTGTGGACAAGGAGAAATAAGTAAAGCTATCCGCCGTTCCGGTGGTAAAACTAATTTCTGGGCAATAAGGCCATATTTACCAAAAGAAACCCAGAACTATGTACCTGCCTTTATAGCTGCAACATATGTATTGCATTATGCTACATCATTGAATATTTATCCAAGTATTGTTAATGCGACCTATTTTGATGTTGATACTGTTACTGTGCATCAGCAATTATCTTTTACTCAGATATCAACGTATTTGAATGTGCCAATGGCAACACTTCAATATCTTAATCCTTCATATAAGCTAGGTGTAGTGCCTTACAGTACCGATGCTAATTATGCAATTTGTTTGCCAAAATCTAAAGCTGGAACATTTGTGGCAAATGAACAAACAATATATGGCCTTGCTAAGAAAGACACGCTTACCAGTTCGCAAATACTTGCATCTCAATCATCAGGCTCTCCTGAAGTTGAGTATTACAGAGTAAAGCATGGTGAACATTTAAGCACTATTGCAAACCGCTATCATTGTACTGTACGTGAGTTGAAAGAATGGAATGGACTTGCAAGTAATAGTGTTGAACCAGGTCAACATCTTACTGTATATATAAACAGAAGTCATCATACGGCAACATCTTCAAATAGCAGTGCTACAGCATCTAAGAAATCAACCAAGAAAGATTATGTAGTGCAGGCCGGCGATACCTTGTGGCATATTTCTCAGGCAACGGGTGTTCCAATAGCTACCTTGAAGAAGTTGAATCCGAAAAATTCGTTGGTGCCGGGAACTAAGATCAAGCTCTCAAGCAATTAGTATTATTTCTTCTTAAGCGCATTTATAGCTATACTGGCCATTAAGCCCATACCGATTTCGAGGGCTTTTTCATCAATATCAAATGTTGCCGTATGTACGCCTGATGTAATTCCTCGGGCGGCATTAGCTGTGCCTAATCTGTAAAAGCAGGCAGGCTTCAGTAATGAATAAAAAGCAAAGTCTTCTGAGGTCATACGCTTTTCAAGAGCAATTACATTGTCCTTACCTAAATATTCTTCTGCTACTTTTTGCGCATTGGTAGTAATATCATGGTTATTTATCAGTACAGGATAGCCTATGTCAATTCTAACATCACAACTGCATCCCATTTCTTGTGCTTTGGTGGTAATGATATTTCTGATTAGTGTATGCGCCTCATTTCTCCACTCCTCATTCATTGTACGGAATGTACCTTCAATAAACACCTCTTGCGGTATTACATTGGTTGCACCATTAGCCTGAACCTTTCCAAAAGCAAGAACAGTAGGTATTTCGTTGGTTGGGTTCTTCATGAATTTATTGTTCAACTCCAATAATATTTCAGAAGCAATAAGTATTGGATTGATATAGGTTGCAGGCATGGCTGCATGGCCTCCTTTACCTTTTACGGTCAGGTATATTTCATCACATGATGCCATATAGGCACCGCTATAAAATCCAACTTTCCCGGCCTCTAATGTAGGAAATACATGCTGCGCAATAATAGTTTCAGGTACAGGATTTTCCAGCACACCTTCTTTTATCATTATTGAAGCACCACCAGGTAATTTTTCTTCACCCGGTTGAAATATAAGTTTAATCGTTCCTTCCCATTCTTGCTTCAGTTCATTCAGTATCATAGCAGCGCCTATAAGAGAAGCAGTATGTGCATCATGTCCGCAGGCATGCATTACCCCAGTATTTTTTGACTTGTACGCTACATCGTTTTTTTCTTCTATTGGTAATGCATCCATGTCGGCGCGAAGAGCTATAGTTTTTCCGGTTTCTCTTCCCTGTAAATTAACAACCAGCCCAGTTCCTGCCAATCTACTGACAGTTAATCCCATTTTACTTAAAACAGCAGTTACGTAATCAGCTGTTTTGAATTCTTTGTATGATAGTTCCGGATTGGCATGAATATGTCTCCTGATATCAATTATAGAATTCAGAAATTCTTTACTTAAATTTTTAATTCTTTCTTGTGTGCCCACTTGCTATATTTCAATATCAAAAATAAAAAAACCTCTGACTGTAAGCCAGAGGTTTTCTTTATAGGTTATGTATACAGTATTAATATTTTCCGCCTTCGTTCTTGCCACCCAATCCAATAGGGCTACCAACTCTGGTCATTGCACAACGGAAACCAATATAATCGGTTGCCTGGTGTTCTTCAAGGAACCTTCGTGAACCAGGGCTCATCCAGAAAGCACGGTCTTTCCATGAACCACCTTTATACACGTGAGTTTCATCACTGATAAGGGTTGTTGTACCTGTTTCGTACATTATCTTTCCGTTAGGGTGGTTAGTTTTAGCTGACTCACCTTCGCCGTAATAGATACTTGAGTTTACATCACCATCCTGGAAACTTCTTTCGTCAGATTCGTGATAGTTTCTGCGTTCTGCAAGGTTATCTTCCTTATGGTTTTTATCCACATCTCTCATCTTAACCTGACCAGGAATGCTGATAATATCGCTATCCTGACCATTAAATGCATATTGCAATGAATCTTGAATTACAGTACCATCCTGATCTTTAACCGATGTTTGGTATTGATTACCTCTGAAAGGCCTGAACTCAAATTCATCGTCTGGTGTTAATGGCCTGTAAACGTCCATTACCCATTCACTCACATTACCTGCCATACCGTATAGACCGTAGTCATTTGGCCAATATGAATAAACCGGAGCTGTAACGTCAGCAGCGTCATTCAAATCACCAGCAACACCCATGTAGTCACCTGCGCCTTTTACAAAGTCAGCAAGTTCTTGTCCACGATATTTATCATCAGGGTTACGTGTTGCGTGTCCGTTCCAAGGGTAAATTCTGCGGTGGTAGATCAATTCCAATGTTGTATTACCGATCAACCCATACGCAGCAAATTCCCATTCTGCTTCGGTTGGTAAGCGATAGTCAGGTAAGAAAATACCATCTTCCATTCTCACATTACGCTCGCCATTGCCTGAAGGATTAAGATCAGGTAGTGGGGTTTTAACCTGACCAGCCCATTTACCGGCAAGATAAGTATCGGTATTAAAATAGTCAGCGTCTGATGGGGTAGGGTTCCAGTCAATAATACCCTCACGTACCAGAATGAATTCATTCACCCTGTCAGTACGCCATTTACAGAAGTCAGTTGCTTGTAACCAATTTATACCTACTACAGGATAATCATTGTAAGCAGGGTGACGTAAGTAGTATTTCACATATGGCTCGTTATATGCAAGCTTATTTCTCCAGACCAATGTATCAGGAAGAGCTTTTGTGTAAACCTGAGGGTAGTTAGAGTTAAATACTCTTGATGTCCAATACAGGTACTCACGGTAGTTACTATTGGTAACCTCCGTTTCATCCATGTAAAATGAAGATACTGTAACACGTCTTGGAACGTTATTCCAATCGTACATAACATCATCTTCTGAACGGCCCATTGTAAAGGTACCGCCTTCAATAAATACTAAACCAGGGCCGGTTTCCTGCTCTTCATAAGGCATTACCTCAAATCCTCCATTCTTAGGATCATTCAGGTTCCAACCGGTAACTGTAGATCTGTCGTGCGCACACGAAGCAAGTATCATAGTTCCCGCAATACCTAAAATCTTGATGCTTCTGTTCATAGCTTATTTATATAAATTATTATGTAGCGTATATCCCAATATTAGAACGAAGGACAGTTAATTGTTCTGAATGTTCTATGGTGCGGATGACAAGAAAACTGAAATATTAATGACAGTTCATGTGAACCTGCTGTTTGCTCAGTAAGTTTCGAAATGGTTACATCATAGCTATATCCGAACTTAATTGTCTTTTTCTGGAAGCCGATAAGCAATACTATTGCATCCTGATTTCTGTACCATAAACCACCTACTATAGGCCCTTTCATAGCATAAAAGCCAAGCTCAAGTTGTTGGAAATCCTGCTGTTTTTGGAAAATAACGTTAGGAGAAATAATAACCTGATCGTCTTGTACTGAGTGTCCATTGATAGGAATCATAGCACCAAAGTGACCGGTGTATTTCATTGGCAATGGGCTTGAGCCTGTTACAAAAGACTCGTCAGGCTGAGTAAGATGGTCAACCGCGAAGCCGAAAAATACATTTCTGCTATAACCAAGTATACCTGCAGAAAAGTCAGGAACACCAACACTTGTACGTGTAGAGGTTTCACTTGTATTATATACGAATCCGCGTGTAGCGTCAATCATATCTCCAAATGTCAGTTTAGACCAGTCAACACTTTTTTGGTGATAAGTTGCCTGAAAGCCTGCACTCATAGTAAAAGTACGGGTAATAGGTAATTGAAAGGCGTAAATAGCGCTTATGTTACTTGTAGTAAGTGTAGCCTGACCAGCCTGGTCCTGATTTGCCAGAATTCCAATTCCACCAGATAATGCATCAACGTGTTGATCATAGGAACCATTATATGTTACAAATGTTCCCGGGATATTAGGCCACTCATCTCTGAAGTTTAAGCAAATTCTGGGGCAATTGGCACTCCCTGCAAACGCTGGGTTCAGATACAATGGGTTCGCGTAGAACTGCGTGAATTGCGGGTCCTGAGCAGATGCATCAAATGATATACCGATGGTCAACGCCATTATTGCTATAAATGTAATGTATAATTTTCTCATCGCAGTCTATGCATTAGAGTACAAATATACGAAAAAAAGATATGATTGGTAGCTGGTTTTACAATTTTTCGCCTCAAACAATAAAATTCATTCTTTAATGTTATTGAATCGGAACTCACTTAACAGCTGATATCTTAATTTTACTACCTTTATAAGGTGAAAAAACGAATATTTTAATGAAAAGGTCAATTTTTAGCACAGGGTTTATATTGTTTGTAGTTTTTTCAGGTAGTGTAACGGGGCAATTGAAACAAAAGCCTGCTGTAAATACGGTAAAGAATAGCAATACCGTTGTGAAAAATTCTGAGCCTGTAATTAAGCCAGTACAGACCAGCAATAATGGATTGATAACATTGCAATGGCAACCACCCCACAATGAAAGTGTTTCGGAAAATGGCCCTACAAAGGTATTCATAGGGTTTAAGGGCGCTACGTATAATGGCGGACTTTATTATTTACCGGAATATGTTAGCCGTATTAAGTTAAATGCAAGCACAAACCACGTATTGATAAGTTTAGTAAATGAAATATACGAACCGCTTACTTCAGCTGAGGCTGGAGCAATTGAGAATGAAAAAGCTATAAATACTGATGTGCAGCTTAACTATAGTATTGTACATGAATATATGTTCCCGTATGTTCAAATAACTTTGTTGCCTATTCGTAAAAATCAGGTGACCGGAAAGTATGAGAAGCTGGTATCTTTTAAGTTTAGTATGCAGCAAAATACGGAGATAAGTCAAAAAAAGCCTTTACACCAGGCAACATTTGCAACCAGTTCTGTATTAGGCTCGGGGCGCTGGTATAAAATAGGGGTTACGGCCGATGGGGTTTATAAGCTTGACTATAATTTCCTGAAAAATCTGGGGTATAACATGTCTTCTCTCGTACCTTCTGATATTAGAATATATGGAAATGGCGGACCAATGCTGCCTTTAAAAAATGATGCTTACAGACCTGACGATTTACAGGAGAACCCGATTTTTGTGCAAGGACAAAATGATTCTTCCTTCGGAAAATCAGACTATATATTGTTTTACGGTACGGGACCTCATGTATGGGCCTATGACAATACAGATAAAAGGTACCACCACACTGTAAATCTATATACGGATACAACGTTCTACTTTATTACTGCTGATTTGGGTAAAGGCAAAAGGATTGTTTCTGAAAAAGACTCAGGCTATGCAATTACTGATACTGTAACTTCTTTCGATGATTATGCTTATAATGAACTTGATCAAACCAATCTTATTCAATCAGGGAATCAATGGTTCGGACAATATTTTGACGTAACTACGTCATATAATATTCCTTTTAATTTCCCTAATATAGTCACTTCATCTCCGGTATATGTAAATACTGCGCTTGCATCACGTTATGATTTAAGTTTTGGCCTTTATAGTTATTATAAGGTTACCTGCGGAAATGGAAGCGCTAATATTGCATGCCCAACATGTTCTACAACATGTTATTACTGTACGTATGCAGCAATGGGTACAGGAAATTTTACTTTCAATCCTAGTGCCAGTTCATTTACAGTAAACGTAAATAAGGTAACTTCAGGTGCTATAGGTTGGCTTTATTATGTTGAAACAAATGTACGAAGGCCGCTTACCATGCCAACTGATCAGATGGAATTCAGGGATGCAGCTTCTGTTGGAGCAGGTAAATTTTCTTTATTTAATATTTCCACTTATTCGCCTCTGCAGGTTTGGGATGTAACCAACCCTTATAATGTTTCTTTACTTAACCTGAAAAAAACAACTTCCGGTTCAAGTCAGCTATACCAGTTTACGCTTCCCACTGATACGCTACGGCAGTTTATGGCTTTTACGGGTAATACCTATCTAACCCCAACGGCTTTTGGACTTGTTCCAAATCAAAACCTGCATAGTCTTCCCCAAACTGACTTGGTTATTGTAACTAATCCTTCATTTTATCCACAGGCTATGCAGCTTGCAGCTTTTCACAGAGCGCATGATAGCCTTAAAGTGGAAGTAGCGACTACTACCCAGGTGTATAATGAATTTTCTTCAGGACAGCAGGACCCTGTGGCCATACGAGATTTTTGTAGAATGTTCTACACCCGTGAAAGCACTCAATATAATACTCAGCTAAAATATTTATTGCTGTATGGTGATGGTTCGTATGACCCGAAGAACAGGATGCCCGGCAACTCTAACTTTATTGTGGCTTTTGAATCACCTAATTCCTTTGACCCTACCAATTCATATGTGAGCGATGATTTTTATGCTGTGTTGGATACTGCATTCGGTAACCTCGATACAAACCAGTATACCTATAATGTAAATATTGGTGTGGGGCGGCTAACTGTAGATAATGTATCGGAAGCACAAACGGTATTAAACAAAATTGAAAGCTATGAAACAGGAAGTGGCGAACCTGTTGTGCCATCTACTTCTTGTTGTAATCCTCAGTCACAATATAATTTGGGTAATTGGAGGAATACAGTGTGTTTTATTGCCCATGATGGTGATGCTGATGCGCATGTGGGAGAGGCCGAGGGCTTAGCAGATACAGTAGTAAGGCGATACCCGAATTTAAATGTGAATAAAATTTATTTGGATGCATACCAAATGGAGCAAACGCCCGGTGGGCCAAGATACCCTGATGTAAATACTGCTATTGATAATCAAATGGACCAGGGATTGTTGGTTATTAATTTTACCGGGCATGGTGGTGTATTTGGCCTTGCTGTTTCACGTGTGCTTACATTTTCAGATATTTATTCATGGAACAATATAAATAAACTATCCCTATTCTTCACTGCTTCGTGTGAGTTTGCAAGGTATGATGACCCGGAGCAAATATCGGCCGGTGAGCTTTGCTTGCAGAGTTCAACAGGGGGTAATATAGCGCTTATGACTACTGTGCGGGATGTATATTCAGGGGGTAATACAGAGCTTAATACAAACTTTTACGACAATCTTTATTCCACTCTTCCGGATGGTTCTTTGCCACGTTTAGGTGATTTATACAGAAAAGCAAAGAATGAAACGGGCCTGTTTGTTAATACCTTGAATTTTGCACTATTGGGCGACCCGGCTGTGAGACTTGCATATCCTAAGTACAGGGTATATACGTCAGATATAAACTCAAAGCCTTTAACATCGGTGCCAGATACATTGAAAGCACTTGCTAAGGTAACGGTTTCAGGTTATATCGGAGACACATCTAAAAATATGCTTGGTGGGTTCAATGGGGTACTATATCCTACTATTTATGACAAGCCAGTTTATGAGTACACGCTAGATAATTTAGGTGGTACAAATAGCCCGGTTATTCAATTTAAACTGCAAAAGAATGAGCTTTTTAATGGAAGAGTATCTGTTACCAATGGTAAGTTCTCGTTTAGTTTTGTTGTTCCGAAAGACATACAATATAACTTTGGTTTTGGTAAAATAAGCTACTATGCGCAAAACGGAACCCTGGATGCAACAGGTAGCTACGACAGTATAGTAGTGGGAGGATCCTCGCCTACGGCATATAACAATGGTAAAGGTCCGAAAGTAAGGCTATATGTGAATGACAGCAATTTTGCTTATGGTGGCATGACAAATGAGAACCCGGAGTTATTTGCCATTTTAAATGACAGTAATGGAATAAATACGGCCGGGAGCAGTATAGGACATGATATTACCGCCGTACTGGATAATAATGCCCAAAACACTATTGATCTGAACCAGTATTATCAGCCCGCGCTGAATAATTATCAAAAGGGTACGGTTACATATCCTTTCTCTTCATTGACTCCGGGAACGCATTCGTTAAGTTTAAGGGTGTGGAATGTGTATAATAATACTACTGAAGCATCTACTGAATTTGTGGTACAGCCTCAATCGAATCTGCAATTACAACATGTTCTTAATTATCCGAACCCATTTACTACTCATACGCAGTTCTTTTTTGAGCTAAATGAAGTATGCGACCAAACAAATGTTCAAATACAAATATTTACCATAACGGGTAAGCTTGTAAAGAATATTGTTACAACCGTGAAAACAGATAGTTTCCGTTCACAACCAATTGATTGGGATGGAAGAGATGATTACGGTGATAGAATTGGCAACGGTGTTTATATTTACCATGTTAAAGTGCGCACCAGTGAAGGTACCACTACCGATAGCTATCAGAAACTTGTTATTTTATAGGCAATTCATATATTTGCTTTTCTTTTTATTATAATTAGATAATAAAGAGTAGGTTAAATCGTTAGTTGTGTCTCTACACTAGTATAATGAAATCATTTGTAATTCAAAAAATAGTTCTGCCGTCTGTTTTAATAACAGTCTTTGGCCAAGGTATAATTGCACAAAAGTCTGCAAATGTGCTGGGACAGAATCTGGCCGGCAATGTAAACGTAGTAACTACTGCAGTGCCGTTTTTACTTATCAGCCCCGATGCCCGTGCAGGTGGTATGGGTGATGCAGGAGCTGCCTCAGCCCCCGATGCCAATTCAATGCACTGGAATCCTGCCAAGTATGCGTTTATTCCTGATAGTGATAAAATGGGTTTTGCCGTATCGTATGCTCCTTGGCTAAGGCAATTGGTTCCCGATATAAACCTTTCATACCTTTCTTTTTATTATAAGCTCCCAAATCACCAGACGATTGCCTCTTCACTTCGTTATTTTTCGCTTGGGAATATTGAATTTACAGATAATAGCGGAGTAACAATAGGTAACTTTAATCCGAATGAATTTGCCCTGGACCTGGCTTATTCGCGCCAGTTATCAGATAATTTTTCTGTTGGTATGGCAGGAAGATATATATATTCTAATTTGACCGGCGCTTCAGCTGTTCAAGGCGAGTATACGCACCCCGGCCAATCTTTTGCTGTAGATATTTCGAGCTATTATGTCAGTAAAGAATTGGAAGTGGGAGGAAAGAAGAGTACGATTGCCGCAGGTATTGATGTATCTAATCTCGGTGCAAAAATATCATATTCAAATTCAGGTGTTTCAAATTTTCTACCTACCAATTTGCGTTTGGGCGGAGCACTGAATATGAACCTGGATAAATACAATAAGATATCGTTTATACTGGATGCTACAAAATTACTGGTGCCAACACCACCTGTGTATAAGCTAGATAGTGCCGGTAGCCCTGTTGTGGGTGCTAACGGACAACCTGAGATACTTGCAGGTGAAGATCCAAATGTTCCAATTGTTCAGGGAATGTTCCAATCATTCAGCGATGCACCAGGTGGTAGTGTAGAGGAGTTTCATGAAATTGACTGGAGCGGTGGAATAGAATATACATACGATAATCAGTTTGCAGCCCGCACGGGTTTCTTTTATGAGAATGTTACAAAAGGTGGCAGACAATACTTTACTATGGGTGCGGGTTTCAGGCTAACAACCTTAACCATTGATGCTGCGTATCTTATACCAATAAGCCAGCAAAACCCATTACAAAACACATTGCGTATTTCATTAGCATTTAACTTCGGTAAGAACAAAGGCAACAAAAAACCGGATGAAGGTAGCAGTGACTGAGGTTAATTATAATTCTCACAAATTTTGAGTTTCCGTATCGGATACGGTTTCGATGTGCACCAGCTTGAAAAGGGTAGACCTTTTTACCTTGGGGGTATTTTAATTCCAGCTTCGCCACATGGCGCAGTGGGTCACTCGGATGCTGATGTATTGATTCACGCAATTTGCGATGCCTTATTAGGCGCAGCAGCATTGGGAGATATTGGTGTTCACTTTCCAAATACATCATCTGAGTTTAAGAATATTGACAGCAAAATATTATTGAGTAAAGTTGTTCATTTACTAAAAGAAAAGAACTATAGGGTTGGGAATATTGATGCAACTGTTGTGCTTGAGGCACCTAAAATAGTCCCCCATATTCCTGCTATGCGGAATGCACTTGCCAAGGTAATAGGAATTGCAGAGGATTGTATTTCAATAAAGGCAACTACTAACGAAACAATGGGTTACGTTGGAAAGTTAGAGGGCGTTAATGCCCATGCAGTAGCCTTGATAGAGAAAAAGTAGAAACCTTACTTTTCTAAAGCACCTAAAATATACTCGCGGTTAAGGGTTGCAATATTTGCAACTGAAATGTTTTTAGGGCATTCAGCTTCGCATGCATTTGTATTGGTGCAATGACCAAAGCCTTCCTCATCCATTGCATCTAACATACTCAGTGCACGCTGTTTGCTTTCCGGTTTACCTTGTGGTAATAAACTTAATTGGGCAACCTTAGCCGATACAAATAGCATGGCTGAACCATTCTTACAAGCGGCAACACATGCTCCGCAGCCAATACAGGC
>DATHNG010000006.1:0-7308 GCA_035486275.1 Bacteroidia bacterium
TTCCTGGTTGGAGCAATTTCATGTAATCAGTTCACCAAAAAAAGCGAACCCATTGCAGCTATCACAAATAAGGGAGTGGTGGTTATGTTAAATGAGGACGGAACATGGGAGTTTGCTGATAAAGTGAGCCAAGGTAATAAACAAAAGATAAATAATACTGATTCACTTTTAAGAGTTCTTAATAATGCCAATACAGGTAATAGCAGCTCTGTAGTAAAAAGCGCGAAAATAAATATTGAAGTAAATATAAACCCTGATAAATGGACGGTTAAGAAAGAAGACGCAGGTGAAGCTGCGGAGTATTCTTTTGCCTTAAAAGGGAATGATGCTTATGGAATGTTAATTACTGAAAGGATAGCCATGCCGTTGGATGCCTTAAAGAAAGCAGCACTTGCTAATGCTGCCAGTGCGGCGCCTGATATAAAGGTGGTTGACGAAGAGATAAAAAATATAGGTGGCGAAAAAGTATTGTTTATGCAAATGGACGGAACCATAAGTGGCGTTAAATTCTCCTATTTGGGATATTATTATTCCAGTGATAAAGGTACTGTGCAGTTCATTACTTATACTTCTCAGAATTTATTAAAGGAAAACCGTAAGGATATGGAAGACCTGCTGAATCAGATGGTTATTCTGAAGTAAAACCCAATGCTTCCTGCGCGATTCACTTACCCCTCACCAGGATTTTCTCATTACTGGAATTATGGTGCGGGTAAGAAGATGTTAAAGCAATTAGACCATATTCCCCAAAAGGAGAGTATTGAGGAATACGCCAAGACATTGATGGAATATGATAAAACAGGGGATAATGTTATAGCAGAAGTTTTTGATGCCTTGGGTTTTCATAAGGCGAATGAACTGGTAAATAATATCCTGGATCAGGGCATTAATAATGTCAACGATGTACCGGAAAGCCTGAAAGAGTTATTTGCAGAAGTAGATACTGTACCTGAATGGCTTAATTGGGATCTGCTGGAAACAGGCTCAGCGTTTTGCCAGCGAACAGGAGTGTTTGCTCTTATTGTGTTACGGAACTATTGCCTAATGGGTGGTTACGAATCTTCAGCCATAAATAAACCACTTATATATACCGGTGCGCTTAAAAAGGGAGCTGCAAAGCGCATTACTGAAACCATGGAGTTTTGGGTAAATGCTACCGGAAAAGGAGCAATGAAACAAGGTGCTATTGGTTTTAAGCACACCATTAAAGTAAGACTTATGCATGCTTTTGCAAGGCATTCCATTTTAAAATCAACCGACTGGGATAATGATATGTGGGGCGCACCCATTAACCAGTGCGATATGGTGGCAACAAACCTGGGCTTTTCAATTGTGTTTATGGAAGGATTGAAAAGAGTGGGGTTCAAACCAACAGAAGAAGAAGTAAAGGGCCTCTTGCATCTGTGGAAATATATTGGATATGTACTAGGCATACCACCATCATATTTGCCTGACACTGAAAAACAAGCCATAGAGTCGCTGTATAAATGGACCATGTTCCAATCACCTGCCGATGAAGATACAAAGGCGCTTGCCTTTGCTTTAATGAACGAACCTATACTTTCAAATTTCCCCACACATAAGTGGCAAAAGAAACTCCTTATAAAACTTCACTTAGCGTATAATTACTTTTTCCTCGATGACCGTGCTTGCCAAACAATGGGCCTGCCGAAGAGCAAGATATGGTACCTGCCATATCTGGCATGGCTTATGAACAGAAGCAAAGAATATGTTGTGATGGCTAATAAAAGCTTGTTTAATTACTCTGTCAGGGCAGGGCGAAAAGACCACGAGAATGTAAAGCGAATGTATTTAAGAGGGCAAGTGCCGACGGTACATTAAAAGTATTCTGTTGATAATCAACATATTAAATGAAATATCTACTAAATCTATAGATAATATGTTAAATGGAACGAAAATTAATTTAGTTTTGCCGTCGTAATGAAAAATAAGAGTATGAAATCAACCCAATCAAATAAAGTGCATACCTGCTGTATGCGAATAAAATATAGAAGGGACAAAACCTAGCCTTGTTGAAACAAGTCAGATCATAAAAAAGCCCTTCTGCAAAACAGGAGGGCTTTTTTGTTAAGTGGAATAGAAATAAATTCAAAATAATAACCAATAATAAATTAAAACAAATAATGAAAACAACAACAAGCAAACAAACCGAAACATTAAAGAGCTCCATTGACAATGCTTCAAGAAGCTCAAAAGAAAGTATCAGAACCTTAATTCAATCGAACTCACTGCTGTTTAATTCAGCGTTGGAAAAGAGTAGCAAGACATTTAGTAATATTACCAAATTGCTTTCTGAGAACCAACTTGACCCTGCATTCGTAAGTGACTATAAAGGCACATTGGTGAAAAGCCTTGAGTTGTCAGAAGGTGTAGTAAACTCAATTATAGACTCGCATACCAAACGTGTAGAGCAAACAGTGGAGTTTACAGCGAAACTTCTGGAAATAGTAAAGAGCGAGGACCTGAATACCTCGGAAGGAGTGAATAAAATTGTGGAATTAGCAAAAGAAAACCTCGACAGGTCAACCGAGCTTTCCATAAATAACCTGGGTAAAATAAATACGGTGTATAATGAACATTTGAACCTGGCTGTAGCGTTCAACAAGAAATTTGCTGATACCATAAATTCGCAAGTGGCATCTGTATTCAAGTTACAGAGTAAAAGTATCTATCCAATAGATACCATTGCAGATTGGTGGAAGAACTAAAAGCATGAAAGAGTTAAACCTATACCTGCTAAGCCTTACATTTACTTTAGCTCAGCGGGTATAGGCTTTATTATTGTTGAACAAATACCCCGGTTCAATAGAGACATTTCGCTATAACAAACAGTTCAATAGCAAAAAATACGGCAGCGGTTATAAAGCCTTCATTAATCTTTTTGAGTGACAGGTTAATAAGCATAGATTGAACTTCAACCAGTGCCCTTACACCCATAACCATTACAATGGATAGTGGGGAACCCATAATAGCAACTATCAGAAGACCTATTCCAATAGATAAGTTTCTCGACGCATATTCATACCCGGCATAGCGGGCTCCCTTTCCTTTTACATCTACACCTTCAGTACTGTTCTCAAATATCTGTGAGGGTTTAAAGTAGCCCACAATTCCGTACCCAATATTTGCTAAGGCAAATACTCCGGTAATGATCCTTATGTATAATGGTATTATGGTAGTATCTATCATGACATATAATTTTGAATAATAGAATACAAAGATATTGAAGCCTCGGGTAAAAAGAAGAAACCATAAGCCCTGGGTGACCAGAGTTCACCTATACCTTGAAAAATTTAGCGAAAATATTTGCGTAGTTAAATAACTTCGCATATATTTGTAGTCAAATAACTACATAATGAATTTACGAAGAGACGTTTTTCAGGCCATATCAGATCCAACCAGAAGGGCAATACTTTTATTGGTGGCCTCACAAGCTATGGCGGCAGGCGCAATAGCTTCAAACTTTGATACAGCAAGGCCGACAGTATCAAAGCATTTGCAAATACTAACAGAGTGTGAATTGCTTAAGCAGGAGCAGAGCGGCAGAGAAATTTATTACCATTTAAATCCAAAAAAAATGAAAGAAATAGCAGACTTTGTTGAGCCATTCCGTAAAATGTGGGATGACAGGTATAATAAACTTGAAACAATAATGAAAAACTATAAACCCAAAAAATAAATCATCATGGAACTAAAAACAAAAATAAAAGCCGAAGATGGCAAGCAGGAATTAACAATAACCAGGGAATTTGATCTGCCGGTAGAATTACTTTTTAAAGCACATGCCGATCCGGAAATAATTGAGCAAGTGATGACGAATCCATATACTACTGCAAAAATCCTGAAATTTGAAGGGAAAAAGCATGGTAGTTACCAAATGGAATCAACTGATGCAAATGGAAAGGTGGTGTTCCGCGCCAATGGAACAATTCATGAATTTACTCCTGACAAAAAAATTACCCGGACATTCGAAATGGAAAATGCTCAATTAGGTGTGCAACTTGAGATTTATGAATTCGAAAAACTTACCGAAAGCACCAGTAGGCTAAATACTCATATAATATACGAGTCGGTTGCCTTACGCGATAAGATTTTGAAATCGCCTTTTGCGCAAGGCTTGAGTATGGCACATGACAGAATTTTGGAAATAATGAAAAAACTAAAATAACAAACCATGAATAACACAAAGAGAAATAACATCATTTATTGGATTGCTACAGCCCTGTTGGCCATAGGTATGCTGCAAAGCGGCATTTTTGCTGTACTGAAAACAAAGCAGTGGGTTGACCTGGTGACTGCCTTAGGGTATCCGGTGTACTTTTTATATATACTTGGTACATGGAAAATACTCGGAGTTATAGCTATCCTGGTGCCGGGTTTCAAACTTCTTAAGGAATGGGCATATGCCGGGTTCTTTTTTGCGATGACAGGCGCACTGGTTTCACATTTAGCTTGCGGAGACTACGCCGCTAAAGCAATTATGGGACCAGGTTTTCAAGCTCTTTTTACAATTGTATCATGGTATTTCAGGCCAGCTAATCGAAAAATCAGCCCGGGTAATGAATAATATTCATAATTTTATTTTGATGTGTTAATATTCATAAAATTTAAATTATGTTACGTTGTACACCGTTTCTTTTGTTTGATGGTAATTGCGCAAAGGCAATGACATTCTACCATAAATGCCTTGGTGGAAAACTGATGCTTACAAAACTAAAAGATACTCCGATGAAGGAGCAGTTTCCAAGTGAAAAGCATGGCAGAATTATATATGCCCAAGTGAAAAGCGGAGCTGTTGAAATTTCGGCAGCTGACTGGATGGCATCACCATGGTTTGAGCCTAAACAAGGAAATACAACTGCTATATATGTTATAAACGGCACCTATAAAGAAATGAAAGTAGTGTTCGATAAACTTACTAAAGGAGCAGAGAAGGAGCGACTCCAGGAACTACATGAAATGCCATTTGGAATTTACGGACAACTGTATGATAAATATGGTATGCAATGGATTTTCAGGGGTGATAAAACAATTAAGCCTGAAGCAAGATCAATCAATAAAAAAAAGAAATAGCATCATGAGCAATATGAATCCTAAGGTAGATTGGTATTTCAATAAAGCTACCAAGTGGCAGGAAGAATTTATAAAACTGAGAACAATAATTCTCGATTGCGGATTGGCTGAAGAGTTGAAATGGGGTCACCCCTGCTACCAGGTTGATGGTAAAAACATAGTGTTAATGCATGGTTTTAAAGACTACTGCGCTATTCTTTTCCCTAAAGGTGTATTGTTAAAAGATGCCAAACATATTCTTATTCAACAAACGGAGAATGTACAGACTGCAAGGCAGGTAAGGTTTACGAGTCTTAAGGATATAGTTAAACTGGAACCTACATTGAAGTTATATGTTAAGGAAGCGATTAAAGTAGAGAAGGAAGGGTTAAAGGCACCGATGAAAAAAGTTGCTGAATTCAAAATGGCTGAAGAATTTAAGGATAAACTAGAGGATAATGCAGCGTTAAAAAAAGCTTTTTACGCACTTACACCCGGCCGGCAAAGAGGATATCTCTTGTATTTTTCTTCTGCTAAACTGGCTAAAACAAGGGAAGAAAGAGTTGCAAAATACACACCGAAAATTCTTAACGGAAAGGGATTAGAGGATTGAAATGAATCCGAATGTTGACCAGTATATAATCAGTAAAGCTAAGTGGCGGAAGGAACTGGAGTATTTACGATCGATTGTGTTAGATTGTAATTTGAATGAGGAATTAAAATGGTCAACCCCTGTTTATACATATCAGGGAAAGAATATAGTTGGCTTAGGCAGTTTTAAAAACTATTGCGTGCTTGCCTTTTTCAAAGGTGCCCTGTTAAGCGACTCTGAAAAAATAATGGTTAGGCCCGGTACGGTTCAGGCAGCCCGCTTTATAAGGCTCGCCAGTGTTAAGGAAATAATTAAACTAGAGCCGACACTGAAGGCCTATATTTTTGAGGCTATTGAAGTAGAGAAGGCGGGTTTGAAAGTGCCTGGGAAAAAGACTTCGGACTATATTGTAGTTGAAGAATTCAGAAACAGACTGAATGAGATGCCCGCTCTGAAAAAGGCTTTTAAGGTATTGACACCTGGCCGACAAAGAGCCTACCTTCTTTATTTCTCAGCACCTAAGCAATCAAAAACACGTGAAGCAAGGGTTGAAAAGTGCATACCACAGATACTTATTGGAAAGGGCTTGAATGAGTAAGCATTCGGGCGGGAAAATAAAAAACCCCTGTTTTTCACAGGGGTTAGTTTCATGTAGCGGAGAGAGAGGGATTCGAACCCCCGGAACCCGTAAGGTTCAACGGTTTTCAAGACCATAGACATGGAGCTAAAGAATAAATGACTTTTGCCCCAGAACACCTTGTAGATATTGAGATTAAAGCAATTTCGGTTTTTTAGGTCAGTTGGGGGTATTCTTAAAAAAGCTTCCATTTTATACTAAAATATGATAATTGCATACTCAAATTCCGCACCCAGTTCCGCACCTAAAATTTGTTAAGAATTAACATTAAAGATCAAGAGTTTCGAAGCAGTTAAATAGTATAGAAATAGTAGCCTTGCAAAATAAAAAAAGCCCCATTTAAACAGGGCTTCTCTTGGCTGGCGTACGCCTGATTACTTAACTGCCTTAGCTAAACCTGCTCCAGCCTTAAATTTTGCCACCTTCTTAGCAGCGATCTTAATTGCCTTGCCGGTCTGAGGATTTCTTCCATTACGTGCTGCTCTCTTAGCAACTTTGAAAGTGCCAAAACCAATCAATGCCACATAATGGCCACCTTTAAGGGCTTTGGTTGTTTGGTTTACAAAAGCATCAAGCGCTCTTTCGCTGTCCGCTTTTGTGAGCTTGCTTTCTTTAGCAATTGCGTCTACAAGTTCTGATTTGTTCATCTTAATTTTGGTTTAAAGGTTAATACTTTAGCTAATGTAATACAAATAATCAAGACTGATGCAGGTTTGAGCCAAATACTTTATTTGTCAGATCATGGAATACTTTATGAGAATAAGGAAGAACTCGATTTAATTATGCTAAGTACACTTTGGATTTGTTAGTAATCTGTTTCATCCGGGATAAAGATTCCAGCTTGTTATGAGAAGGTTAAATTTCAGGTTGTTTTCAATTATTTCATCCTGAATTGAATAGCTTGAGGCGCTCATTGTTGTTGATTGTCAAGCTAAATTACGGGTTTATACGTACGTATTTTAACTAATATGAAAATCATTTCTCCGGTATATCTTGACCGCATTCA
>DATHNG010000007.1:0-8983 GCA_035486275.1 Bacteroidia bacterium
TGTGGTTTGATATTGCTTGAAAAACTTAGTTACCCTAAGAGCCCTTTTAAATGAAGCTTTTGAAATAGGTTTTGGCTTGTCACCATCACCGGAAAATCCAGGTCGTGCCATATGTTATATTACGAAAGAGCGGCAAAGTTACTTTAAAAAAGATTTTGTTGGTGGTTTGTAAAAAGATTGTATCTTTGCGCCTCATTTTAGAAGTCATGAAAAGAACATTTCAACCCTCTCAACGTAAAAGACGCAATAAACACGGTTTTCGCGAAAGAATGTCTACAGCTAACGGCAGAAGAGTACTTGCTGCCAGAAGAAAAAGAGGCAGAAAAAAACTTACAGTTTCTGACGAAAAGCAACATAAGAAATAGTAGCTGCTGAATGATCTGTTACCTGGTGCGCCGCACCAGTACAGTATTTCCATTAAACTCGTACTTCCAGTTAGGGCCAAATATGTCGCCAAGGTATCTTTCATAAAGATGCCTGCGGATGGATATTATGTTCTCATCTTCATCATCCTTACCAATTGCGGTAAACTCGTAGATCATCATGCGGGTATGGTATGACATGAATATCCTTATTATCTCGGATATTGTAGACATAACATCATATATTTCTCCTTTATTGGTTGCCACGTATTCTTCTCCTTTGTACTCATCGTTCACAACACCAAATACTATTGTAGCATGAAAAATATTGTCTTTCCTTCTTCCAAACCGAACCTCATACTTTGTTCCGGAATTTGTAGTAAAGTAATAAACATCGCCAGAGGGTATATTAGGTGGAACTATTGGGAAAACTATAGGCATATATTAGTGAGGTACTACGAGTAAGGGAATTAGCTGCAAATATATAAATAGAGTTTATCAACATAGCACCTGACTTATTAACTTCTACCATGTTAGTTTCATTTTTTTGCGATATAATATTATCTTTGCACACCTTATGAAAACAAGAAGTATAGTGCATGCTCCTAAGTCTTTTGTGATTTTAAGTCTGTGCATACTTCTATTATCATCCCGATATACTACCGCTCAATTGGTAGTTAACCCTGGCCAACCACAAACAATTTGCAAAGGAGATTCAGCAACTTTAGGCGGAACACCTACTGCAAGTGGCGGAACAGCTCCTTATTCATATGTATGGTTACCTTCAGCCGGTATGAATAATTCTAATGATGCTAACCCATCGGTTATCATAAACAATACCACAACATTTACCGTTACTGTAAATGATGCTGCAGGAAACAGGAAGGTTGATTCGGTTGTCATAAGCCTGAGTAATGTAGATGCTGCCAATGCAGGCCATGATACAGAAATATGCCCTTTAACAAGCGGAGCCACCCTTGGTGGCAGTGCTAACAGCAGTTCTTTCAATTATGTATGGACGCCGGCCGGTAGCGGCTTATCGTGTTATACCTGCCCCCATCCTACGGCGACACCAACTGTAACGACAACTTATTCCCTTATAGCTTCCAGTGGTGGTTGCGGAGACACCACATCGGTACTTGTAACTGTGCTGGCTTCACCAACTATTACGGTAACTTCTCCGGTTAGTGTAAAAGAAGGCTCTGAAGTAACCCTTAATGCCAGTGGTGGAGTAAAATATATGTGGATGCCTGATACATCTTCTATTATTTTTAATCCCAATACTTCAGACCCACAGGTTTTTCCAAATGTAACCACAACATTTACCGTTATAGGCATTGGTGCAGATAACTGCCCTGGAGTTAATGTAGTAGTAGTTGATGTTATACCTGACAAAGAACTTACATTTTATAATACATTTACTCCTAACGGAGATGGAATTAATGACACCTGGTTTATTGGCAATATTGATCTTTACCCGAATAATTCACTTACAATTTTTAACAGGTATGGTATACAGGTATATTATTCGCAACCATACTTTAATCAATGGGATGGAACAATACAAGGTTCAAACCTGCCAGATGCAACATATTACTATATACTCGATACCGGAGAAGGAGATAAGTATAAAGGCGCCGTTACAATTATAAGAAAGCCAAAATAACATGAAGAAGTTCAATAAAGTTTTGTTTTTTATATTGGTTTTAGCGTTTGATTGTACAAGTGGCTATGCTCAACAGTTGCCTGTCTTCACCCAATTTCCTTCTGACCTGCTTTACTTTAACCCTGCCATTGCCGGAACAAAAAGGCAGTATGATGTGCGAATTGATTACAGAGATCAATGGGTTGGTTTCCCTGATGCTCCTGTAACAGAAGGATTGAGCCTTAATTATAGATTAATGGGCGGCAAAATGGGAGTTGCATTTGATATGTATCAGGATGTAACCGGTCCGACTCAACGCAACGAATATACTGGTTGCTATGCATATCATTTAAAGCTACCAGACCTTATTATTTCTTTTGGCGTTCAGGCCAGCATGGTTGACTATATTGTAAATGGCCCGAAAATAACCATTCATCAATCTGGCGATCCGGCTATTGATCAGGCAGCAACATCAAGTGCTTTAACACCTAACGCAGGCGCCGGGTTTTATATGTACAACGATCGCTGGCAATTTGGCTTAAGTGCCGACAACCTTATTCAGGAGGATGCCAAGTTGTATAAAAAATACACTACTGCACCTGGTGACACAAGCACCAGTGGTATTGTAACCCTCATACCCCATTTTTATGGCTTTCTCGGATATAACTTCTCTGGCAATGCCAATTATGTTTGGCAAAGTTCATTATTTGCTGAACAAAGCGGTAGTACTCCCTTATATCTTGCCTATTCTTTACGCGTGCACATAAAAGAACTTTTTTATGTGGGTTTTTCCCTTCGTCTGCAAGATGCAGCCGCATTAGACCTAGGCGTTACCATTAAAAATGATTTCGAATTATGCTATTCGTATGATTTTATTACTTCTGCATTGGGCCATTACACAACAGGCTCGCATGAAATAACACTTATCTGGAGCTCTGATCACTTAGGAAAAGGAAGCGCGCACCGTGGCGACACCTTTGATACCTTCCAAAAGAAGAAGTACGGCTATATGTTCTAAACGAACTGTACTTTGCCCAACTAAATATTATTTAATGTGTGTTTATTATTTGCGCGGGTAGAACTTGCGCTGGAACAACAGGATCAATGCCACTCCTATAGTAATGGCTGAATCAGAGCAATTGAATACAGGCCTGAAGAATATAAACTCTTCACTACCCCATATAGGAAACCATTGAGGAAAATGCCCCTCCATTATCGGAAAATAGAGCATATCAACAACCTTGCCATGCAAGAAACCGGCATACCCACCACCCTGAGGAAAGAGCCTGGCTACCTCATAACTGCTATCATTGAAAATAAGCCCATAAAAAGCGCAATCAATAATGTTACCCAAAGCACCGCCAAATATCAATGCTATACTGGTAATAAGCCCCCAGTGAGCTTTTTCTTTTACTAAACGGGCAAGATACCAGCCAATACCAATTACCGCAACTATTCGGAATACACTAAGAAATATTTTACCATACTGGCCTGAAAACTGCATTCCATAAGCCATACCGTTATTTTCAGTAAAGTGAATAATGAACCATGAAGTAATCTTATACTCTTCACCCAACACAAAGTGGGTCTTAATGTAAACTTTAACGGCCTGGTCAATTAGTAGTACCAGGAAAATAATAATAAGAGGCCTTTTCACAAGTTTATTAAAAGGCGGCAAAGATACTGTTTCTCTCTATTTAGAGTCTATACAGTTTGAAATTCGTTCTGTTCTAGCTTGCGGGGATAGAACTTACGTTGAAAAATGAGGATAAGTATTACTCCAATAGTAATTGCTGAATCGGAGCAATTGAAAATATAACTGAAAAATGTAAATTCCTGATCATGCCATATCGGGAACCATGAGGGGAAGTTGCCATGAAATAATGGGCAATATATCATATCAACTACTTTACCATGCAAAAATCCTGCATAACCACCACCTTTGGGAAATAGTGTTGCAACACCACCCACACAGCTTTCATTGAATATGAGACCGTAAAATGCGCTATCGATTATATTGCCAATAGCTCCGGCAAATATCAAGGCTATGCTTGTAATAAGCCCCCAATGGGCTTTTTCCTTTACCAGGCGCATAAGGTACCACCCTATTCCAATCACAGCTGCTATTCTGAAAATGCTTAGGAATATTTTTCCATACTGGCCCGAAAATTCCATTCCATAGGCCATCCCATTATTTTCGGTGAAATGTATTATAAACCATGGCAATATCTTATATTCTTCACCCATGTAAAAATGAGTTTTAATATAGATCTTGGCTATCTGGTCAATGAGCAGGACAAGAAAAATAATAATAAGAGGTCTTTTCACAAGTTTCCGAAGAAAGACTATTACAATTGTTTTTCTTTATGAATTAAACTGCTGCTCAAGCTTGGCATCAATACTTAAGGTAGCATGAGGTACTCTTCTCAGGCGTTCTTTAGGTATTAACTTGCCGGTTGCGCGGCAAATGCCATATGTCTTATTCTCAATACGAATAAGAGCGTTCTGAAGGTTCTGGATGAATTTCTCCTGACGAAGAGCCAATTGAGCTGTTTCTTCTCTTGTTAATACATCTGATCCGTCTTCAAGCATTTTAAAGGTAGGTGATGTATCGTCGGTACCATGGTCATCGGTATGACAAAGAGTATTCTTTAAAAGGTCATAGTCCTTCTTTGCCTGATCGAGTTTATCTAATATAATTTTACGAAACTCTACTAATTCCTTTTCAGAGTAACGGTTCTTGGTATCTTCTTTACTTGCTTTAACAGGGGTTGCTTTAGCAATAACCGGAGCAACTACCTTCTTTGCTATTGGCCTTTCAACCACTTTCACTGCTTTAGGTGCAGGTTTCTTTTTCGCTTCCACTTTCTTTATCATTTTAGGCTTAGCCGCAAGTTTAGCTTTTGCTACTGGTTTTGCTTTTTTTACTACTTTTTTAGCTACTACTTTCTTAGCAGGGGCTTTCTTTACTGTTTTTTTGGCTACAACTTTCTTAGCTGTTTTATTGGCCTTTTTTACTGTTTTCTTTGCCATGTTATGGTCTTTAATTGTGTTTATTTATAAAAATAGAAGTGCTCACATTATCAGCAACTTCTACATCGATTGCTCCACCTTCGTCGATGGCTTCCACCATTTCGAGCGATGCGGCAAGCGTTTCGGCGCAAATGTAGTTAAAATTATTCTTAACAGCACTATCCACGGCTATATTCTTTTTTATCTTTAAATCTATCTTGTCCGTCACCTCAAAACTATTGTCTTTACGAAGGTTTTGAATGCGATTTATCAATTCACGTGCTATCCCCTCCTCCATTAGCTCAGGAGTAATTGTAATATCAAGTGCCACAGTCAGTTTATTGTCTGATGCTAAGTGCCAGCCTGGTATATCCTCAGATATTACTTCTACGTCACTCAGCAATAACTCAACCTCTTTTCCACCTAAATTAAGCTTATAACTGCCTTTTGACTCAATTTCCCTGATCTGCGACTGGTCGAATGCATTAATGGCATTTGCACCCTCTTTCATTAAGGGACCAAGTTTCTTTCCTAGTTCTTTAAAGTTTGGCTTTATCTTCTTAACAAGTATACCCGATGTATCGGTTATATATTCAAGGTTTTTAATATTCACCTCGGCCAAAATCAGCTTTTTAACAGCCTCTATCTGATGCTTTAGGTTTTCATCTAATATAGGTATAACAACTTTGTTAAGTGGCTGACGTACACGTATATTAACTTTCTTTCTTAAAGATAAAGTTAAAGAGCAAATACGTTGAGCCAGGTCCATTTTTTCTTCCAGGGAAGGGTTAATATCCTTCTTATTGGCAACAGGGAAATTACTATGATGTATTGATTCCACTTTTTCCCTCCCTGAGGTATTATTCAGATCGGCAAAAAGCCTTTCAGAATAAAATGGGGCTATCGGCGATATTAACTTCGCCACAGTTTCAAGGCATGTATAAAGGGTCTGAAATGCTGCAATCTTATCTTCGCTATAATCTCCTTTCCAGAAACGGCGACGGGATAAGCGTACATACCAGTTACTTAACTGGTCGCATACAAATTCTTCTATATCCCTTGCAGCACGCATTGGCTCATAGGCATCATAACTCTCCTCTACCCTTTTCACCAACGAACTGAGCACGGACAATATCCATTGATCAAGTTCGGGTCTATCAGCTACCGCAATCTCATTTTCCTTGAATGTAAATCCATCAATATTGGCATATAGGGCAAAGAATGCATATGTATTATGCAACGCGCGGAAGAACTTACGTTGTACCTCTGCAATGCCTTCTTCATCGAACTTAAGGTTATCCCATGGCTGCGCATTGCTTATCATATACCAACGCGTAGCATCCGGGCCATATTTACTCAAGGTTTCAAATGGATCGACCGCATTTCCAAGCCTCTTCGACATTTTATTGCCATGCTTATCTAATACAAGTCCATTTGACACTACATTCTTAAATGCCACTGAATCAAAAAGCATTACTGCTATTGCATGAAGAGTAAAGAACCAGCCACGTGTCTGGTCTACACCTTCAGCAATAAAGTCAGCCGGGAAGTTCTGCTTGAACACTTCTTTGTTTTCAAACGGATAGTGCCATTGCGCATACGGCATTGCACCTGAATCGAACCAAACATCTATCAGGTCAGGCTCACGGAACATTTTTTTGCCATTAGCCGATACCAGTACAATATTGTCAGCATAGGGCTTATGAAGATCTCTATGTTCAACGTCTTCCCACCTGCTCTTTTTAATATCGGCTTCTGTCATATAGCCTTTAGCTACTGACTTCTTAATTTCTTTATCAAGTTCTTCTACCGAACCAATACATAACTCTTCTGAGGAATCCTCAGTTCTCCATATTGGCAAAGGAATACCCCAAAAGCGTGAACGGGAAAGGTTCCAGTCAACCATGTTTTCAAGCCAGTTACCAAACCTACCTGTACCCGTAGCTTCCGGTTTCCAGTTTATGGTTTTATTAAGCTCTATCATCTTGTCCTTGGCAGCAGTAGTTTTTACAAACCATGAGTCAAGCGGGTAGTATATTACAGGTTGGTCTGTCCTCCAGCAATGCGGGTAGTTGTGTTCGTATTTTTCCACTTTAAATGCTCTGCCTTCCTTCTTCAACTTCAATGCTATGGCCAGGTCAGTAGATTTATCGAGGTCCTGCTGGTCTTCTTTGGTTTTAACTAATCTACCTGCAAAATCAGTTACGGCATCAACAAATTTACCTTGTTTGTTAACTAAGGTAAGGGTGCCTATTCCGTTTTGTTTTGCAACCCTGAAGTCATCAGCACCAAAACTCGGAGCTATATGCACAATACCTGTACCATCGGCTGTGGTAACAAAATCGCCAATTATGACTCTGAAACCATCTCCGCCTTCAGGCTTTGCATAAGGCAAAAGCTGCTCATAGTTTATACCGACAAGATCATTCCCGGTAAAGGTCTTCTCAACTTTAAAAGGTATTACTTTATCTCCTACTTTATAATCTTCAAGCGGAATTCCGTATGCTTTCTCTGAAAAATATTTACCAACCAACTCCTTAGCCATCACAATCTTTATGGGTTGGCCTGTGTATGGTTGAAATGTTGTTACCAGGTCGTACTCTATTTTTTTACCTACCGCTAATGCGCAGTTAGATGGAAGTGTCCATGGTGTAGTTGTCCATGCCAGAAAGAACACATCAAGCTTATCGCCTGTAAATAGTTTCTCTGACTTTTTATCATTTATTACTTTGAACTGAGCTGTAACAGTGGTGTCCTTTATATTCTTATAACAACCAGGTTGATTAAGCTCATGCGAGCTAAGGCCGGTACCCGCAGCCCATGAATAAGGCTGTATGGTATAGCCCTTATACAGCATTTTCTTTTCGTACAGCTTTTTTAACAGACTCCAAACACTCTCTATGTAGTTATTGTCAAATGTTACATAGGGATTATCCATATCAACCCAGTAACCCATTTTAAGAGTAACCTCCTCCCACTTGTCTTTATACTTCATCACCTCACGGCGGCAGGCAGCGTTATATTCCTCTACACTTATCTTTTTCCCTATATCTTCCTTGGTTATCCCCAATGACTTTTCTACGCTCAATTCTATTGGTAATCCATGAGTGTCCCAGCCACCTTTACGTTTCACCTGCTTACCTTTCAATGTTTGGTAACGGCAAAAAATATC
Organism: Bacteroidia bacterium; assembly: GCA_035486275.1. Taxonomy (GTDB): domain Bacteria; phylum Bacteroidota; class Bacteroidia; order JABEUT01; family JABEUT01; genus JABEUT01. The sequence continues at coordinate 8,192 of DATHNG010000007.1, forward strand.
TTTTATAGTACGGGCCATTACGTGGTGAATACCCGGCATTCCGTTTGCTGAAGGAGGACCTTCATAAAAAGTAAATGATGGAGAACCCTCACGAAGTGAAACACTCTTTTCAAACGTCTTTTCCTTATTCCATTTATCAAGTATATCCTTGCTTATAGAACTCAGGTCAAGATTTTTATATTCAGTATATTTCATATTAATGGACAGTGATTATATCGTTGCAATAACCTTCAACTCTACCGCAATGGGGGTAGGTAATGACTTTATTTCAACAGTTGTGCGGCAAGGCTGGTTTTCCTTAAAATACTCAGCATACACACGGTTATAAATGGCGAAATCAGCTTTCATATTGGTCAAGAATACCGTAACGTCAACTATTTTATTCCAGTCTGAGCCTGCTTCTTCCAATACGGCCTTAATATTTTCAAATACCGAACGGCATTGCACTTCAATATCATAAGCGGTAACATTGCCTTTATCATCAAGGGTTACACCCGGTATTTGCTTGCTGCCTTTTTGCCTTGGCCCCATACCCGATAAAAACAAAAGATTACCTACACGGCGTGCATGCGGATACAGGCCTACAGGTTCCGGCGCTTTTGATGAATATAGTTTGTCCATGGCTATTTTTTAAGCGTGCAAAGGTATTAAAATAGGCGAAAAGATAAAACAGGGTAAAGCCAGCTTGTTGCTGACCACTGATTATGAATACCTTCTACTGAATTTCTTAACCTACCGATTAATAAGTACTGATTTGAGCCGGGCCCTTATTTGGTGTAGGAATAAGGCTCA
>DATHNG010000008.1:0-3205 GCA_035486275.1 Bacteroidia bacterium
AGTTCCGGGCTTGCTGATGTGCCTGCTAGTGTTTGGAGAGTTACAGGAATAAATTCAATACCTAACCCTGCAAACAAAGTGACGACATGGCCAGTTCCTGCAAGTTCACAATTAAATGTAAAAGTTACTTCTATTGATGAAGGAAAGGCAAACATAGATTTGTATGATGTTACTGGAAGATTGGTGAAAGAAATGAGCACTGAATTAAAACCCGGTGACAATTCCATTACCTTTAATACTGATGATCTTTCAAGCGGTATCTATTCTCTGGCTATAAAAGGAGAGAGAATTAATGTTTGTACTAAAATAGTGATTAGTAGATAGGCACTATTTAATTAACAGAATTCATTTTAATAAAAGAAAGTATGAAAATCAAGAGGATCCTTGGTGTTGTTATTGTTATAATAATTGGCCTGAATAGCGTAAGTGCTCAATTCAACGATTTTCTTAATTACCCGTTGACTGTTTCTCCGCATGAATCAGCTGATTCAACGCGCGGGCATGTTTGGGGGTATATGTTTGGTAGTTATTATACCAAAGTACATGCCGATTCATTCAAAACGCAGACAACGCAATATGCGCGTTTGCCCGTTGGTTCGAATGCTTTTTCAATGGAGCGTGTTTATGTAGGGTACGATTATTTTTTTAATAAGAACTTTTCTGCACATATTGTTTTGGCACACGAAGAGACAAATGATGCCAATATTGCTCTTGCAACAACTAATTATAAATTTACTTCCATTTTCTTTTTGAAGTTTGCCAATATGGAGTGGAAGAATATTTTTAAAGGTTCTACACTCTCAGCAGGCTTGCTTGCTACTCCTTCATTTGATATTACAGAAGACCCTTTCTGGGGATACCGTTCTTTCGATAGATCAATTATGGAAATGAAAGGTATTACGAATGCTAACGACTTTGGGGTGAATTTAGGTGGCAAAATATGGAGTAAGAAAGATGATGTAGGTATTGAAAATGCTTGCATAGGATACAATATTATGGTTGGTAACAGTACAGGGTCGGTGCCTGATAATAGTGGTATAACATCTGCATACACTGTTTGGAAGAAATATTATGGCGATATATATGTGAAATTGTTGAATGATAAATTAGTGTTGGACTTTTTTATGGATGGCCATACTTTGCAATGGCATAATACTGATTCAGCGTTAGATCATGCCTATACAATTACCCAGAGAATATTCCTCGGGTATAAGACAAAGAGTTTTAACATAAGCGCTGAATATTTTCAGCAAACACAATATAATCAAATGTATGTGCCTAGTGCAGCCATTGTTCCCGGCTCTGCAATACCAGTTGGTGGCGATACACTACAGAACAATATTCAATCTGGCTTTTCTATTATGGGAGCAGCTGTATTAATGCGAGATAAAACCTCCGGTGTTCCTATGTTAAGCATTATAGCACGTTACGATATGTTCAACCCTTGTGTTAATTTTAGTGCAACTACAACATACCAACCAGTCAGCGTAAATAGTCAGTCATCTGCCCCGTATAATTCAATTAAAGAGTCCTACTATGTTATTGGTTTTGATTACCAACCGATAAAACAAATTCACTTTATGCCTAATTTATGGTATGACGGAATTACTAACAGAACAAATCCTGATGTTACTTATACCGCAAGAGAAAAAGCAGATTATGATATGGTACTCAGGTTGACTTTTTACTATCAGTTTTTCAAAAATTAAGATATTGTTGAATCGCACTGTCAATATAGTTGAAATATGCATTTAAGGGTTAGGGTATAAATTAATTTTAATGGATGTGAAAAAAATCACTTTATTATATATAGCATTAGGTATCATTTTCAGCACTAAGGTAAATGCGCAATTCACTGATTTTCTGAATTATCCTTTAACAGTGGAGCCACATGAATCAGCAGATTCAACTCGTGGGCATTTTTGGGGATATATGTTCGGTAGTTATTATACAAAAGTACATGTTGATTCCGGTAAAGCAGGAAATACCCAGTATTCACAATTACCACAAGGGTCTAATGCATTTTCAATGCAGCGGGTTTACCTTGGGTATGACTATTTTTTTAATAACCAGTTTTCTGGACACATTGTTATTGCTCATGAAGAGAATCAGGATGCTTCTTTTGGTTCTATAACATCTAATTATAATTACTCTCCGATATTTTATCTGAAATATGCCAATATTGAATGGAAAAATATTTTTAGAGGCTCCACACTTTCAACAGGCTTAATTACTACTCCCTCGTTTGCTATTACAGAGGAACCTTTTTGGGGTTACCGATCTATTGACAGAACTATAATGGATATGAAGGGTATTACAAATTCAAATGATTTTGGTGTAAAGTTGGGTGGAAAGTTATGGAGAAAAAAAGATGATGACGGTATAGAAAATGCATGTATTGGCTATAATATTATGGTTGGTAACGGCCTTGGTTCAACGCCCGATAACTTTGGGATTCCCACTTCATATACGGTTTGGAAGAAATATTACGGTGATATTTACGTAAAGCTACTGAACGATAAATTAGTTCTTGACTTTTTTATGGATGGCCGTACTTTGCAATGGCAAAATGATTCCGGGGTTGCTCAACATGCCTATAATATTACAGAACGGATATTTCTGGGTTATAAAACAAAGAATTTTAATATCAGTGCTGAATATTTTGTACAAACCGAGTACAATCAGTTTTATACGCCAAGTATAGCATTAGCGCCTTCTTTAGGTGCCGCTTCTGATGATATAGTTGTGCCAGTTGGTGGCGATACAATGCATAACATTGTTCAGTCAGGCTATTCAATTATGGCAGCGGCGGTGTTACTGAGAGACAAGAATACCAAGGCCCCGAAACTAAGTCTTATAGCAAGGTATGACTTTTTTAACCCTTGTGTTGGCTTTAACCCGCTTTCATTTTACCAGGCAACTACTATTGATGGACAACCACAAACCTTTACCAATGTTCCTTATATCAAAGAATCATATGGTGTTCTGGGTTTTGATTACCAACCAATAAAACAAATTCACTTTATGCCTAATATATGGTATGATGGAATTACCATTCTTAATGACCCTAATCTGAATTTGACGGCAAGAGAAAAATTCGATTATGATATGGTACTAAGGATTACATTTTACTACCAACTATTTAAAAATTAAGTGGCTTATTTTGATGAAACAGCAATATATTGTTACCACAATGTTACCGTAG
>DATHNG010000009.1:0-19987 GCA_035486275.1 Bacteroidia bacterium
TACAGTCGGCCACCGCTACAATTGTTTTATTACCCATGCGTGTAAACCAGTAAAAATCGCCGCTTACAATATTGCGCGGGCGCGTGTAAATAAACGATTCGGGGAATATGCGGTGAAGGTGCTTTTCTTTAAGTAACATTCCATCTTGTATGCGCTTTGCATATACAATACTGTCATCAAGGTCCTTACGCGAATAAGTGTCCTGTGTATTTTCAAGCAGTGTGGAAAATTCATGAGCGTCTGAGTCTGTTAGCATAAATTATGTTTTTTTATGCCACAAGTATCGGGGTTTACTATGATGCAGATGTTAAAATACTAACACCAATTCCTTTATTATTAGGGTAAGTGTAATTCAATACCATACTATATATATGCACCCTGCATAATAAAATGATAGTGTTAAGGTAATAGTGAATTTACATTAGTAAACTAACCTTGTTTTATAAAATTAAAAGGCAATGTCAACTACTTTTTCTGCAGGAACAAAAAAAACAATGGAACTTAAAATTAAAGGCATATATAATGCATTCAAACATAATAAAAGAAATCTGTCTGCTATTGCGCTTGTAATTCCCATACTGAGTGCCATAATAATATCGTGCAACCTAACCGGTAAACCCGAAAGTAATATTGCCTTAAATCATAGCCCGCTTTCGGGTGCAGGGTCGACCTTTGCAAACCCAATATATTCTAAAATGATGGACGAATACCGCTCCCAAACCGGTATTGAAACCGTTTACCAGCCTATAGGTTCCAGCGCGGGTATAAAAAAACTAATGACAAAAGCGGTTGATTTCGGCGCTTCAGATGCTTACCTGAGTAATGATGATATGGCTATGTTCAGTGCACCTGTGGTAGAATTTCCTACCTGTATTGGTGCCGTAGTACTAAGTTATAATTTACCTGGTATTGCAAACCTTAAACTTACAGGCGATATTATTTCCGACATTTTTTTAGGGAAAATAACAAAGTGGAACGATGCAAAAATTAAAGCAGAGAACAAGGACGCTAAACTACCTGACCAGGCTATTACTGTTGTACACAGGTGGGATGGTAGCGGAACCACATACGTATTTACCGATTACCTTTCAAAAGTCAGTGATGAATGGCGCACAAAAGTAGGAACGGCTAAGGAGCCTGACTGGCCAGTAGGAATTGCAGGCAAGGGTAGTGAAGGTGTAGCTGAAGATATACGCTTAACTACCGGTGCCATAGGGTATGTAGAGCTTACCTATGCCCTGCAAAAGTTCATGGACTTTGCGCTTGTAAAAAATTCAGCCGGTAATTATATAAAGGCATCATTGGAATCGGTTAGCCTTGCTGCTGATTGCGACATACCTGCCGATACACGCGTAAGTATAACAAACTCACCTGTTGCAGCGGCTTACCCAATAAGCAGTTTTACATGGATAATGGTGTATAAGGAACAATCATATAACAATCGCAGCACCGTGCAGGCACAAGACCTTGTGTATGAGCTGAACTGGATGATACATAATAACGGACAGAAGTACACAAGCTTTTTAAACTATGCCCCATTGCCGCCTAAGGCAGTAGCTGCTGCCGAAAAGGTTATTAAATCAATTACCTATGGTGGCCGCGTAGTGCTGCAGGACGAGCCGGTTAACTAATGACAATCCGCTCAACAGTTCGTACCATTTAATCAACCAAAAACACTGATTACGTAAAGCACATAAATAAGCGCTTTTTTTTAGTACATTTGGGTAAATAAATCCACAAATTAAATATACCTATCAATTACATGAAGAAAATTACGCTGTTGTTTTTGTTAACCGCATTCTGTTTTGTTGAATCGTATGCGCAGTGGTCGGTTGTTAATACAGGCACTACCCAGGAAGTATATTCGGCCGATTATTATTCAGCGAATACAATATGGTTGGGTTCTTACAACCAGATCATTACAACTGCCAATGGGGGCGGTACATGGAAACTTGTCGGGAACCCGTTTATGGCCAGTGGTGTACAGGTAAACCCTGCAATAATTAAAGGTATAGCGGTGCAAAATGCTACCAGCGGTATATGCACCGGTGAGTTTTATGGCATTGATTACTATTATGCCATGACAACAACTAACGGAGGGACAAGCTGGAATGAAGCATACCAATCAGCTGCAAGTGCACCTATTTATTTCAGTGCTGTTGATGTTAACGGAGCTAACTCAGTGCTTGTAGGAACAAAGGGTTATATGATTGCCAGCAGTAATTCAGGCTCAACGTGGACAGTAGTTACAGGTGCGGGTACAACTGCAATGAGCGATGTGCGTTTCATTAGCCATGATACAGTAATAGCTGTCGGTAACGGACGCATAATAAAATCGTACGACGGTGGCATGACATGGCCTTATGATTCAACACCAACAACAACGTTTTATACAGTGCGTTGCCTGAATAATCTCATTTATATTACAGGTTCAACAGGGCTACTTAAATCAACCAATTACGGCAGCAGTTATACAACACAAATTCCCCCGTTTGGTATGTCGGGGCCTATTGCAGTTGCATCTACCAATATTCTCCTGGCAGCAGGCGGTACAAATGGTTTATATATTTCAAGAACGGGAGGACAATACTGGGAGCAATGTAATTTGCCAAAGAGCGCAACAATAGATATGATAAGTTGCCTCGATTCAAACCATGCCATAGCGGTTGGTAAAAGCGGTTTTGCTGTTATGACAACCAACCTGACCAGTTGCCCTACAACACCTATAGCTACATTTACGGTACAAGGTGGTGTTAAGTCTTCCTATTGCCTGGGCGATTCAGTTACGCTTTTAAATTCAACAGCACCTCTGGCTACCTATACATATAAATGGCAGTTGAACAGGGCAACATTCAGCACCCAGTATAACAGTGGTGTGCGTTTAAGTATTGAAGGAAGTGATACCGTTTCACTTATTGTTGCTAATGGCACCGGAGTAGATACCATTAAACAGGTATTTACTGTTGTGGGGCATCATATAAACCCAATAACATTTACTACCAGTACCGATTCTATTTGTTCAGGTAACCTGACAGGTTTTTCAATTTCCAATACTCAAAGCGGTGTTACTTACCAATTGCGGAATGGCTATACTAATAATGGTACAGCGCAAAGTGGTAACGGAGGAACACTAACCTTTACCTATACTAATGGCATTACCAGCAATACAACATTGAATATTAAAGCAGTACGTACAACCAGCTGTTTTACCGATTCGTTGATAGGATATTACAACGTGGTTGTACGCAGTTCGGCAAATACACCTAAGGTAATATGTACACCTGCAAATAATTACTGTGCAAGTTTAGGTATTACCAATGTAACGTTTGGCGCTATAAACAATAATACCACCCTCGGTATAAATAACTATTTCGATTATTCATGCTGCCAGAACGCAACGGTCATGATGGGTCATACATATCCTATGTCGGTTACTGTATATTGTCCGCCAAACGAGTCAGGTTCAGCTAATGTGGAAGTATACATCGATTTTAATAACGATGGTACTTTCAGTGTTCCTTCAGAACGGGTTTACTATAATACCGGAGCCGATCCTGTCAATCCTCAAACCTTTACCTTCAATGTTACCGTTCCATCCAATGCTTCGCTGAACAGCATTGTGCGTATGCGTGTATTTACCGACAAAATGAATTCAGGCCCGTGTGCAGGTAATGGGGGGTATGGCTGCGGACAAACCGCCGACTATGCTGTTACCATTATACCCGATACGGTTTTGCCTAAACCTAAATTTTCATTTACTACAAGTACAGTTTGTACTGCCACAACTACATTTACCGACAGCACATATAATGCTACATCGTGGTTATGGAGATTTGGTGATGGAACCACTTCTACACTGCAAAACCCGTCGGCGCACATTTACACAGTAAGCGGAAACTATAATGTAACCCTGGTAACTACAAACTATAAGGGCACCGATTCTATTTCACAAATTGTGCCCATAAACATTCCGCAGGTGCCGATTGCCGATAGCTGTAAGCCAACACAATATGCGTATGCGTGTACGGCGGGAAAATTATCGATGGTTACGTTGAATGGTGTAGAAACATTCCCTGGTGGTGGGTTTACCAACGACTTTACATGTACCCCACAAATTCACCTGACAATTGATTCTTCATATACACTCATTTATCAGGCTGGTGGAAATACAGTAGCATGGATTGATTATAATAATGATGGTAAATTTCCTATAAGCGGTTCTGAAAGATTGGTAAGCGGAAACATTAGCGGAAGCCCAACTATAATGGTTCCGTTTACAGTACCACACACGGCTGTAACAAGTACTCCTTTGCGTATGCGGATTGTTGCTTCGGGCCTTAGTTATATAAATACCGCTTGTGATGCACTCTGTGGAAACTATGCCGAGTATACGGTGTTCATTGACCCGTACCCGGTTATTGCTTTGGCATATACTGCAAGCGTTACCAATACTTGCACCGGCGATTCAGTGAAATTTACCAATACTACCAAGAACGGAACTACATGGCTATGGAGCTTTGGTGATGGAGGTACATCAACAGCAAAGAGCCCCACACATACTTATACTTCACCGGGAGTATACACGGTGAAATTAAAGGCTTGTAACAGTTTTTATTGCGACAGCCTTACTAAAACAAGCTATGTTACTGTAGTCGTAACCCCGGCAGTTACTATAAAGGGCAACGTAACAAAGTGCCAGGGTATTGCTGATACCCTTATAGCGAGTGGTGGAACAAGTTATACATGGAGCACAGGAGCAACCACAAGCAGCATAATTGTCAGCCCTGCTGCAACTGCCACCTATTCAATAGCTGTAAAAAATGCAGGCGGCTGCGTAAAAGACACTTCATTTACAGTAACAGTAAATCCTAAACCTGTTATTACAGCCAGTGCAACAATAGCTACTATCTGTTCAGGTGCATCTACGGTATTAAATGCAAGCGGCGCCGCAACATATACATGGGCACCTACCGGAAGCCTTAATGTATCAACAGGCAGCAGCGTATCTGCTACACCTGCCAGCACAATTACATACTCTGTAAATGGTGCATCGGCCTTTGGTTGTGTGGCAACGCAAACAATTGTAGCAGTAACGGTAAATGCTACCCCGACAGTAAGTGTAACGGCTTCTCCTGCGGGAGTATGTGTGGGCAGCACGTCTACCTTAAAAGCGAGTGGAGCATCTGCATATACCTGGGCGCCGAATAGTGCATTAAATGCTACAACTGGTTCATCGGTAAATGCCACCCCATCTGCTACAATAACTTATACGGTTACCGGAACGACATCAGGATGTGCGGCGACAAATACGGTTACAGTATCCATTAATCCGACACCTGTGGTAACAATAACAGGAAAAACAATTTTATGTGCAGGAACACCTGATACATTAGTTGCAACCGGTGGAACGAGCTATTCATGGGGATCAGGCGCTACAACTGGTACTGTAATAGTTAATCCTATTGTAAATATTACCTATACGGTTGGTGTATCGAACAATGGTTGTGTAAAAGATACTTCAATAACCATAGCAGTTAATAGCAGCCCAACAGTCAAAGTAATTGGCGATAGCCTTATCTGTGCCGGTAATTCTACTAAGCTTACCGCCAGCGGTGCAACAACATATATGTGGGGTACAGGCGCTACAAGTTCTGTTATTGTAGTTTCTCCGGCCGCCACTACCACTTATACAGTTACAGGAACCAAGGGCGCTTGCAGTGTTCCTGTTACAAAAATAATTACCGTAACGCCTTACAATGGTTTCGACCTTGCCGGTAACCTGCAGGTGTGTATCGATACTCCTAAAATTTCGGGAGCAAGTATACAGGCATGTATATTCAATAACCGTTGCCAGGTTATGAGCGGGCAATTGAAATTAGTGCTCGATACGGCTATACATATAACCAACACCATATCGGACAGTGCGGCACTTGTAAGCGGCGATACACTGATATGGAATTACGACAGCCTTTCGTATTTCGGTAAAACACATTGTGTAGCCTTAACAGGTACGGTAAGTAATGTACCCGTGGGAGACAGTGTCTTTGTATCGATGTTCATTACACCAACTGCGGGTGATTCAGTTCCGGCCAATAATAGTATAACCTATTGGGTAAAACCATATCCTTATAACTGTGTTGGTTTCCCGTTCGACCCGAATGAGAAGAGCGTATTGCCTGAAGGCGACATTTCAGCCACACAACAACTGAGTTACACTATTCATTTCCAGAACACAGGAACAGCACCTGCAAAGAATGTGGTAGTGATAGATACCCTCAGCCAGTATGTTGACCCTACAACCTTAAAAGTAACATCGAGCAGCAGTAAGGTTGTTCCAACTATAGTATCGGGTAATATTGTAAAGTTTACATTTGATAATATAGACCTGCCCGATACTGCAACCAGCAAAACAAGCAGCATAGGTGTAGTTCAATACACCATAAGCCCTATGAGCAGCGCAACAGCAGGTGACGTGATAAAGAACAATGCAGGAATATATTTTGATGCTAACCCTGTGGTGAAAACAAATACTACGATCAGCCCGATAGTTGGTAGTCCATTAGGGATAAATAAAATAGTGCCAGCATTTAATATTGCAGTGTTCCCTAATCCGTTCACAACATCAACCAGTGTGGTGTTCAATACCGATGGCAAGCATTACATTGAAGTAAATGATGTAACTGGCAGAACCATTGAGAAAATAGAATGCACAGGCAAACAATATGAATTATCGGGTAACAACCTTGCAAAGGGTGTGTACTTTATAAAAGCATTTAATGCCGATAAGAGCAATGTTGCAGTGACTAAAGTTGTGTTGCAATAAACTGAAGGCAGATAAACGATATTTATAATCCACACATATCAATGGAAATGAAAAAACTACTACTCGTAATCATCACCCTCTGTTTTAGTTTGAGTGTAATGCGCGTTACAGCGCAAACAAATGTTATAAAAACATTTGCAGGTTCATCACCGGTTGGTAAGCCTGTATTGTCATTGGGTGGAAGTGTTTACGATGCTGTTTTAGATAAAAAAGGCAACCTGTACCTGTCAGGATTATATAACAGAATATGGAAACTATCACCGAATGGTAGTATTGCATTATATGCAGGGAACGGGCCAAATTCATATAGTGGCGATAATGGCCCTGCTACAGCAGCCGGATTATATGGCCCGGGGAAGATTAATATTGATGGGAACGGGAATATTTATTTTATGGATAATGGCAATTACGTTATACGGAAGATAGATACGAATGGTATAATTACAACCATAGCAGGAAACGGAATCAAGCCATCATTCGGGTATTACCCGGCAGATAATGTGCCGGCAACTTCCGAATCACTAAATGAATCATTAGGTATTGCTATCGATTCCTATGGCAATGTTTATTTTTCAGATGGGTTTCGCATTCATAAAATAAATATAAACGATACCTTAACAACCATTATGGGTAAAGGCCACACAGCAATGAAAAATGGCTTGGCATTACTTGCCGATTCTGTTTACAATGCTGAAGCATACAGCCTGGCACTTGACAAAAATAATAACCTGTTTGTGGCCGATGCAAATGAGAACTGTGTGTATAAAATAAATACACATGATACAATTACTGCATTGACTAAAATGGATAACCAGGAAGCTTTTAGCGGCGACGGAGGGCCTGATACTGCTGCCCGTCTTGGCAACCCTATGGGAATAACTACGGATGATACTGGTAATATTTATATAGCTGATATTGGAAATTTCAGAATAAGAAAGATTGGTACCAATGGAATAATAAATACATTGTTTGGTAATAGCCAATTCCAAACAGGCGAAGCGTTGTATACCGGAATGAATGCGGATTCAGTGAAAATGAATATGCAGTTTGTGCAGGTGGATAAAGCAGGTATTATTTATACCTATGCATGGAATAATATTGTTTCGGTTAATGCCCAGCATAGAATAACAGTGCTTGAAGGTGATACCATTGCTGCACCGCTCAGCCCTTCTAACGGATATTATGGGGATGGTGGCCCTGCCAATCAGGCTCTTCTTTCCTACCCATATAGTGTTGCTGCCGATAAAAAAGGGAATGTGTTTATAGGCGATGTTGGTAATGATCTGATACGTGAAGTAACCCCAAATGGCATCATAAGTAAATATATAACATGCAGTGGCAATTCATTTATTTACGGAAACGGATACATGGCTACAGATTCTTCAAAAGCTATATTCAATTCAATGTATAACTACGGACAGGCATTGCAATATGCAAACCCGCCTGCACAAAATGGTACACTTTGTGGCACTTATGGTTCACAGATACCCGATAGTATTCTGGCACAAAATGCACATGTAAGCTCAGCTACCGGTGTGGCACTTGACAAGAACTGGAATGTTTATTTCTGCGACCCGACGGATAATTATATATTAAAATATTATAGGAACAAAATAATAACTATTGTATCAGGCGGAACGAATGGATATGCAGGTGATGGTGGCCCGGCCAGATACGCATCTATAAGTGATCCCACCGGTATAGTTGTTGATAGTATTGGAGATATTTATTTCTGCGATGCAGGGAATTACTGCATTCGTAAAATTGATATTCATGGAATTATAACCACCATTGCAGGAAAAGGTATATCGGGTTATGCGGGTGATGGTGGCCCGGCAAAATTAGCTGAGTTTGGTACCCTTACAGGTATATGTTTGGATAAAACCGGGAATATTTATGTGGCAGATACATATAATAACTGTGTACGGATGATAAACACACATGATACAATAGTAACGATTGCCGGAAACGGAATTGCAGGATATAGTGGTGACGGAGGTCCTGCAAGCGTGGCGGAGTTATGGCAGCCTACAGGTGTTTGCGTTGATACAAAGGGGATTTTGTACATAGCCGATAACAAAAACAGCGTAGTGCGTGAAGTTTGTTTAACCCCGGCGCAACCCGATACAATTATTGGCGCTTCAATAGCTTGTCAGGGCTCCATTCAAATATATTCAACACATAAAATAGCCAATGCACAGGGTTATACCTGGACACTTCCCTCAGGCTGGAGCGGAACGTCTACCGATACTTCCATAACTGTAATGATAGGCGCTGTAGGCGGAAACATAAGTGTGTCAGCAAATGGCAGTTGTGCTATTAGTGGTTCAAAAACAGTGCCGGTAAATGTTACTCCGGCACCACTTTCAATAACTCCTTCTTCAGATGCAGTCTGTGCAGGAAACTCAGTCACTCTTCTTGCAGGTGGTGCATCTTCATATTCATGGAGCCCTTCCACTGCATTAAATTCTACAAGCGGTGCATCTGTTATAACCAGCCCTTTAACTTCAATAACATATACAGTCAATGCAACATATACCAATAGCTGTGTTAATTCCGACACAGTTACGGTAAAGGTTTATCCATCAAACGGATTTGACCTTACGGGTAATTTATATGCATGCATAGACACGCCAGGATTTAGAAGTGCTTCTATACAAGCCTGTATATTTAATAACCGATGCCAGATGATGAAAGGAACTATGAAACTGGTTGTTGATACAGCCATTCACATTCTGAATATTGTGTCGGATAGTACGGTACATACGAGTGGCGATACGCTTATCTGGAATTTTGATAGCCTTTCAGATATTGGCAGATCGTATTGTGTTGCACTGAGTGGTATGGTTGATAGCATTCCTGCTAAGGACAGTATATTGGTATCTATGTTCATAAGCCCTGTAACTGGTGATTCTGCTCCGTCGAATAACAGTTTTTCGTATTGGATAAAACCATTTCCGCATAACTGTGTTGGTTTGCCATTTGACCCGAACGGAAAAACAGTATGGCCTATTGGAGATATAGCTGCGACACAACAATTAACGTATACCATTCATTTTCAGAATACAGGCACTGCACTTGCACATAATGTAGTTATAGTAGATACATTGGATAAGAACTTAGATGCCTCAACATTGGTAATTACTGATAAAAGTGCGCCTGTAATTACAACCATAAGTGGCAGTAATGTTGTAAGGTTTAGCTTTAATAATATTAATTTGCCCGACACATTAGCTAGTAAAACATTGAGTAAGGGTTTTATTCAGTATAGCATAACACCTGTTTATACTATCTCGTTAGGAACTACGATAGTAAACAAGGCAGGTATATACTTCGATAACAATAGCCCCATAACAACCAACACCACTAATAATACTGTTAAAAATGTTACCGGTGTAGCTCTAATTTCGTCACCTTCTTTAAATATTGCCTGCTTCCCTAACCCGTTCACAGTCTCAACCAGTATAGTATTTAATACCGATGGTAAGCATTACCTTGAAGTAAATGATGTAACTGGCAGAACCATTGAAAAGATAGAATGCACTGGCAGGCAATATGAATTATCGGGTAATAACCTTGCAAAAGGTGTGTACTTTATAAAAGCATTTAATTGCAATAAAAGCAATGTTGCGGTGACCAAAGTTGTGATTCAGTAAATAACATTTTCATAGCATAATAATGAAAAAAAGTATTCTTCTATTCTGTGTTTACATACTATCTTCAAGCGTAACTAAATCACAAATTATATCAACCTATGCAGGCACGGGTGCAGCAAGTTTTACAGGAGATGGTGGCCCGGCTACAGCAGCCGATCTGAATGGCCCATCTGATATTATTGTAGATGACTCAGCCAACGTATATTTTATTGATGGTGGCAATAACCGGGTGCGTAAGATCAATTCAAAAGGTATTGTTTCAACATTTGCTGGCGATGGCGCCAAAGTTTATGTAGGCGACGGATATCCTGCAACTGCTAACGGGCTTAATGCCCCCGGTGGAGTTGCAATAGATAAGAAAGGGAATATTTATATTGCTGATACATATAACGAGCAGGTGCGAAAAGTGAATACCAGTGGTATTATGACAACCATAGCGGGCACCGGAGCAAATGGTTATAGTGGAGACGGAGGACAGGCGACCGCTGCAGAGTTTAACTATCCTCAGGGCCTTGCAGTTGATGATACCGGGAACATATATATTGCCGATGTGTATAATAATAGGGTGCGTAAAGTAAATACCAATGGCATTATAACAACCGTGGCCGGAAATGGTACTTCCGGGTATAACGGTGATGGTGGACCTGCTACGGCTGCCAGATTATATGAGCCGTTGCGGATGATATTTGATAGCGTGGGTAATTTATATATTGATGATTGGTGGAACAGTTGTGTCCGCAAGGTAAACTCAGGTGGTATTATTTCAACTATTGTAGGTAAAGGAACGGGGAATGCCGGAAATACGGGCGATGGTGGACCCGCTACAGCTGCCAAGTTATCATTCCCGAAAGGAATTGCATTTGATAAAGCAGGCGATCTTTATATAGCCGATTTTCTTAATAACCGTGTTCGGGTTATAAATGCAAAAGGTATTATAACCGATTTTGCAGGGAAATATGGAATAACTGGGTTTGCCGGTGATGGTGGTTGGGCTGACCAGGCTACATTTGATAACCCTTTACAAATGGCGGCAGATGATTCCGGTAATGTATATATATGTGATGCCGATAATAACCGCATCCGTAAAGTTTCTCGTTCTGTTAAGCCGGTTGCTTTTTTCACTGAAAATGATTCTACAGTTTGCGCGAATGATTCTATTCACTTTGCAGATACTTCATTGCATCATGCCACTATATGGGCCTGGACTTTTGCAGGTGGGCACCCTGCAACATCATCCCTAAAAAATCCGGCGGTTAACTACACTGTTTCAGGCGTGCATAAGGTTAGCCTTATTGTTTCAAATCTGGCAGGTACAGATAGTATAAGCAAGAATATTACCATAAATGTTAATCCTTTACCAGCTGTAACTGTCAGCGCCAGCGATTCTATTTGTTACGGAGCTTCGCAAGTATTAAATGTTGGTGGCAGCGGAACTTACTTATGGAGTACCGGGCAAACTACAAGCCGTATTAATGTTCAACCTCTATACACCACTACCTATTCGGTCAGTGTAAATAACGGCACATGTACGAAAGATACTACAACGGTTATTATGGTGCCGTACCCGATAACTATATACGCATCTAACTCAACAAATATGTGCCCCGGCAATTCCAATGTATTGAACGCAAGTGGTTCGTATAGTAATTATGTCTGGTCGCCAGCAGCCGGACTCAATGTTACTACGGGTGCTTCTGTGCAAACCACCCCTTCTGTTACTACTACATATTCTGTAACAGGTAAAAATGGTATGGGCTGTGTAGATACAGAAACCATAGTAGTTGTAATAAACAATCCTTCAGATTTTTCGGTGTTTGCTGAAAAAGATTCTGTTTGTCCAGGAATGCCGGATACATTGATTGCAACCGGTGGTCAAACCTATGCCTGGAGCAATGGTGCTACTAACAGTAGTGTTATAGTATATCCATTTGGAACCGCAACATATACAGTTACTATTAATGGTGGTAAATGCCCCGGAACTGTTCTTACAGATACTGTTAATGGCTACGGCTTTTTAAATGCCTCGCTAAGCGCCTCTGCCGATAGCATATACCCTGGTGATTCTGTAATATTAACCTTAATAACTTCTCCGGGCGCAAGCTATACCTGGAGTACAGGCCAAACAACCAGTAACATAGTTGTGCTTCCTGATACTTCAACAACGTATTGGGTATATGCGGCATCTTCTTGTGGCTATGCAGATACTTTAGGTATACGTATAACTGTAAAACCAACATCTGTTCAAAACCTTTCTCAGCAGTTTGTAAGTGTTGTTGTGTTCCCTAATCCGTTCACAACCTCAACCAGTGTGGTGTTCAATACCGATGGTAAGCATTACATTGAAGTAAATGATGTAACAGGCAGAACCATTGAGAACATAGAATGCACAGGCAAACAATATGAACTATCAGGCAACAACCTTGCAAAGGGTGTGTATTTTATTAAAGCATGTAATGCTGATAAGAGCAATGTTGCAGTGACTAAGGTGGTGTTGCAATAGTTTTTTACTTTTGGCGTATCAAACCCTATACGAATATGAAACGCATTATTGGTACACTTGCATTAGCGCTTATTACAACAATTGGCTTTGCGCAAAAAGCATACGACCCTTGTCAGAAACTTGATACCAACAAAATAAAAGACTTGCTCATAGGTACCTGGGTAGAGGTTGGTGATACAGCCCACCGCCTGGTTATTTCGCCCGATACCCTTGCCGAGACAGTTATAGTAACCATGAATGGTGCACCGAGCCGCAACCAATCGTACTGGAGCTATAAGTTCATCGATAATTTTCTTTCTACCGATGCGGTTACCTGTTATTCCTTACGTGAGTATAAGGATGGCTACGGCAAGTATACCGATGTAAATATTAATTCTATTGATGAGCACTTTATGTTATTGGGTGCTTCTGGTAAAAAGGTGTTTCAGAAGAAGTAGTATTGTGTAGTTCGTCATTGCTGTAGAAGTTACTTAATTCGGTAATGGATTTATTTTATCAATTGGTTTAAGATTATTGATTCCTTGGCGTGGCCTTCCATGGTTATAGTAGTATAAGTATTGTATGAGTTCGTCTTTTAGTTCAGTTAATGAGTCAAAGAAAGTATCCCTTAGAAGGTTATCTTCCAGTATTCTCCAGAAGCGTTCTACTTTGCCATTGGTTTGAGGTCGGTAAGGCCATGTATATCGATGTTTTGTGCCAAGCTCCATAAGCATTCTTTCAAAGGGATGATTTTCTTTCTGTTAGCTTGTTTTGGGGCCAAATTCAGGGCCGTTATCTGAAAGTATTTCTTCAAACTTCAGTTTGTATTGATCGTGAAGCATATTAAGGCACTTAAGGCTTGCAAACATAACCGTCAATGCTGTAATATTCTCTGTTACTTCTGCCTATGCCAAACGACTAAAGTCATCAATAAGACATACCAGGTAGAGCTTCTTGCTTTGGCCTTTAATTACACTTTTACTTAAATAATGACAATCTATATGTCCTAACTGACCCATCCGTTCTTTTATTATCCTTCTTCTGCTTTGTTTCATTCCAGGCTTTAATCTGTTCAGATTATTACGCCTGTATATATTATAAACGCCCGAAGGTGACGGGGTAAATTTATGCAAGTTGGGTTTAAGTATGTTATATATCTCAAAGCGGTTATTGCCTTTATTACGTAATTCTATAACCTTATTCTCTATAAAAGGCAATGGTCTTCTGGCTTTATAGTGCGGGCCTCTTTTTTGAGGTAACAGGTCAAAGCTTTGACCTCTTTGCTTATAACGGTTATAATACTTCAAAAAGCTTTTGGCACAGGTATCGTTTGCTCTATAAAACTCCTGAGCCTGTTTATACACCGGATGGGCCTTCTGCTTTACAAGTTCATACTCTGTTATCAGAAAACGGTACTTCTCCAGATAGTTTCTCTGGAGGGTCAATGTCTTGCGTATTTATTCTCATAGTAACAAAATTCTCTTTTGTTACCGAATTAAGTAACTTCTACAGCAATGACGTGGGGCATAGCTCAAAGCCCCTTTAGTGCTTAAGAGCGCGAAACACATAGCTTACTCAACGCTTAACTCTCTCCCATTTGTATACCTTTGGCTACTAAACAACAAACCAAATGCAGAACTACCAGAATCACCGTAAGTTAAAACCCGAAAGCCGCTCACATAAGCTGTACTACTTTTTCGTGGTTATGCTATTTATTCTATCAGTAGCTAATTTATGCTGTACCATATTCATAAGGCATAGTGGCAGAATTAATGCCGGGTTGTTTGTGCTTACATCGTTGTGCCTGCTTACAGCATATTTTTTGTTCCGCTCATTTGCGTTAAAGGCCCAGGATCGTGCCATACGTGCCGAAGAAAACCTTCGCCATTTTGCGCTTACCGGTAAGTTGCTGAATAAAGCCCTTACCATACAACAAATAATTGCTTTGCGTTTTGCAGCCGATGAAGAGTTTGTTGCCCTTGCCGAACATGCCGTGAGGGAGAACCTGAGCAACGATGATATTAAGAAAGCTATTGTAAACTGGAGAGAAGATAATTACAGGGCATAGATTGTAATATTTTTTTGTTTTTAGTACATTTGTAGTATGAAGAATAGACTACTCATATTTCTTCTTCTTATTTTTTTTGGGTTAAAAACGAATGCACAGGATTCCGTGTCTGTAAGTTCACCTACCTGTTATAACAAAAAGCATGTTGGTTTTTATGTATCCCTGGGTGTTTCTTTCAGTACTGATAAATTAGATATTCCGGTAAGCCCCAATGAATATAACTCCACTTTACCCGAAAAGGGAGTTGACTATAATGGTTATAAACATACAGGTTCGACAATGGCGCCTGGTATAGGTTATTCATTAGGCTGCGAATGGCAGTCGGCGGTGAATGAGCCTTTATTTATTGTTTTCGACGCAGGTTTTTCCGGCTATAATTTTGGCGGTAAAGTAACTGACCAGTTTTATACTGTTACAAACAATGGAAATCCTGCTCCCAATCAATTTACTACCACTTACACTTCTCAAACCTCACAATACTATTATAGTCTTGTTATGGTTGATGTTTCACTCCGCTTATATTGTACTGTATACAAAATAAAGGACAGTCATTTGAGTGTTGGCGTAGGAGGCCATTTAGGCTGTATAGTTACACAGGATAATTCGGGCCAAACTCCTGGTAATTATTACTATAATCTGGGCAACGTTGTAAGTTCAGTGTGTGTTAGGTATTCATATGAATCGAACCAGCATGAACTACATACAATGGAATTATATTTTAATATAAGCCCAACTTTCCCAAGCCAGAATACAGGTTATAACGAAAATTTTGGCGCAGTTGGGTTTCAATTTACTTTTTAAAGCATATTGGATTTTTAAGCCCCATTTTCGTCGCAATTTTGACCCATTATAGCGCATTAACCATTAATAAATGTGTTTTATCGAATAAATTGATGTATATTTAATAATTATATAACAGGACCTAAATCGTTAAAACCAAAACAATCATGAAATTTCCAATCAAAACCATCAAATTAAAGCCGGGCAATATTGCTCAACCCGAGAATTCTTTGAGGAAAGAGTTTCTTGAAGATCTGCCGTATAAATTACGCAACTCGGTGCGTGGTATCGATCTGGCGCTTATTAACGAAGCCATTGCATCAATTGCTGAAGGCAATGCTACTATAAATGGTAAAAAACCTGCTACCCGTGTAGAAAGGTTTATTGTTATTACTTCATATTTCAATACCGCACGCGCTCCTTTGCAAAACATTGAGCTTGATAGTGTTATAAACAATGTGAACACAAAGCATTCTGTTGCTATTACCTGGAAAAACCAATCATATACAGTTAATTTCCCTACCAGCCCTTCTGAAAACTAAACGGTAAACCAAAACAAACCTTTATGAACAACAAACAGATTGAAGCAAAGCTTGAGGAAATTGAACAAACAATGCCGCAACGGTTTACCCAATATAAATTAAAAGACCACATGTACTGGGCTGGCGTGCCTGATACCAATACCCTTAAATGGGGCTTTCACCCGGCTTTTTTGGGTAATCTGCCGGGTCCAATTAAAGTTGAAGTAAGCAAGATAATGAATAAGCTTACCAAAAATGGCTATGTGCAGAAAGTTGAGAAGGCTGAAGCGGTTGAAGAATAAGAGCCTACGTTAATTTGTAATTATTAGATGTTTACATTTCCGGTATTCACCGGAATGTTAATTTATTTGTAGTTAGGCATAAACCACGGTATTAGTTTTCTTTATAAAGCCCCCTTTCCGTTAAATCCTTTTTAATATAATCAGTCACGGCATCAGCAACTTTACCGCTGGTTAAAAAAGCGGCAGTTATTGCAATAAAACGGCTAAAGCCTTTTAATCCGGTATTCGCCATTATTTTCCTGTAACGTTTAATAATGAATGGTCTGTATAATTCCAGTTCGCTTTCAGTAAGTTGTGGCTTAGGAACAAGTAACTCCTCTGTTGTATTAAGCTCGCCATTTTCAAGCACGTCGGGTATAAGTGGTAAATATTCAACACCTTTCGATGTGATTTTGAATTTGGTTTTCAATTCCGGTGTATTGTACCCGTATTTTATAATTTCATTTTCAGTTTCAATTGGAAAAAGTAAATGCTCCTGCAAAAAACGCTGGCAGTTTCTGCGTCCAAGAAAAAAATCGTGAATACGGAAATCTTTTTTCAGGAACCCACCGAACCCGCCAAGTGAACCGCATGCTATAGCATTACTGTTTTCGGTAGTGTCTATTTTCGGCGCTATTAAAAAGGCATTGAAGTTTTTGCTGTCGAGTGCTTGCTGCAGGTTTTTAGCATCAAAAAGTAATTGCGAACGCATAGATGTAACTATCCGTGGTATTATGTTCGACAATAATTGCCCCTTATAGCCTGCCGCTTCTGTAACCTTGGTTTTTTCAGGCGCAGCATCTACTGCCGGAAACGGGTCAACCATTATCACGGCAAAGTTGGCATTGGTATCGTTTTGGGGTGTAATATCGGTTTTGCCCTTTTGTAAAAGCTCTGTAAGGTTAATACCTTTTACAAGGCTCATAAGCAACTGCCGTGTAACCTCCATGGGTTCATTGTTAAACACTCCTCCATCAATATTCAGCGACCTGTACTCGTCAGGTATTTCAATACTTGTATTATTTCCATGCCTTATATTATCCCGTATCAGCGGGTTAATGAATTCATTCTGTTCTATGTATTGTTTCTTTCTTACCAGTATTCGTGAAGAAAGCCCAACCGGAAAAGCACCTGTAGCTTTGGCTGCTTCTACCAGGAAGAAAATATCGGTTTTGTTCATCTTTAGTGGAATACGCCCGATCTTGGCTAAACCTAGTTTGAAGTGTGCAAAATCTCTGCGGTCGAGAAATTGTTGGGCCTCCGTCAGATCGCCTTCATACTTTACATAAAATGGTATCCCCGTCAGGTTCGATAAGGTGAGTATAATTTCAAGTTCTTTTGAAAAATAATCAGGAATAGGCTTTTGAAAAAGCCCAGTATTTCCGCTGACCTTTTCTCCTATTTTGTCAATGGTTTTTGAGTTCAGTAACGATATTACAGCATTCTCATCAATATCATCAACAGCTAAAAGATCTTTTAGTGCAAGGTCGCTGGTAAAGTTTACCCAGCAGTCGTATAGTATATTATACTTCTCACCCTGCGGGTTACTGCCGTTTATGTGATTGAACTCGCTATGAATAGCGGCAGTTGTAATTGCCGCCGTCATTCCTCCGGCAGATGCACCGCTCAATATGTCAATAACTATATTATGTTGCGGAACTGCAGCAGCTATGTTTTTTTTAGCCACTTGCCACCGTTCAAGAGTTTCGGTTAGATAATCAATTACACCGGCCGTATACGCTCCGGCTGAAATAGCGCC
Organism: Bacteroidia bacterium; assembly: GCA_035486275.1. Lineage (GTDB taxonomy): Bacteria > Bacteroidota > Bacteroidia > JABEUT01 > JABEUT01 > JABEUT01. The sequence continues at coordinate 18,368 of DATHNG010000009.1, forward strand.
GGCCATGCTTATAGCCAGGTGAAACGTATTCGATGATGTATTGTGGGCATGTACAGTACCTTCCATAATATAAGTGTTTAAATGTTTCGATGAATTTGAGCTTGAGGAAAATAGATATTTTTCTCTATGTGTACATGGTACTCTGCTCAAAATACGTATAAATACGTACCGGTTGCCCCCCCCTTAAATATTAGTGCAGTTGCCGTTTGTAGCGCTTATGGTTGCGCCACCCGATGTAGGAGATGTTTCCACAGCGGTAAAGTAAAACGTACCATTATAGCGCGAACCCGCTTGCTGGGTAAGTGTAATTTGCCCTGTATTGGCAGCTGTTGTGCTATAGCTGTAGCCAAAGTTATCGGTAACGGTAGCATAGTAACCGGTAGACTGGTCGCCAAGTGTAAATATGCCTGCTGAAAGGGTTTTGAATACAAGCTGCATGCTGTAGTTGCTGCTGCTGCCGCTCACAATAGTATATCCGTTCGAACTCGATAGTGAAACGGTAAAAGTAACCTGGTTGCCGTTTATGGTTGCCGTCATAGAAGCATTGCTGGCAGGTTCGCTTTTATTACATGCACTGCCAAATAATAATACACCTGAAAGCACAAGCATTACTATGCCGCTTATCCTTTTCTTTGTATTACCTGCAAAAATCATATATACAAATATAGTAAAAAAAAGCCTCAAAAATTGGGCGATTGCAGGTATGCAAATATGCGGCTAAGTACAATTATGTATATTAGCACAACAAAAGAATAAAACCCATATAATGAAACATATCAGACGTATTTCTATAGCCTTTTTAATAGCCTTATTCTGTGGTGGTTTAGGCGGATGTGCAAAAAAGCCTGCTGCCCCAACGGCTCCTACCAATACATTTACATTTAGTCCTGCCAGCCCTAAAGCGGGGCAAACAGTTACATTTACATTTACCGGTAGCGGGGCCGTTTCGTATGCATGGAGCTTTGGCGACGGCAGTGGGTCAAGCTTTGCTGAAAACCCTACTTATGTATATTCAGTTGCAGGCACTTACCCTGTTTCGCTTACAGTTACCAACGCTGTTGGTTCGGCAAGTACTACCAATACGGTTACTGTAACGCCGTAAAACAAAAAGCTATGATAGAATTCAAGTCGGCTGAATTGCCTGATGACCTGGCAGAGAACATACGATGGAATACTATAGCAAAGAACCTGGCAGAGCAATTTAATTTTACCAATAGCAATAAAGCTTGTCCTAATTCCGAGCATCAGTATTACCACAATATTCTTACCTTATTTCCCGAGCTCGATCGCGAGTTTTACACCATAAATATGGAATACACCGATGTGTGTTGCGATGAATTCAAAAACAAATGGGTGTTCAGGGAAACACTACGATGATACAAATGAAAAAGGCTGCCCTGTTAAGGCAGCCTTTTTGTTTTAAGTAATCAGTGGTTTTATCGTTGAATCATTACTTTTCCTCTTTGCAGAATAGTATTGCCATTAGTTATCATGTATATATACATGCCTTTGGCCAGGCCCGAAACATTTTCGGTTGCACTGTTTTCATTAGCAGGTAATGTCCAGCTTTCAACTTTTTTGCCCAACATGTCGTACACATCAATATTTACATTGCCGGTG
>DATHNG010000010.1:0-17724 GCA_035486275.1 Bacteroidia bacterium
GAGCCTCAGGCCTGGTAAGTTTTACAAGTACTTCTACAGGTGTTTCGGGTGGAACAACATATACTTGGTACCTGGGTGATGGGAGCCCTCCTGTTACTGGTGTCAGTTCTCTGTCATATACGTACAAATATAACGGGACCTATTATGTTTTCCTGAACCTTAATAACTCTTCTACAGGATGCAGCAGTTGGAAAATAGATAGTGTTAAAATAACTAACGCCACTACATGTAGCCTGACCGCCGCATTTAACTACAATATGGGAAATAACGGTACTGCATCCTTTATGAATAATACCTCCGGAGCGGACGCCGGAGTAACCTATACATGGGATCCTGGTGATGGCAGTTCTAGTGTAAACGGAAGCTCGTTTACTCATACCTATGCGTATAATGGGTATTATCTGGTAACTTTAAGTGCTCAGAATTCTGGATATGGATGCACTTCGCAACAAGCCCAATATGTTTTAGTTAATACTGCCCCTCCATGCAATATTGTTCCAAGCTTTAAGTATACAAGTGGCCCTGGTGGTATTATTAATTTTACCAGTACATCTACAGGTGCGAACCCCGGTGCAATTTACTATTGGGATCCGGGCGATGGCAGCCCCATGGTACCTGGTAAGAACACTTTCTCTTATAAATATGATTATAACAATACCTATTATGCTGAAATGTATGTTGAAGACAGCGGATATAATGGCTGCCTGGCGTATTATGTTGATAGTATAAAGGTGAGCAATGGTACATCATGTAAATTAAAAGCAAAGTTTAATTATGTGGCAGGGGCAAGCGGAAAAGTGAATTTCAATAGTACTTCTACCGGAGTAACCCCGGGCGCCGAATATTATTGGTACTTTGGTGATAATACTCAGGCCGAAACAACATTGAATACATTTACGCATTCCTACACATACGATGGTACTTATTATGCTGAGTTGGGTATAATGGACACAGGCTATGGTTGTTATTCGTATTACGATACTTCCGTAACTATATCCAATGCCTGGGTATGTAATGTAAGGCCTAAAATAACCGCCGTAACGGGTGCCAATGGGCAGGTTAATTTTAGTAGCAGTAGTTCTTCCGGGGTATACCCGGGTGCTTCGTACTACTGGTATTTTTATGATGGAACTTCTGGCACCGGTAGTACATGTAGTCATACATTTACATATAATGGAAATTATTATGTTGACCTCTCGATATCTGATACTGGCGGTTATTGCAGTGGCCAGGCAGATACGGACATAAATATTAGTAATGCTTTACCATGTAATCTTGTTGTAAGTTTCAATGCTGCTTACGGTGCTAATGGGCAGGTAGTGTTTACCAATACATCATCAGGCGTATATCCGGGTGCTACTATTAACTGGAGTTTTGGAGACGGCACATATGGAACAGGAAACACTTGTACGCATACCTATACTTATAATGGTAATTATTATGTTTACCTGAGTATTGCGGATAGTGGCTATGGTTGCACTTCTAGTTTTAATGAGATGATTACAATTACAAATGGCAGAGAGTGTAATTTGCATGCCAGCTTTAATAGTATTCTGGGTTCAAACGGACTTGTGAATTTTAATAACACGTCTACCGGACTATATCCTGGTGCCAGTAATTCATGGTATTTTGGTGATGGCAACGTTGCGAATACTGCTAACTGTACCCATGTGTATACGGCCAATGGAAACTATTATGTTTCATTGTATGTATCGGATAGTGGTTATGGTTGTTACAGCAGTTGGGACACATTGCTTAGCATCACAAATGCGAACCCTACCAATGGTTGTAATTTGAATGTCAGTTTTTCCTATGGAAGAAATTACGGAAGGCAAATCTCCTTTGCCAATAGTACTCAGGGTGTAACGGCAGGCAGTACTTATGACTGGTATTTTGGTGATGGTAGTTATGGAGCAGGAAGTCACTGCATTCATAATTACTCTAAAGATGGACGTTACCTTGTTCAATTAGAGATAAATAGTAATGGATGTTATAGTATAGGGCGAGATTCGATAACGGTATATAATGATACAATAGTTCAGTTCCAGTCAAATACATTGTATACATACCCAAATCCTAATAATGGTAGCTTTACTTTATACCTGCAGAATATTCCTCTTAACAGTTATGCCGATATTTCAGTTGACAATGTTATAGGACAGGAAATGTATAGATGGGGAGTGACTATTAATAATACAGGTAATATGTATATACCAATGGATATTCCCGGATTACAGGCAGGTATATACTTTATACGAGTAACCGTAATGGGGCAGGTATACACCACCAAAATGTGTGTTTACAGGTAATCCGAGGCCATACCTATGGTGTTTTTCGCAATTAGCTTTTTACTTGCTTAACTATTGGCATGTATTGTACTATTCATTGCATGCGAATAAGGAATAAAAAAAATAAATACATTTGAAGCGTATTTATAAAACTAAATAAAGCAACCCAAACAATTAAACCGTATAACAATGAAAAGAATAAATACTTTATTAGTGGCCATTTCAGCAATTGTAGTTACTATGTTTTTAGCGTCTTGCGGCTCTATGAATCAAAGCGCTTTCAACAAGGCTAAGTATTATAATTTCGGACATAATGATCCTGTTGTTTCATTCAATAAAACCAGTCATGATGTTAAGAAGGAAGTAAAAACGGATATCGTTGTTCCTGGTAAGGTTTCTGACATAAGCAGCAATACAAATATAGGTACAGCTATTACTAACATTTCTAAGGCTCAACCATCCAAAGAAATAATGACTTCTCAGAAGAAGACAACAAAACAAGTATCTCATAAAAATGAAGCTACTACCATAACTACCTATTCGACGACAAAAGCTGAGAATAAGATTAAGGCAATAGAAACTGTGTCTCCTGATGAGATTCAAAACAGTAATTCTACTGAAGGCACTCATGATATACCATTAATAGTTCTTATTATTCTGGCCATAATTATTCCTCCACTTGCTGTTTACTTGCACGATGACATGATCAAGACTCATTTTTGGTGGATACTTATTTTGTGGTTATTGGGCGGCTCATTTTTATTTGGCTTAACCGGTGCCATAGGGTTATGTTGGTTAGCTGCTATAATTTGGGCTATAGTAATAGTTACCGGTTCAGCGGGCTCAATTTAATTGACAGATAATAAATAAAAAAGGCCGGAAACATTGTTTCTGGCCTTTTTTATTTATAGAAATCTAAGCTTATTTATTCTTCCTGGCTACTATGGTAAGGATTGTAGCTAAAGCAACAGTTTCACCCGTTTCGTCGTAGGCATCAACCTGCCATTTAACAATACCCTGCGGTATTTCACCTTCGCGGTTTTCTTTAGCTATCTTTTCTTTTACGGTAAGCCTTACACCTATGGTAGCACCTACGTAAACCGGTTTAATAAAACGGCACTCATCAAGTCCGTAGTTAGCAAGTACAGGGCCTTTTTTAGGATCAACAAATAAACCTGCCGACATAGAAAGAATGAAATAACCATGCGCTACGCGGCTGGTAAACAATGTTCCTTCCAGGGAAGTAACATCCATGTGTGCATAGAAGTTGTCTCCGCTAATGTTAGCAAAGTTCACAATATCAGCTTCAGTAACGGTACGCTTATGTGTAGTTAATGTTTCGCCGATCTTCAGATCTTCAAAGTGCTTGCGGAACGGGTGAATAACATCTTCCCATTGTTCTCCTTTAGGTTGGTAAACTTCTGTGATCTTGGTTATAGTTGTAGGGTGCGATTGTATGGCAGTACGCTGCATATAATGAAATATACCTCTCATACCACCCATTTCTTCTCCTCCTCCTGCTCTTCCGGGTCCGCCATGTACAAGGTGAGGCAGGGGAGAACCATGCCCTGTATTTTCGCCAGCGCAACGTGAATTAATAATAACCATACGACCATGGTAGGCAGCAGTGCCTAATACTATTTCGCGGGCATAGTCATCGTTCTCAGTAAATACCGAACCCACTAAGCTTCCCTTGCCCATACGAGCAAGTAATGCAGCGTCAGCAATATTCTTATATGGCATAATTGTACTTATCGGCCCGAATGCTTCTATTTCATGCGGCGCTTTAGTATGAATAGGGTCAGCGCAATACAGTAACATGGATGGGAAGAATGCGCCTTTCTTTTTATCAGCAGCCATTACTTCAAAATCATCATAATTACCATAAACCGTCTGACAAGACTTCTGCAACTCTTTTACTTTTTCAAGTACTTCTTTTGCCTGTTCTTTTCCTGCCAGCGGACCCATACGCACACCTTCAGCCTGCGGGTCACCCAGGGCAATGCTTGCAAGTCTTTTCTTTAGCGCTTCCATTGCCGGTTCCGCTAAATGGTCAGGTATAATAGTGCGACGTATGGCAGTACATTTCTGTCCTGCTTTTACGGTCATTTCTTTTGCTACTTCCTTTATAAACAGATCAAATATCGGGGTGCCGGGTTGGGCGTCTGGTCCTAAAATGCAGCAGTTCAGTGAATCTGCCTCCATATTAAAACGTATGGAGTTGTTTATAATGTTTGGTGCCGATTTTAGTTTTCTGCCCGTTGATGCGCTACCGGTAAAGGTTACCACATCCTGGCAATCTAACATGTCAAGCAAATTTCCAGTGCTTCCGCATAGTAATTGTAATGCGCCCTCAGGTAATATGCCTGAAGCAACAATTTCTTTTACCATTACCTGTGTAAGGAATGATGTTACCGTTGCCGGTTTTACAATTGATGGCATGCCAGCTAACAGGTTAACGGCTATTTTTTCAAGCATACCCCAGCAAGGGAAGTTGAATGCATTAATATGCACAGCAGCACCTTCTAAGGGTACACAAATATGGTGACCTAAAAATGTTCCGTTCTTCGATATCATTTCCGGTTTCCCATCCACAAAAAAAGGAGTGTTAGGTAATTCACGCCTGCCTTTACTTGCATATACGAACAGGTTTCCAATGCCGCCTTCAATATCTATCCATGAATCTACTTTGGTTGCCCCTGTAGCGTACGATACCTTATAGAAAATATCTTTTTTATCGGTCAGGTAAAGTGCAAGCTTTTTCAGCATCAACGCCCTTTCGTGGAAAGTCATTTTGCGAAGTGTTGGCCCGCCGACGGTTCTTGCATATTCAAGCATCGATTTAAAATCAATTCCGCTCGTTGTAGCTTCTGCTACCTGTGCACCTGTAACCGCGTTAAATAATGGAACTCCGTCTCCGGTTCCTTCTATCCATTTCCCTTGTACGTAATTGGCAAGTTTCATAAGTGTAAATGTTTGAGTCAAAGGTACAGGTTTTTACTCAATCTCAGTTAGGGAAGGCGTATCACTCTCAATAGCTTTTCGCTAATTAAATTTAGGGCGTTCCCCTGCGGATCGGGCTATACGCTGCAAGTCCTCGCCTCCTAAGGTCGGCTGCGGGCTTTACGCTACTATCCCTAACGCAAAATACACTAACGACTGTCGACTAACAACTGCAGTAAAGGTGGGCGCGGGTTAGCTGCAAATGATGCGAGTATAGCAAACACAGGCAAGCAGGGAGCAAGAGCCGCCCCGAGAAAAGGTTGAAAATAAACCTAACACAGAGTCCACAAAGTGCACAGAGTTTCACAGAGAAACTACTTTTCCATCATAAAAACCTTATATTTGCTCAAAGAAAATCAAAACATAGAAAAATGAATTTAAGCGAAATTATAGCAGTAGCAGGACAACCTGGTTTGTTTAAAACCATAGCACAATCAAAGAACAGTGTTATTGTAGAGTCATTAGTAGATAAGAAACGCATGCCCGTTTATGCAACGCAACGTGTGCATACCCTTGAGGCAATCAGCGTATATTGTACTGATAAGGATATGCCTTTGGCAGAAGTGTTCACCAAGATAAGCGAAAAAGAAAAGAAGGGCCCTGCAATTGAACACAAGGCAGATGAGCCTGAATTGATGAAGTATTTTGGCGAGATATTACCTGACTATGATAGGGAACGTGTACATATTTCAGATGTACGTAAGCTTATTCAGTGGTATAACATATTACAGAAAGCAGATATGCTGAACTTTGAAGAAACAAAGACCGAAGAAGGTGATGAAGCCAAATTAGCAGTGCCTGCTGATAATATAAAGGCTAAGCCTATACATCAAAAAACGCCTAAGTCGGCAGGTAAGCCTCGTACTCAATCGGCTTCTGTTCAAAAGCAGACTGTTAGAAAGACAGGTGCAGCTTGATAAATTAAAAATAGTGTTATTGATAATACCTCCTTTTAGGGGGTATTATTGTTTAATAAACTTACTACTGCTTATGTAGTTATCGCCCGAAATTTGAAGGATGTACATACCCGGTGGAAACGATTGTGTGTTAACCACATATTTTTCATTGTTGACTAATTCGCTGAGGGTATTCGTATACACGCATTCCCCCTTAAGGTTAAGAACCTTAACATTAGCATCGGGTTCACGCTCGCTTACTATAAAATGCAGATCAGTTTTAACCGGATTTGGCCACAAGGTCGCCTGAATATTACTGTTTATAGTAGCACCGGTTGTAGTGCGGGTGTAAATATCTTCCTTGGGCCCATATACAACTGACTGTTCAGGCGGATGTTCAACCCTGAAATGGGCATATATTACATCGTAGTTATCCGTAAAGGAACCATATCCCTTTTCTTGAAATGGAGTATTGGCTGTTTTATGCTGAAGAGGTTGGTAACTGGTTAAAGTGTTGTTTGTGCTATCGATGGTGGCATAGGCATAAATGGTATCATTATGAGAAATATAAATGCCTGCATTATTAGAACTATCTGCAATTATTTCAACGGCTAGGGTATCATTAAGGGTATATTCTCCTGCTAAATGACTGTTGTATTGGGCGAATGATTCATTTTCCGCAACAAACAAAATGATGATTGTGAAATAAACCCTTGGTTCCATACGTGCAGAGTATTACGAAAATAAAGAGCCGGAACCTTTATTAACGGATAAATAACTCTTTTATTGTAAAGCTCCCTCCAATGAAGAGAAAAAGAGGCTATGCCTCTACTTCAGGAACTCCAATACTGCAGCTACAATATAGCTTTGTGTTTCTTCACTTAATTCGGTGTGGATAGGCAGTGATATAACTGATCTGCACAGATGCTCAGTAACCGGGAAATCGCCTTCTTTATAGCGTGGGTCTCTGTATGCTTTTTGCAAATGTAATGGTACCGGGTAATATATCATTGCAGGTATATCTTTAGAGGCTAAATGCTCCCTTAATTTATCTCTGTCTGCACCTTCAAGCACTAGTGTATATTGATGGAATACATGGGTAGAGTGTTTACTTCGTACCGGTATTTTTATCTTAGGATGATTGCCAAGCGCCTTGTCATAAAATGCGGCTGCTTTTTGACGTGCCACAGCATATTCATCTAAGTGGCGCAGCTTTATCCGCAGTATTGCAGCCTGAATGCTATCAAGGCGGGAATTTACACCCACCACATCGTGGTAATACTGTACCGATTGCCCATGATTAGCTATCATGCGGATTTTCTTAGCCACTTCATCATCATTGGTGAAAATTGCACCACCATCGCCATAGCAACCTAAATTCTTTGAAGGGAAGAACGAAGTACAACCTATATGCCCTATTGTTCCTGCTTTTACTTTTTTGCCATCTGGGTAGGTATAATCAGCGCCAATAGCTTGTGCCACATCTTCAAATACATAAAAACTGTGCTCTTTAGCAAGTTTCATAAGTTCATCCATTTCAGCGCATTGGCCGAATAGGTGCACGGGTACTATAGCCTTGGTTTTAGGTGTAATTGCTTTTTTCACAGCTTCTATATTCAGGGTAAAAGTGCCTGGGTAAACATCAACCAAAACAGGTTTTAATCCCAGTAATGCAATAACCTCGGCAGTAGCAACATAGGTAAAGTCAGCGGTAATAACCTCGTCACCCGGTTTCAGGTCCATTGCCATCATAGCTATTTGTAATGCATCGGTACCATTGGCACAGGGTATAACATGCTTAATGCCCAGGTATTTTTCCATTTCTGCCTGGAATGATTTCACCTCGGGGCCATTAATATATGCTGATGAACGCACCACATTCAATATGGCTGCATCAATCTCTGTCTGTATCTTTTCATACTGGCTGATAAGGTCAACCATTTGTATCTTTTTTGCAGCTGTTTGCATAGCTAAATAAATTTGTGCGAAGGTAAGCAATTTTAGATTTTTATAAAGAATACTGGTCAATATAACAACGGACTTTTGCTATCCGAAAAAAGCGTTACTTTGGTGTTCTAAACTCATCACCATGAACGGAAATATTGTAGTTGGTATTGTAGCACTGTTGGTTATTATGGTACTTTTTTCAGGATTTATAACCCTGCAGCAAGGTTACATAGCTGTAATAACAGTATTCGGAAAATACAAACGTATATTGCGCCCGGGGCTTAACTTTAAAATTCCACTTATTGAAAGCGTGTACCGCAGAATATCTATACAGAACCGTTCGGTTGAATTGGAGTTTCAGGCTATTACGCAAGACCAGGCCAATGTAAACTTTAAAGCCATGCTTTTGTTTGCCGTTATGGACCAAACGGAACAAACCATTATGAATGTGGCTTTTAAATTCATTGATGAAAAGAACCTGATGCAGGCTTTGATACGTACCATTGAAGGAGCTATAAGGAGTTATGTGGCTAACCTGAAACAATCTGATATTTTAGGCTTAAGAAGCGAAATAGTTGTTCATGTTAAGGAGCAATTAGATCCTACACTTGCAGGATGGGGTTATCACCTGATAGATATGCAGATAAATGATATTTCATTTGACGAAGCCATTATGAAATCGATGGCTAAGGTTGTTGCGGCTAATAACTTAAAGTCAGCGGCTGAAAACGAAGGGCAGGCACTGCTTATTACAAAAACCAAAGCTGCTGAAGCAGAGGGGAACTATATAAAGATAACTGCTGAAGCTGAGCGTTTGGCGGCGCAATTACGTGGCCAGGGTGTGGCATTGTTCCGCCAGGAAGTAGCAAAAGGTATACTACAGGCGGCTAAGGAAATGCAAACAATAAATGCGGATATGTCCGTTATTATGTTCTCTATGTGGACAGAAGCTATCAAGAACTTTGCTGAATCGGGCAAGGGCAATGTAATATTTCTCGATGGTTCATCAGACGGAATGCAGCGTACCATGCAACAATTAATGGCATTTTCAAATAAGAGCCTTTTCCAACATGGAGAAGAAGATGCGAAAAGTTAATGCGTAAAAGCCTTACCATACTAACTGTGATATTATTTTCGGGCTGGAGTAATCTGGCCTGGGCGCAGTATAATGTTAAAGATTCGGTAGTCAGAGGTTTTTTAATAGGCGCATCATATGCCGCAGAGTTGCCGGGCGGTGACCTTGCAAAGGTTTTCGGCTGGAACTCAAATGTGCAGATAGATGTTGAATATAAGACCAAAACTAATTGGGAGTTCGGTGCACAGGGAGCATTTTTATTTGGTAACATACTTAAGCAAGGCATATTAGATAGTATTGCAACAAGCGATGGGAATCTTATTTCTAATGATGGCACATATCCTTCTATAACTTACTTTGAAAGAGGGTATGATATACAACTGTCGGTAGGTAAGCTGTTTGCATTTAAAAAGCCCAATCCGAATTCCGGTATACTTGTAAGGGTTAGTGCGGGTTACTTACGCCATCACATACGCATACAAGATAATAACTGGACCCCGCAAATAGACAGCAACTATACACAAGGTTATGAGCAGCTATCTGAAGGTTTTTGTGTGACCGAATTTATTGGCTACCAGTACTTGGGTAATCATCGTATGACTAATTTCTTTGCCGGGTTTGAGTTTACACAAGGATTTACTAAGAACCTGCAGTATAATTTCGAACTGATGAAAATGGATAATAGCACTAAGTACGATCTGTTAAGCGGGTTCAGGGTAGGATGGATATTGCCGATCTACCAGCAAGAGTCAACAAGATATTATACCTACTAACTATTTTCCGGGCTCTGACTGTTCCCTTTCTCTCTTTTCAGCAGGCTTAATGATGAATTTTATTTTCTGGCTCACACCTTTTTCGGTCACTACTTCTGCCACATATTTTCCGGGCTTTAAATAATACTTTTTGTTGTCTGCTATATCGAGTTTCTTTGTGTCTGCATCTAAATCTTTATCATCATTTAATTTGGCTTGGTATTGTGCTTTCAGGGTTGAATCAATACTCAGGTCATATGTAAAATAGTTCAAGCCTTTTGCGCCGGTATCTTTCAGTGTGTTTAATAAAATACTATTCTCACCGGCAGTTTTAATGCGAATGGTAGTAACTCCTTTTTCTTTTATGTAGAAAGCAAATGTTGTTTTAGCTTCAACAGTATCGCTCCAGGTTGTGGCTATCTTACCCCAATTTTCCCTGTATTTAACAGGTTTTGCCTGGAAGGTATAAATATCTTTTGCAAGAATGCTATCATTCAGTTGCTGTAATTCACCAACATGCGCAATGTATATAGAACGGCCATGAGTGCCAACAATCAGGTCATTGTCCCTTGGCTGAACAATAAGGTCGTGAACAGAAACGGCTGGCAGGCCGCCAGTCATGTGCATGAATGATCTGCCTCTGTTCAATGAAACATACAGCCCATTATCAGTACCAACATACACCACGTTTTTGTTTTTAGGATCTTCTTTTACCACGTTCACAATTTCTCCCATTGGCAGGTCAGCGCCTATCTTTTCCCATGTCTTTCCATAATTCTTTGACATATAAACATAGGGTGTAAAGTCATCGTAAAAATATCCGCTTAATGAAGCATATATGGTTGCAGTATCAAAGTTCGAGGCATAGACTCTTGTTACTTTCAGGTTCTGTGGCAGGTTGTCCGATATTTTTTTCCAGTTGTATCCATCATCCTGCGATACATAAATCAAGCCATCATCAGTGCCTATATATAATAATCCGAATTTCAATGCGGATTCATTCATTGTTGTAATAGTACCATACGGAATATTGCCTTTTTTACCTCCCTTTGTAAGGTCAGGCGACAGGGTTTCAAAATCGTCTCCTTTGTTCATAGCACGGTGGAACCGGTCGGAGCCCATGTATAAAATATCCTGGTTGTGCCTTGATAACCAGATTGGTGTTTCCCAGTTAAAACGTAAAGGCCGTTCACCAAGTTTATGTGTGGGTTGAATGAATTTTGAATCGCCTGATGTTTTATTTACACGGTAATAATTACCAAATTGGTAACCGGTATAGCAAGTTGCATTGTCGCGCGTGTCGACCATTACCTGCATACCATCGCCACCCATAATACGTTTGAAAGGATACTGCCCTTCCTGGTACCATTCCATATTATCCTTATTTGTCGATGGGCCATACCAAACGCCATTGTCCTGCAAGCCACCATATACATTATAAGGCTTTTCCATATCGTAGTTTACAGAATAGAACTGTCCAACATCAGGGCTGTTACACTTAACGTATGTTTTTCCATCGTCGTATGAAATGTGTATGCCACCATCAGAACCAACTATCATATGGCCATCATAGTTAGGGTCTAGCCACAGTGCGTGAAAATCGCCATGTGTGTTATCACCATCTATCGAACGAAATGTTTTACCAGCATCAACCGATTTTAAAACAGGCACACCAAATATGTAAATCTTATCAGGATTCATTGGAGATACACGTATCTGCCCGAAATAGTAACCATACGTATTCACCACCTCATCAAGGTAACCCTGGTGCGTTCGTTTCCATGTTTTACCCGCATCATCAGATCGATATACTTCAATACCCTTTACATTGGTTTCACTTAATGCAACATCAGCATCTTCTAAATATTCCACCAATGCAATTGGCTTAATGCTATCTGCCTGTACCATTTTCTTTACGCGCTCACCGGTATACTCATCAGCAAAATTATTATCGCGCAAAAATTTTTCTATAACTGAATCGCTCAAGGTCATAAAAGCTGCCTTGGTCATAGTACGCAAGGTATCTTTTGTCAGGCCTGTTTTCTTTTTCTTGTTGTCACGGTCATCCTGGTTATCTATAGATGCATATATAATATTCGGATTTTTCGGGTAAACAGCTAATCCAATTCTTCCCGCACCATCACCTGTAGGGAAGCCGCTTTCTTTTGTTGTAAGTAATGCCCATGTGTCTCCACCATCAATGCTTTTATAAATGCCGCTTGTTTTGCCACTGCCATCAAAGTTCCACGCCCTGCGCTCACGGTGCCACATAGCAGCATATAGTATTTTAGAATTAGTGGGGTCCATTGCAAGGTCAATAGCGCCGGTATTATTATCAATGAACAGTGTTTTCTTCCAGGTCTTGCCACCATCAGTAGTTTTATACATACCACGTTCTTCATTGGGTGTATATAAATGCCCCAATACTGCCACATCAACTGTATTCGGGTCGCTCGGATCAATGACTATTCTGCCAATGTGTTGCGATTCTCCCAAGCCCTTGTATTCCCATGTTTTGCCTTTATCAGTGCTTTTGAACATGCCCACACCTGCATACGATGAACGGCTTGAGTTGTTCTCTCCTGTTCCTACCCAAATGGTTTCTCCATGTGTCCAGTCAACTGCAATATCGCCAATTGTCATTACAACCTGGTTATCGAATAAGGGAGTAAATGTTTGCCCGTTATTGTATGTAACCCACAAACCACCTGAAGCATATGCCACATAAAAGTGTGTTGGGTCGGTCGGGCACACATCAACATCTACAACACGTCCGCTCATTACCGATGGTCCTACATTGCGGAACTTAACATTCGAAACCAATGAAGCCTCATTGAGTTTTTTACACTGGTCCATACCTGCAATGCGTTGTGCCGATGGAGTGGGGGTTGGTGATACTTCTTTCTGAGCCAATATTGAAAGAGGCAGAAATAATAATATTGCCTTTATGTAATGCAGGTAGGTTTTAGACATGAGCTTATAGGATTTGTATTGCCGAAAGTAGCATTTTTCCCTTACAGGATAATATGCAGATAGAGTTATAATTATTCAAAACTATGTTTATTTTTACCTCAATAATTATTGATGATATATGATAAAGAAGATTGCGAAATATAGTGTTATAAGCTTTTATGCAGGATTTATGTTATTACTTACAGCCTACGAAGTTCCGGCCGATGGTATTAAGGGAGATTACCAGCAGGGATTGCGCGGTTATCAATACCTGTTGAAGATTCGCAAAGATCCTAATTCGTATACAGAACGCCTTCGTGTAAGCCTTAAAGATATACCTGCAGGCCCTGCAATCCGCTATAATGATACACTTGCTATGGTGGCTGAACAAAAGGCTGAGGATATGGCTGCAAATGATTACTACGGTAAGGTCGATAAAAAGGGATATGGCATAAACTACTATATAAATAAAGCAGGGTTCAGGCTCGATACTGCCTATTTGAAACATAAGAACGCTGATGATTTTGAAGTTATGATAGCTGGTGGATGGCAGTCTGGTGAGGATGCAATTGGTGCATTGGTTACCGATAAGGAATCATCGAGCGGCGAGAACAGGAAGTTTTTACTTGCACAGACTGATTTCAGCCGCAGCCTTACTGAAATTGGTATTGGTTTTGTGCATGGTACAAAGGATACCAAGTACAGGTATTATATGGTTGTAATAATGGCTAAGCGAAGGGGCAGTAAGTAGTTTATTAAATCTTTCTGTGATGAGTTCCTATTGGGGCGGATATCGCTCCTTGCTTGCTCCCGAGCACTCGGGACTAACCCGCGCTCATCTTTTACCTATTTCATAAATAACAAGTAGCACCGCGTTAAGGATTGCAGTGGAAACCCCGCAATCCCGAGTACTCGAGAGGAGTTGAAAAGGAAAGCCCGACCCGAATGGGAACGCCCAAATAATAATGAATAGATTAATCCCTTCTTCTTCTCCAGGCAGAAATACCTTTTTCAGTACTTGCAGTTGTAACAGACGTTGCTGGTTTAATTGCTTTGTTTGATGAGAACAAACTAGCCGCAATGGCCGCAATCATATCAGCTTCTTCGCTTTCCGATGCATCATTAAGCATCTCGGGCTTAAAATGGTTGTTTACAAAGTGTGTGTCGAATTTACCTGAAACGAAAGCAGGATGGCGCATCACAAACTTGCAAAACTCCAATGTGGTTTGCACTCCTGCAATTTTATATTCATCAATAGCACGTATCATGCGCTCAATAGCCTCGGTACGGTTACGCCCATGCACAATTAACTTGGCGATCATGGGGTCGTAATAAATAGGTATATCCATACCTTCTTCCATAGAATCATCTACACGTACACCCGGCCCTTTTGGCGGAGCATATGTAGTCAGTTTACCAATATCGGGAAGGAAGTTATTGGATGGATCTTCTGCACAAACACGTATTTCAATAGAGTGGCCGTGTATCTTAAGATCGTCTTGTGTAAAGCTGAGCTTGTTGCCTCTAGCAACATTTATCTGTTCACGCACAAGGTCAATGCCAGTTATTAATTCCGTTACCGGGTGTTCAACCTGTAAGCGTGTATTCATTTCGAGGAAGAAAAAATCTTTGTTCTCATCGAGCAAAAACTCTATGGTTCCTGCACCTGAGTATTTACATGCCTTGGCAATATCAACAGCACATTGGCCCATTTTTTTACGTATCTCCTCAGTCAGCACCGATGAAGGCGCTTCTTCCACCACCTTTTGGTGACGGCGCTGTATAGAACATTCGCGCTCGAACAAATAAACTACGTTACCATGGTTATCGGCCATTATCTGTATCTCTATATGGCGAGGGCCTTTTACATATCGTTCAATAAATACCGATCCATCTCCGAAAGCTGATTTAGCTTCGCTGGTAGCCAGTTTTATCTGCTCTTCAAGCAGTTCAGCTTTTTCTACCACACGCATACCCTTTCCGCCGCCGCCTGCGCTGGCTTTAATAAGTACGGGTAAACCAACCTTCTTGGCTACTTCCTGTGCTTCTTTAATATCGGTAATGGCTCCATCGCTACCCGGAACCATAGGTATGTTATATTTTTTTGCGGTATGCTTGGCAGATAATTTATCGCCCATCATCCTCATCGCTTCTGCCGAAGGACCAATAAATATAAGTCCTGCTTCTTTCACCTTTTGTGCAAATGCAGCATTCTCTGAAAGGAATCCATAGCCAGGATGTATGCCGTCTACTTTTAATTTTTTAGCTACTTCAATTATTTTATCACCCAGTAAATACGATTTGCCTGATTCTGGCGGGCCTATGCAAACTGCTTCGTCGGCATAGCGCACAAACAATGCTTTGCGGTCAGCTTCAGAAAATACAGCAACGGTCTTTATGCCCATGTCTTTACAGGTACGCATAACCCTGAGGGCTATTTCACCACGATTTGCAATGAGGATCTTTTTCATCAGTATAACCTGTGATTAGTATTTTGAAACAGCAAGCGCCTTAAGCGGTCTTTAACACTTTAGTTACCATGTCAGCGGCTTCCTGTAATAAAATTACAGAGAACACCTTAAGGCCTGAATCTTCAATAAGTTTTTTAGCCTCTGCTGCATTGGTACCTTGCAAACGAACAATAATAGGCACTTTTATTTCGCCAATATTCTTGTACGCATCTACAATACCTTGTGCAACCCTGTCGCAACGAACAATACCGCCAAATATATTTACCAATATTGCTTTTACGCCTGGCTCTCTTAGTATTATGCGGAATGCTTTTTCAACACGCTCTGCATTTGCGGTTCCACCAACATCTAGGAAGTTAGCCGGGTTACCGCCGGCCAGTTTAATAATATCCATGGTTGCCATAGCAAGGCCTGCGCCGTTTACCATGCAACCTACATTACCATCTAATTTTACAAAGTTCAGTTTGTTGTCAGATGCTTCTACTTCAATAGGATCTTCTTCCTGTATATCGCGCATAGCTGCATAGTCCGGGTGACGATATAGAGCGTTGCCATCCAGAATCATTTTACAATCAACGGCAATGATCTTTTCGTCAGTTGCTTTTAATACAGGGTTAATTTCTATCATAGATGCATCGGCTGCTTCGTAGGCTTTATAAACGCCTGTTACAAATTTTACCATGTTCTTAAACGCCTCGCCTGATAAGCCAAAGTTGAAAGCGATCTTCCTAGCCTGGAAAGCCTGGAAACCTACTTTAGGGTCAATTTCTTCTTTAAATATAAGTTCAGGTGTCTTTTCTGCTACTTCTTCAATTTCCATACCACCGGCAGGAGAGTAAACTATCATGTTCCTTCCCTTTTGACGGTTTAGCATAACGCTCAGGTAGAACTCTGCTGTCTTTGTAGGGCCCGGATAGTATACATCCTGAGCTATCAATATTTTGTGAACGATCTTTCCTTGCGGGCCTGTTTGGCGCGATATAAGGTTCATACCCAATATAGCAGTAGCTTTTTCTTTTACTGCATCAAGCGATGTAGCAACTTTTACGCCACCTGCTTTTCCACGTCCACCGGCATGCACCTGTGCCTTTACAACCCATACCTGTGTATTGGTTTGTTTTTGTAATTCTTTTGCTGCAGCTACTGCCTCATCAACAGTGTTGGCTACTATTCCTTCCTGAATGGGTACACCAAACTGCTTAAGTATGGTCTTGCCTTGGTATTCGTGTAGATTCATATAATCGGATATTGACGTTTATGCGGTGAAAGTAATAAAAAAATAAACCCAACTACGTACTAGTTATTCACCTTGGTTAATAAGAATAAGGAATGCGAAAAAACGAGATCTAAAAACGCAATGCTTTGGCCTGTTTTTTGCCCATTTCGTAGTTCGTTTGGTTCAACACAATACCCGTTCTATCATATACTTTTTCAAGACCATCTTTTTGGCCATTGGTATAAGGGGTTTCTCTGTATACCTCACCGGTTTCATAATATTCTTTAGCTATACCATTTTGCTTATTGTGAAGAAACGGATATTCACCCATTAGTTTACCACTTTCGTAATAGGTTCTTTCAATCCCTGTTTTTTTACCGTGTTTAAAGGGAACATTTTCTTTAAGTGTACCATTTTCATACATTTCCTTGGCATCGCCATTTATTTGATCTACCCAATATGGTATCTGCCATTCGGGCTTACCACTTTCGTAATATCCTTTTTGTAGGCCATTTCGTTTATCATTTTTGTAAATAGTCTCCCAAGAGGGATTCCCATTTTCGTAATACTCCTTTTGTAAGCCATTCTTTTTGCCTTCGATATAGTTAAACTCCCATTTCAACTTGCCATTGGCATAATATCCTTTCTCAAGGCCATTCTTTAGTTTATCTATAGTAATGGGCTGGTTTTCAAGCCCTGGGTCTGCATAACCGGCACTACCTGTATTCATGTCACTGGCATCGGGGGCAATAATATTGGGTGTAACCCTTACCAATAAATTCAATACGGTATCTTCAGCAAAAGGTATTTCTACATTGTACCTTGAGCCATCAAAGTAATACTTTATAACTCCAATCCTTCCATTATTGGTGCAGGGTATTTCATGTAGAATATCTTTAGCAGGTGAATAGGTTTTGGGTTCGGCATTTCGCTCGAAGGCAAACATGATTGAGCTACTTAAAAGGACAAAAACAGCTATAACTAGCCTGGTACTATTCATGATACCTGAATTTGAAACCCCAAATTAGTCTAAAAACAGCCTTGCCTCCTGCCAGGCCGGGCAGCTTTATGAGTAGTAAAATGTTAATATCTACAAGTAAAAAAGACTGATTTACTTGCCGGAT
>DATHNG010000011.1:0-10200 GCA_035486275.1 Bacteroidia bacterium
TAATATTATAGAGAATGCCAGTGAAAGAAGTGCAAGGTTAAATACAATTGGAATTATAAATATCCAATGCCAGGTAAATTGTACAGGCGCTTTTTCAAAAACAAGATAATAAACTGTGAACATACAGAAATTAAAAAACAATCCTATTAAGTTACTGCCAATAATAGAAAGATAAATTTCTATTTTGTTCATATTGGTATACTCATACAAGTACTTTTTTGTAGCCAATACTTGTATGGTTCCGGTGGAGCTTTCCAGAAAAAAATTCCATAAAATAAGGCCAAGAAATAAAAACGAAACGAATTGCGGAGTGCCTGATTTCATTATTATTTCAAAAGCCACATAGTATACAAGAATATCTGAAAGCGGTTTAATAAGTGCCCAAACCAAGCCCAGCATATTTTCGTAATACCTCAGTTTGAACTCGATCTTAGATAATAGCCAGAAACGTTCTATCTTATTTGTCCCACCAAGCCAGTCTCTTAATACCTTTAACACCATTATTTTAAACGTTTTTTTATCTTAATTGCAATTTTTCTTAATAACGGATTTGACTTTGCAATAGTTATAATTTTTTGTTTGAATTTATTACTAGTTATAGAAATGCCCGGAACGTTATGGAAAAAAGTAGGATTATCGTACTTAAATCCAGGCCCATTTGCATTTAATATATTAGTAATATCAGCACCAAATTTAGAGTAAAAATTTGCATGTTTCTCTGCTATCAATCTATAAAGATATACCTGCTTGGTGTTAGTAAACCCACGAGCCATAGAATCTTTACGAACACGATAATTCCAGAGAGGCTCTGGTAAGGCAACTCCCTGATAACCATTTTCAATCAAACTTATTACGCTTTCATAGTCTTCCATTCCATAAATCATTTGTGCATCATTTAATCCAAAACTAAGGAATGCCTGTTTTTTATACACTAACGCACTACTATTTATCATATTGTGAACCAACAAGTACGGAGGTTCAGGGTTAAAGGTTGGCCAATATCCGTTTGCTTCACCAAAATATTTTGCCCAACATCCAGCAAAGTAAATGTTTTCGTAGGCTTTTAGAACCGAAATGGCTTTTTCGTAATACTCAGGTTCAACTGTATCATCCGGGTCCAGAAAAGCAAGGTATTGTCCCATTGCAATTTTTGCCCCTGTATTGCGTGCCAGGGCTAAACCTTCATTTGATTTGTTAATGACTTTTATTTTGTACTTGTCAACGAGCTTATTTAGAATTGAAAGGTTTTCTTCGCCGGTGCTTCCGTCATTCACTAAAATAATTTCAGTCTTTTTATAAGACGAATTTATGATAGAGAGAATTGTTTCCTCAACGTATTTTCCCATGTTGAAATAGGGAACAATAACAGATAATAGGCCTATGGTGTCATTAGTATCATTGATGAAATGTTTCTTGCAAGGCTGCGGCCTAATTAACGGGAACTCTTTCTTTGTGTTTTTTTTGGCTATAAGATTCTCAAAGAGTTTGTGTTTTTTATTGTAAATATTTGGGTAGGCAAACTCAGTCTGTACCTTATTATAGGCGTTTAAGCTTATATTCCTCAATGATTCTTCAGGTAAGGATAAAATATATTCCAGCTTGTTTTTGAATGAGTATGGGTCAGTATGGTCGAAAAGAAAACCATCTATCCCATTTTCAATAATTTCTGACTGGCCTCCTTGCACCGATGCCAATACTATTTTGCCAAGGCTCATAACTTCAGGTACTGTGTAGGGTAAGTTATCTACAATGCTTGGAATAATAATAATATGGGCATCTGAAATATATTGTTTCAGTTTTTTAGGTGGTATTGAACCCAGAAGCACCAATAAGCCCTTTTCAATTTCTTTTTGATAGGTTTTCTTAATAAAATCTATCATATCAATTCCTTCTGGGTGATATAAGTGATCACCTCCACCAATCATAGTAAGTGAGTTTTCAAAACCTTCGGCCCATAATTTTTTAAAGTAGGTGAGAAGCTCAAGGCAGCCCTTCTGAGGAATTAGTTTACCAAAAAATAGAATTTTATTTTTTGTGTACTTTAATTCTGAATAATGTTCACTTATTTTTAAAGGGTTCTTTAATATATGTATAGTAATATCATCTGTTTTAACCCGACTTTCAAGTTCTTTCACAAGATATTTACTTGGTGAAATAACCATATCGGCACTGCGTATACAAAAACGTTCCATTTCTCCTACCCAGAAATAAGGTAACTGGTATAACGGTACTTTATTATATTCCCAATAAAGGAATGATGGAGCGTGGAGGGTAACAACTATTTTGAGGTCTTTAAATATCGGATATTGCAAGCATTTATATTGTAATAAATAATAGGCTATGCCCATATATTCCTGACTTTCTATAACGTCGGGTGGCTCATCAATGTCAATTAATTCTTTAACTACCTGTGAAAAAGCATAGGCTAAATTAGCCTCATAACCAAGAAAGGAGGATGTGAAGTATTTACTGGGATTAAAGCGCACCAACATACAACCATCTTTCTTTTCCTTAGTTAACTGATCAACCTGGTAGTCTTGCGTGATAACCGTAACATTATGACCCGAAAGTGAGAACATTTGAACCGTTTCAAGGCAATATGTGCTTATGCCACCACCAAAGTCAGGAGGAAATTCAGAAGTTAGGAGCCAGATGTTCATAGTTTATTTTCTTTACCTGTATCAGTTTTCAGCCTGTCACTATTCATTTTACCAACAAATATCACAACATAGTTGAAATAAATGTTAATTTTCGATTCAAAACGGTTATAAATGATTCCTAAGATAATTCATTATTGTTGGTTTGGCGGGCAAAAGATGCCAGCCGATTACCAAAAATATATTAAAGAATGGTCTGAGGCTAATCCTAGTTATAAAATTATGCGCTGGGATGAGTCGAATAGCCCTATGAAGCTGGCGTATTTGAAAAAAGCCAAAGCGAATAAAAAATGGGCTAACATGTCCAATCTTGTTCGTTTTTATGCACTGCAGGATTATGGTGGTATATACTTGGATACAGATATGAAAGTAATAAAACCACTTGATAGTTTATTGCAGAATAAATGCTTTTTAGGGTTTGAAGAGGGTAAGGAAGATTCGGATGTTTTTTGGGTTAATAACGCTGTTATTGGAGCTATGCCCAATCATCCGTTTATTAAATTGTGTTACAAAGAAATTTTAAAAAGGTTCGATGGAACAGAAGAGGCTAATCTGTCTGCACCAAGAATTGTAACTGATTTACTTAAGGAAAAACGTGGATTGAAAAAATATGGCTCGCAACTATTGAAAGATGTTAGACTTTATCCGGTAGACGTATTTTATCCTATACACTATAAAGAGGTATATAAAACAAATGAATTAAATAAGTATATAACCAATAGTACCATTGCCGTTCATATGTGGGGTAGGACCTGGTATACACAAGAGGCACTTTTGCATATTGTTGATGATCTTCAGAAATGGACGCAGGAACGTGAGGAGGCAATAAAATGGTTAAATGGTCAACTCGCAAATTATACAACGGAAAACAAGAATTTAAATGAAAGACTAGTAAAATCAGACGAAAGTATAAATAGACTTAAGGAGGAAGTAGTTTTAAGTAATAATAGCGTACGATTAAATGAAGAGGTAAATAAGTTATTTGTTCAGAACAATGAATTAATTAAGTCGTTTGAGACATTAAACCAAAAGGTGCAGGAGAATAATGATCTTTTAGAAGTAAGAATGACCCAACTAATGGATTCGGAAGAAAAAGTTTTAGACTTAGTTAAAGCTATTAATTCAGAGTCAAAATTATCTGCAGAATTGAGCAGGAAAATAGAAGTCAGTGAGAAGGAATTTGAATTAAAGGGGACTGAATTGGCTAAGAAGTTTCAGGATTTAGGCGATAAGGAAAGGAAGGTTAGTGCAGATTTAATAGATGAAAAGCACACGGTAGAGATACTTGAATTGAAAATTAAAAGATTGAATTCAGAAATAAATGTATCAAAAAATGTACTAAATGAGAAAATATCAGAGTTGCAGAGTAAAGATGAGATAATAATAAAACTGGAGAAAAGTTTATCTGAAATTAAAGAAATAAATAATAATGTAGCTAAGAATAATGTTGAATTACAATACACAATTGAACTAAAGGAGTCAACGTTAACGGAAAGCAAGAATCAACTTATTTCATTAAAGAATGCCATTAGTGAAATGAAAATTGATTTTAGTGTCAAATTAGCCAGTCTTAATGACACTCTTTTAATTAAAGATAATGATTTAACAAGAGAGAAGTTGTTGAATGCTTCACTTAAAGTTGAATTGGATCTAATAAACAAAGAGAAAGCTGTTCACATAAAAGAACTTACATCTGTAATTAAGTCGATGCGTGAAAATGAAAAGAAGTATAGCTATGATATTGGCCGAAAAGATGACATGATGGAACAGTTGAAAAAGTCTATTTCTGAGCAAAGTTTACAAATTGATGAATTAATAAGTAAATATAAGCTGGCAAACGATCAATGTTTAACGCAGACAGATGAGATAAGTAAACTTAAAGATCAGATTAAGTGGTATGTATCAACATATGAAAAGAGGTCTCTACCAGGTGTAATTAAAGAGAAACTTTTAAAAAAAAGAAAATAGTAATTTCAATCTTTTTGAAATACTGATTTAACTAGCTTTCGTTTTTTTAATATTTTCAACACGTGCCCTACACGCTTGTACCATAATGGTAATATTTCATATTCTGAATTATACCGTAGGCGGATTTTATCTGCCTCATTTTTATACCATTCTACCTCACTATGTGATTCTATTTGATGTGATAGCGTGTTATTGATTTCGCTAGTAGTGTCTTTTTTACTAGATGTTAAATTGCGCCACAACTCCTCGGATATCCTTTCCTGGTTAAAATAAGCCAATAATAACAATAGATATGTATCAGCATTATTTTCATTATTAGAAGTATTTGATTTTAATGCCTTTTTTTGTAATATTTCGTCAGAAAAGACAGTGTCCATATGGTGATGCATTTCTTCTACATTAAAATACATTTCCACTCTTTTTCTACTGTTTGTTTTAATAGTATTTAAAAGATTTCTATTTTTTATTAGTGAATACAGTACTTCTGTATATTCCTTAGCTTCTGTTGCGGGTTCGGATCTTGAGATAAGATATCCGCATTCGGGGGTAACCAGTTCTTTTTGTCCGCCGACGTCAGCTCCCACAACTGCCATACTCTTAGCCATAGCCTCATAAATTGATAAAGCAATTCCTTCATATAAAGATGGGAGAAAGAATATGTCTGCTATATCCATATAGCGTTTTACTTCAGTATTACTAACTGCTCCCATACACCAAATCTTATTTTCGAGATTATTGGATTTGATCAAGTTCTTCATTTCCTCAAAATCTGGCCCATTGCCCAGAACAATTGCCAGAAAGTTTTCCGTTTTTTTGAATAGTTTTTTAATAGTCTCTACAAATACAAAAGGTTGTTTCTGAGCAGTTATTCTGGCGGCAAATAATATTATTGGAAAATCATCATCTATACCCCATTCCCTCCGCGCCTTTTCTCTTTCCACCCTGTTTGCTTTTGTTTCATTCACATTTATATTTATATAACACACATCTATATTATCCTTCTTGTCCTTCCTTATCGACTGGATATATTTTTTAAGTTGTTGTGACGTAACAACAGTTTTGTCAATGAATCTTTCCATTAAAGCACTCATTCTCGGATAACCTCCATTCATCCAGCCCGGATCTTCACAATGTATATAATCAATCACAGGTAAATGGGGATATTTTGATTTTATATATGGGAGCATCCAATATATATGCATCGAATTTGAAAGGAATATTATATCAGGGTTCCTTGTTTGAATAAAATAATCAATTAAAAGATGTATATTATTAGTAGGTCCTAGGTTAGGCAAGTGAAAAATATCAGAAGTTATTGAACTTAGAACGGGCTCCCAGGGGTTATTACTTTTTAATGTGGTAAGTATGGTGAAGTCCCAGTCATTGGACAAGCCAGCTATCATATCAATATTAAACTTATCTGCGCCACCCAATTCAATCCATGGCATAAAAAAAAGTACTCTTTTCTTATTCTTGACAAGTATATGTGAATGTGGTATTGAGTTCTCTGAAGGATAGTTTAATTCGTAATTTGAGTTCAGATCAGGTCCGAAATAAGGAAGGGTTTTAATCTTAGTTTCGTATTTTAAGCGGAAGCCATCGATTATCTTTTTTCGCTTTTCATTATCTCCCCAACTATCCCATTTTGCTGCATGATCGTTCCTTCTATACCAAAATAAGAATTCATTTATTGTATAGCCCTTTTTGCCTTCAGAGAAAATATGTAGCCAGAAATCCCAATCTTCAAGCCCTCCTCTCATTGTTTCATTGTAGGGTAATGCAGTAAATAGCTCCTTTCTGCCCATACAGGCAGCTGTAACTTGATTCTCTTCCAGAAATTTTGAAGGAGTAAACACATCTCTTTTCCAGAAATATTCCTGTTCGTTGAACCCTAATGACCAGCTATTAACAAAATCATATGTCGGATTGTTTGATAGAAATAAATAAAATTTCTCAAGTAAAGTTTGTTCTATTAAATCGTCGGAGTCAATTAGGTAGATAAATTTCCCTTTTGCATTTCTGATTCCTGTGTTTCTGGTTGCCGGCAGGCCCTTGTTTTCTGTATGATGTAATATTCTAATTCTTTTATCTTGTTTTGCAACCTTATTTAACAGCTCAAGCGATACTTCATTTGTTGATTTATCATCAACAATAATCCATTCAAAATCTTGAAATGATTGGTTTAATATACTTGCTGCTGTTTCTAGAAAAACTTCACCTGTTTGGTAAAAAGGGGTAATTATCGACACCGAAGGAGATTCAGATACTGTTTCTTTCGTTGCGATGTATTCAAAATTGCGATTTCCCTTATTAGGTAGATTGGTGAAATCAGGGAAAATTTCGTTTATCATATCGGTGGGGTTTTAATATTTGGCTATGGGATTCAGCGGTTTATTTTTCTAATAGTTTAAATTTTAAAAGATAAATTAAATTACCGGGAATTATTGATAAAATAGTGAGGTAAAAAAAGGCTGAAATCTTATTAATTCTATCCGAACTCATTTCTGAAACAATTTTTTTTCGCCAAATAAGTTGTTCTTTACGATTACTGAATGAAACAGTATTCTTGCCTGTTGAAACATCAACCAAATACAAAGGTAAGATTGCCGCAGTATAATACTTTAGTATCTTCCAGAAATAAGCATAATCCTCTGTATGTGGGTAATTCTCTGGGTATAAACCAACTTTTTCTAACACCTCTCTTCGAAACATTACTGTAGGGTGTATGAATGAACATTTGAAATGCATTTCTTTAATAATTTCGTTGTGGGTTAGTTTTGTTTTATATACATAGCTTTTCCCACTTCCCTTATCTGTAAAAGTGCACCAGGTGCCAAGTAACCCTATATCTTCGTGAGTATTCATGAATTGAACTTGTTTAGTGAACCTTTCAATATCACAAGTGTCTCCACAATCTAACCGAGCTATGTATTTGTAGTCAGTTCTGTTTAAGATCTCCCTTAAGCCACTATTAAGGGCTTTTGCAATTCCAACATTTAAGGGCAGGTTAATTACTTTAATTTCCGTTTCCGGGAATAGGTTTTGTAAATGAGCTAAACTTAGCGGCACTTTGCTACCATCATCAACTACAAGCACCTCAAATTTATCAAACGGGTATTTGATACTTTTAAGGGATTCTATAAGGCCCTCAAAATCATTATAATATGGAATAAGTAGTATGAAATCTTTCACTTCGCCCATGGTATGAGCAAATGTAATTACAAGAATTGAATAAAATGACAATTTAATTAATTGATGGGCGTTATTCTTTTGTTTAGCAATAAGGGTTTTCTATAATGGTGGACCATATTTGTATATTTGGTTAGCGATAAAAATGAAATATTAGGATATATTTATTTAAAGATTTTAACCAACATCATTAACGAAAATCATAACGCAAATTATTGATTAGTATATTAATAACAATCTGAAGAAAATATAAAAATGAGTACAAAGAAGATATCCTTAAAAGCAATTGCAGTTTACCTGTTGACTATCAGTTTTGCTGCGTTCAGTATTGATTCCAATGCTCAGTTAAAGTTGTATCCTAATGGCAGTTTATCAATAGGAAGTATAATACAGCCACCCGCCAACACTGAATTAGAGATTAGCGGGAACACCCTTTTTTCAGCTAATACAGGTGCAATTGCTTCAGCAGCCTTTATAAAGGGAATGAATATTTTTTCAAACGCAGCCAACCCAGATTATACCTGGTATGGTGACACTACGGTAGGCATATTCCATCCGGCAGCTAATACAATGGCTTTTACGGTTGCCGGAAAAATGACCATGTTTTTTTCACCAGGTAATAATATCGTAATTGATTCTTCGGCTGATAATGGAGATAGGGTACAAATAAATGCAGGTGTAAATCAGAACCCTGTTGATGTTTTCTCACATGCATCAACCAATAATTTATATTCTGCTATTAACTGGGTAAATAATACTACTACTAAAGCCTGGGCTGTTAAGAATGGAAACCAAGATGAATTTTTTGTATATGGAAACGGGCAGGCATATTCATTTGGATGGAATACAATTAGTGATTCAACATTAAAGGAAAATGTTCTCACTATTCATGATGCCTTAAGGAAAACGTTGCAGTTACAAGGAGTAACATATAATTTAAAAGTTTCAAATGCATTCCCTGGGGTTTCTGCAGAGGGTATTTTACCAACTCCTGCAAGACAAATGGGCCTTATAGCGCAAGCAGTAGAAAGGGTTGTGCCTGAGGTGGTAACGACTAATGGCAATGGAATAAAAACGATTGCATATAGTAATTTAGTTGGGTTACTAGTTGAAGCAATTAAAGAAGAAAATTCCAGGGTAAGTAGTTTGCAAACTAAACTTGATAGTTGTATTACTGCAATAAAACTAAATAACGCCAAACAGTTTAAGAATACTAAACCCGATTCAACGGCTATGTTATACCCATGCGCAGCGTGCCCAATGAACCAACAGGTTACTTTTCATTGCTATATTCCCTCTGAAAGTAAGACTGCCAGTTTAATGGTGTTTGATATGAGCGGTGCATTGAAAAAGACGATAGAAATAAACGGAAAGCAGCAACAACTTGTTAATGTGAATAAAGGGGAATTATCCGCAGGAATGTATTATTACAGCCTTATGATCGACCATAATGAAATTGATACAAGAAAGGTGATAATAACACAGGATTAATGATATCGGTAATTTAATCGGGCAAAGTATTTAACTCAAAGAACCACTATTCTTCCCCTGAATATATTTACTCCCGTATCCGTGGTTATTTTATATAGATAGATGCCAGCACTTTCCTGGCTGAGATTTATCTCAGTTAGACCAGCTGGGTTTAGGTTGCAGATAAAAACTCGTTGCCCCAGAATATTGAATACTTCTAATTGTTGATTGCCTAATGCGTTAAGCAACTTGAAGTTAAATATTCCATGACTGGGGTTAGGATATATGTTAATTGACTCATTTGCAGTAGAAAATCCACGGGTTAATTTTGTTAGCTTTCTTACCCGGAAATTATACGAGTCGCTAATGTATATATTACCCGATGTATCTAAAGAAATCCCAACAGGGTTATACAATTGCGCTGCGGTAGCCAATCCGTCATCTCCTGAATATCCTTTTGTTCCATTACCTGCAATAGTTGAAATAATACCTGAGGAGTTGATCATTCTTATTCTGTTATTATAAGAATCAGCTATATACACGTTCATTTTATTATCTATCGTCACTGCTCCCGGAAAATTTAAGCTTGCTAATGTTGCAGGGGCACCATCTCCCGAATACCCTCCAATTCCATTGCCTGCAATAGTGTTTATAACTCCATCTGTAGTAACTTTCCTTATCCTGTTGTTGTCTTCATCTGCAATGTAAATGTTGCCGGAGTCATCTATTGCCAAACCTGTTGGGTAATACAACTCAGCAAGTGATGCTTGACCTCCATCACCATAAAACCCTGCAATTCCATTACCTGCCACTGTGTAAATATTACCGGTTGTGGTTATTTTTCTGATTACATTATTAAATACATCAGCAATAAAAATGTCTCCAGAAGCATCCAGGGTAATCCCGGTCGGATCTT
>DATHNG010000012.1:0-15749 GCA_035486275.1 Bacteroidia bacterium
TATCGAGTATCTTGGGCGATATTTTGCAGCCGCAGCCCGCTCCGTGGCTATATTGAGTAAGTAAAATAGGTTCCATTAATTATAATTTGGGGCAAATTTACTGAATTGAACTAGGTTAAGAAATAACAAAAACTCATCTCAAATTGCATAAAGTGACCTCAATCACTATGCAGAGTGCGTAAATTTTCGATATTTGTAAAGGGATTGAGGTTGTAATTCCCTGTATAATTGCTTTTTTCAATATACAACCCAACCGTTTTTATTATTAATTCATCTCTACTAAAGAGACATGTCTCAAAAGATTTCAGAAGAGGAACTGATCAAAGGTTGTTTAGCAGGTACCTGGGCTTTCCAGCAAATGCTTTACAAACAATACGCGGCTAAAATGCTGACTGTTTGTATGCGTTATACAAGCAAAAGAGAAGAAGCAGAGGATATATTGCAGGAAGGTTTTGTACTGGTGTTTGAAAAAATGGCTCAGTTTAAAAAGAAAGGTTCTTTTGAAGGATGGATAAGAAAGATAATGGTGAATAAAGCTATTGAGCATTACAGGAAATCGGTACATGTATATCCTGTAATGAGTATAGAAGACAAAGAGAATGAGGCAGTAAGCACAGAAGACATATTGAGTAATATAAATGCAACAGAGCTTTTGAAAATGATACAAGAATTACCACCCATGTATAAAATGGTGTTTAACTTATATGTTTTTGAAGAGATGACACATAAAGAAATAGCTGAGCAATTAGGAATAGCAGAAGGAACATCGAAATCGAACCTGAGCGACGCCAGGGGAATATTAAAGAGAAAGATCAACAACAATATGTTGCGCGCTGAGCGATACGAATTTAATGAGCAAAAAGCCTACTAATAATATTGATGATGTTTTTAGGTCTTCCATTGAAAATATGGAGACGCAACCGTCTGACCAATTTTGGTTGAAGGCTTCAGAAGATGCTTTGTTCAGAAGCAGCCAGACCAACAGAAAAATTATTGGTAAGTGGAAAATGATCGCTGCTGCCATGGCAATTGCTTTAGTTTCTCTTTCAGCCTATGTAATGTACATGCAAAGCGAAATAAGTAGGTTGAACAATAAATTGAACCTGAAAGAAGAACAACATAATTCTACAATTGTTGCTCAGAATAAAATTAGCCAGACAAGTACTATTATTCAACCACCTGTTAAGGAGGTGGAAGAAAACATACAACCTAAAACAGTAGTTTCTGTTGCAGTGATTCATAAGCACTCTAATACAAAGAAGAACAAAAGAAATAATGTAGCCATAAAAGATGGTGGTACTATGTCGGAAGCGCAAGTAGCTAAAGACCTGAAAGACCATTCAACTTCAGTTACATATTCACAGACTGTTTCTACAGTTGAGACTGCAGTTTCAAACAATAATTCTGAACAAAACACTAATTCAAACTCAGATAAGAGCCTGGCACTTATTTCAGCAGCAAATGATGTAACAATACCTCAGAATGACATTTCTAATCCCGCGATTGATTATGCTAACGACGAAAAAGGTGTAACTAAAAATACACATTCGAAATTTTCTGTTTCAGTCTTCTATGAATTTGGCATTTCGGATGAGTTGCTTGAAAATGAGGCATCAGATAATGTGGTTGTGAACAATAGCGTTGTTTCAAGCGAGGAAGAAGTAAATCCATATAAGGTAGGCGCCAGGGTTGGCTATGATATTTCGCCCAGGCTCTCATTCGTTACTGGGGCTTTATTCTACAACTTTAAAATTTCCTTCCAGCCAACTACTATTATTGCACAAAAATTAAGTAATGGCGAAGTTGGTTACAGTTTCCAAACCTCAGCGGGTGCGGTTAATTGCCCTTACGATAATCCTAAGCTGGGAGATGCTTTGGTAGTAAAGGGAACATACACTACCAATTATATAAGTGTGCCCTTATATATAAAATATGTGCTTCTGAAAAGGACCAATTGGAATTTATATATTACCGGTGGTGTCGATATAAATATAGTTGCCTACAGGCAAATGAATATGCATTGGCAAGACCTGAAGTGGGAATCAGGTAATACATCGGAAGGTATGTCTGATGCAGCTAAAACGTATTATTCAGCATATTTTTCCCCGGGCATAACTTATAGGCTATTTAAACAGTTCTCAATATATGCTGAACCTTCGTTGCAAGGTCCGCCAACGTTAATAAGTAAAAAAGGAATAGCTCCTGCGAGCTCCATATATACTGGTTTTGCAACGGGAATAATTTATCAGTTATAAGGGAAGGGTTTATTTAACATTCCATTAATGTTAATACGGTAAGGTTTTACAATCTTCGCGGGCTCAAAAGATTTAAAACATCGCCTGATGAAAAAATATACCCTGATAAATTTTTTTCTAACTATCGCAGTAGGATTCATTTTAGTTTGTAGTTATAAAGAAGGACCTGCATTGGATGATGGATGGGAATGTACGGGTGCAGAAACAGATAATTCTAACCCGGCAGGATGCAGTACCGGCAAAGGATGCCATGCCACCTCAGCTACTTCAGGCATAACTGTTGCAATTGAATTAGACTCAGCAGGAATACCCACCACGCACTATGTTGGTGGAATGAATTACACTGTAAAGCTAACGGGTGTCAATACTACTTCATCTAACTTACCTGCATTCGGATTTCAGATAGGTTCTGTTGCGGGAACTGTCACATCAGCAACTCCAACTCCTGCAGGAACGTGGCCTACACCATATCCGGCTAATACCCATCTGGCACCCGTACCTGCAAAATATTATATGGTTCCTGTGGTTGAGCAAGGCACTCAACTTCCGCCAACTACCGGAACGGGTAGTACCGGAACTACGTATGTGGAAACGTTGAACTGGACTGCTCCGGTGGCCGGCACCGGTGTCATTTCAATATGGGCGGCTTTAAATGCTGTGAATGATAATGGTACCAATGATGCAGGGGACCTGTGGAATACGAACCATGTAATTATTAATGAATGGGGTGCGGTTGGAATTGAAAATATTACCAACGATCTTCAGGTAAAAACCTATCCCAATCCTTTCTCAGTGTCTACAACATTTACATTCGGGAATGAGTTGACTAACGCAACCCTGTATATGTATAATATGAGCGGAGAAGAGGTAAAGCGAATTTCATTTTCCGGCAAACAATTGATATTTGCAAGGACAGGTATTCCTACCGGAATTTATTTTTATAACATAGTAAATAAAGAGCAGTCGATTAAAACGGGAGAACTGATTATTCAGTGATCGACTGATATTGTCCCTGTTGTATCCATACATACCGCTGTTTTAAATATTCTCCAGAACCTATTTGTAGCATAATTGCACGGAAGACACCCAACTTTTTCTGGGAATGTATCATCTATCATATTATAGAAGAGAACTACGCAACTAAAACGTGAATTATGGATCGCAGAGATTTTGTAAAAAAATCAGTTATTCTTGCATGTGGTGTGGCAGGTGGTTCAGCTTTTCTTGAAGCATGTTCCAAAAAAAGTTCAACCCCATCAGCACCTAATGTTAATTTTACTATTGATATAAGTTCCTCTCAATACAGCGCCCTTCAAACAAATGGGGGATATGTATATTCAAACAGCATAATAATTGCCAGGGATAGTAATGGAAACTTTGTTGCTCTGTATGATGTATGCCCGCATGCAGGTTGTACAATACAATTCAATAGCCGGAACCAGTTTCCCTGCCCCTGTCATGGCTCTTTATTCGATGAGAATGGTAATGTGATAAATGGGCCGGCAACATCTGGTGTAAAAAAATATAATACCTCTTTAAGCGGAACTATATTAACTGTATATGGCTGATATTCATTATATTAAATAAAAAATAATAAGGCAACCCAACCATATCTTCATTTTTGCCATCTTATAAGTATTAATACTGGAAGAGTGATTTTTTGCGGTTAATTTGGAATTAATAACAGATACTCATAGTTTAGCAACCCCATAAATTGAATTTAATACAACCCTGGTAAGAATTAAAACAAAAATTTATGAAAAAATTAAACGTAATTAAGTTTTCTGTACTTGGTATAGCGGGCTATCTATTGGTTTGTGGATACCACGCTGGTGCCGGATTACAGGGATACTCCTGCACAGGTGCTGAAACAGGATTAGGAAATATGGCAGGTTGCACAACCGGAAGCGGTTGTCATGCTAACACTGCTACACCTGCCATTACTGTAGCATTGGAGTTAGATTCAGCAGGCGGTAAAAAGACAAATTATTATATTGGCGGTGGAAAGTACACCGTAAAAATAACAGGAACCAATACCGGTACTACCTCGCAACCTGATTTTGGTTACCAGGTAACATGTATTAAAGGTACTGTAGCGGCTACAACTCCAACTAACGAAGGCACATTTACTGCTCCTTCAGGTTCGCATATTGCACCTGCATCTCAATACAACGTATGTTTGTTGGTAGAGCAAAGCAATACAATTAAGGCAACAACAGGTACTGGTGGAAGCGGAACGACCTATGTTGAGTCAATATCATGGACTGCACCTGCAAAAGGCACTGGCCCAATATCATTTTGGGGTGTAATTAATGCCGTTAACGGAAACGGTACAAATGATAAAGGCGATTTGTGGAATACAAATCATGTTGATATTGCAGAACTTACACCTACCGGTATTGCATCTGTTGCTGATAATAATGCAACCAATGTGTACCCTAATCCTTTTTCTACAAGTACTACATTCTCGCTTGCGAATGAAGTTAATAATGCTACTATTTCACTTTACGATATAACCGGAAAAGAAGTAAAGCAAATTAATTTCTCAGGCAAGGAAGTTACTTTTGACAGGGGAACACTTGCAAGCGGAATATATTTCTATAGCATTGTGAACGAAGATCAAAGCATCAAGACCGGAAAACTCATTATACAGTAATTCCGTATATTCGATACCGATTTTAATCAAGCCTTATGAAGAATAGAGTAATTGGAGGTGTTATACTCAGTATTATAATTATTTGTATCAATGCCTGCGAAAATAAAGTGGCTGTTTTACCGGTGCCGGTACCTTTAGCTGCAAATTGCGATACCACACATGCCACGTATAACAGTAGTTCTGACAGTGTAAGCGGAATTATAAATACACAATGTGCAGTTTCTGGTTGCCATGTATACGGCAGTGCTGTAGCAAACGATTTAACTTCGTATAGTGCTATTCAGGCGAGTGGTTATATTACAAGTAAAAAAGGTCCTACGGGTACTTTAATGTATACTTGTTTATATAATGGTACCCCTTATGTAATGCCTAATGTTGCTCAGCCGGGCTGGAATGACCCGTGTAATCAGGCCAAGTTAAAACAATGGATACTAAATGGTTTCCCGCAATAATAATTTAATTATAAAAAACGTGAGAAAAATAATAGCAACAATAGTTTGTGTGACAGGTTTATTTATTTCAAATGTAAATGCCCAGATCTATACTGCAGATTCAGCGAGTGTTTCCTTCTTTTCTAAAACAAGTGCTGAGGATATTGATGCGAAGAATACTACATGTAAACCTTTAATGAATGCATCAACAGGCCAGTTTGTAATAGAATTGCTGAATACGGCTTTTGACTTTCCAAAGAACCTGATGAAAGAGCACTTCAATGAAGATTATATGGAGTCGGCGAAATTTCCTAAAACAAAATTCGATGGGAAAATTACAGGCGCTGTTGATTACCTTGAAGATGGTACCTATAACGTAAGTGTTACTGGTACTATGGATATGCATGGAGTGCAGAAGCAGATAACAGTACCCGGTACCATAACTGTAAAAGGGGGAAAATTGTTCATTTATGCTAAATTCAATGTGAAAATAGCAGACTATAATATTAAACTACCATCCTTTCTTAGTATGAACGTGGCTGATAATGTAGACGTAACAGTTAAGGCTACCATGAAACCGTATAGCACTAAGAAATAGATAATTTATGGGTATGACAAAAACTAAGATTGTATTATTAGCAGCGGTTTTATTTTGCTGTAGTTCTGTTATGGTAAAAGGCCAGGATCTTATGCACATGGCCGATTCAATGGAGAATGCAAGTGCACCGCCGCCGCCCTTGGCTTCTACCTGGAAGGATACTAAGATTATTAATGCACAAACCACTAAAACAGTGGCACCGGGCACAATGGTTTTCAGAATACAGCATCGCTTTGGTAACGCAGGTGAAGAAAGCGGAGGGGGAATTCATACACTATATGGTTTTGATGAGGTAACAGATATTTATATGTCATTTGAGTTCGGAATACTTAAAAACCTTGAGGTTGGTGTTGGCCGAAGCAAAGCAAGAGAACTGCTTGATGCCCAGCTAAAATACAGGCCACTTACACAGAAATCGGTAGGCATGCCTATTTCCCTTGCTCTGTATGGCGACGCAGCTTTAACGCCTGAATCGGATGCAACTTTTTATAATGGATATGACCCCAACAACCCAAATGATTTTGGTGGTACAAGAGATAGGTTAATGTATAGCGGTGAAATTATAATTGATAGAAAATTCGGAAACATAGCTTCATTGGAAGTATTTGCCGGATTGAACCATCGCAATTGGGTACTGGGCCTTACAAATACAAATAATAACACAAAGGACACAACTAATATACCCTATGTTGGTGCTGGTGGAAAGATCTGCCTCTCAAAACATGCTGCATTGGTGTTTGACTATTATTACATAATGTCGCCATACAGAACCAATAACCCGGTTACACCTTATTATAATGCTTTTTCAATTGGGTATGAAATTGAAACGGGTGGACACGTTTTTGAAATTAATTTCAGTAATGCTTCTTTTATTGATGTAAATAATTTTATTCCTATTACTACTGATACCTGGACCAAGGGAGGTTTTAAACTCGGTTTCTCTATTTCAAGGGCATTTAATATTTAATAGGTATTCTCCAGGATTTTGAAAAAAGGCCCCATAGGGCCTTTTTTTATTAAACCTTTCCCGATTAAATAGTCTAATTAAAAGCAATATTAGTAGACTATAAAGGTTTATAATGTATATGCCGTCTAAATAATAGGCAAAGAGCACGTGACATTGAAAATAGATTCAGTCGGTACAATAGGCAAGGCGTTCAAGAGGATCGGTACTATAGTTATAGTGTTCGTTTCTGCAAATCTTTCTGCCCAGAATACCTTAAAAATGAATTTCCCTGATACCTTAAAAGCGGTACGAAAGGACAGTATCAGATACAAGCAGGAAGATGCAATGGATTTTATAAGCAAGGTGATCAAAGTAGAATCCACCTCCGATAGTGAGAATTTAAAACCCGGCAAATTATACACATCTATTTTTCCCGCGGTAGGATATGCACTTTCCAATGGAGTGACTTTTATTCTAGCTTCAAATTTTTCTTTTTATACGAGCGGGCTGGATAGTACCAATCTTTCTGTAATAAGCCTCAATCCATTGTATTCATTAAAGGAACAGGTAATTGTACCTATTATAAGTAGTATATGGTTTAAGAATAATAAAATTAACTTGCTTGGCGATTATCGTTTTTATCGCTACCCATCATTAACCTATGGTCTTGGAGGTAGAAGGCTTTTATCTCAATCTGATTCTGTTGACTACTCTTACATTAAATTTTCGCAGGAAGCCTTGTATTCACTGGGGCATAAAGTGTATGCGGGTGTAGGGTATAATTTAGATTATCACTATGATATTGAAGAGCTTGGTGACAGGCATCAATATTTAAAATATACGGGTGGCGCTTCTTCTTCACTTTCATCGGGTTGGGTCGCCCGAATAAAGTATGACAGCCGGACGAATATTAATAACCCTAAAGATGCATTTTACGCCAACCTTGTATACCGTGATAATATGACTGCTTTAGGAAGTACTAATAACTGGCAGGAAATAGGCGTAGAGTTCAGAAAATATATAACCCTTTCGAATTATCCGAGCAATGTATTGGCTTTCTGGAGTTGGAATGAATTTACATTTGGCGGATTGCCTCCTTATTTTGATCTTCCCAGCACAGGTTGGGACGATTATTCCAATACAGGAAGAGGATATATACAGGGAAGATTCAGAGGAAGTGATATTGTTTACATGGAAGGTGAGTATAGATTTGATATATTGCGCAATGGATTACTTGGTGGTGTGGTTTTCCTCAATGGGGAATCAGTACCTAATTATCCGTCAAATCAATTTACGAATGTTCATCCGGGAACAGGCGTTGGTTTACGGATAAAGTTAAATAAGTATTCCGGTACTAACTTGTGTATTGACTATGGTATTGGTGATGAAGGTTCAAGAGGTTTCTTTTTTAACGTTGGTGAAGTATTTTAAATGGCAGAAAACGCAGTATCGTTTGAAATTCAAACACACTGTAACTGTCGGCATAATGCTTTTTCTTGTTATAAGTGCCTGCGCACAATCAGATACCACCGCTAAACTTTCCGCTGGGCCATATTATGGCAATAGTCAAACCCAATTAGATGCATACGATATACTTACCAGGTTATTCAGGCTGAAGGTAGCTGCAAAGGCAGACAGCGGAGAAATAAAGCCGGAGAAATTATATTTTGCATTCGCCCCGGCAATTGGCTATACCCTTGAAGCGGGCGCTTTAGCTGCATTACAGGTAAACACTTCGTTTTATACAAGCGATCCGAAGAACACTAATCTTTCAGTTATTTCTACTGAAGGACAATATTCGGTACATAACCAATTAATGACCTTTTGTATAGGGAATATCTGGCTGAACCAGAATAAATATGACCTTTTAACAGATTGGCGCTTTTACCAATATCCTTCGTATACCTATGGCCTGGGAGAAAATACCTTCTATGGCAATTCCGATTATGTTAATTATTCATACGTTAAGGCTTACCAGGAAATACTCAGGCACTTCAATTCAAACTATTATTTCGGGGTAGGCTATGATCTCGACTATCATTTCAACATTACAAGTAATACTAATATAACTGATTTTCAGGAGTATAATGAAAATCAGGTGTCGACAACCTCATCGGGCGTTGTGGTGCATTTTATGTACGATAACAGAACAAATCAGAACAACCCTAAGAAAGCATTTTATTTCAGTACGGAGTACCGTGTAAATTCAACTATTATGGGAAGTAGCAGTGACTGGCAGAGCCTTCAGGTAGAGGCCAGGAAGTATTTCAAATTATCCGAACATAAGGTATTAGCCCTGTGGACCTGGAATGAATTTACATTTGGAGGTAAGGTGCCCTATTTCGAGCTGCCCAGTAATGGCTGGGATACGTATTTGAATACAGGCAGGGGTTATATTCAGGGCAGATTCCGGGGCCCCGATATGCTTTACGACGAAGCCGAGTTCAGGTTCGGTATAATGCGTAATGGCCTGTTGGGAGGGGTTGTTTTTGCCAATGTTGAATCGGTTAGCTCCTGGCCCGGCAACCAATTTGCGGGTATCGACCCGGGTGAGGGCGTTGGCCTGCGGGTAAAGTTCAATAAACATTCCGATACCAATTTATGCATAGATTACGGCTTTGGAATACAAGGCTCACGTGGGGTTTTCTTTAACCTGGGCGAAGTATTTTAACCCGTTAATCCGTCTCTGTTACAGGGCAAAAACGAAATGTTCGGGCGTGCCGGAATTTGCGTTATTTTTGCTTACTTGATTTAAACACATAAAAAAGCAACTATGTTAGAAGGTTTTGTAGATACATTATCTAAAATATTCGGGAACAAGCACGATCGTGACGTTAAAGAGATTCAGCCTGTTATCGATAAAAGTCTTGAAATAGAAAAGTCATATTCAGCAATCAGTGACGATGACCTGCGTGGCAAGACTACAGAATTCAAAAAACGCATTCAGGATAAGATAAGCGAGAATGAAGCCAAGAAACAGGAACTGAGAGCCCGCGTTGAAAGCGAAGAGGAAATTCCGTTTAAGGAAAAAGAAGAAATATACGCGTCGATAGATAAGCTTGAAAAGGAGATACTAAAAGATATTACTGACGAACTTAACGATATATTGCCTGAAGCCTTTGCAGTAATGCGCGAAACAGCAAGGCGTTTCAAGGAAAGAGATTCACTGGAAGTTACAGCAACGGAAAGAGATAAGCAATTGGCTTCTCAATTCAATCACGTTAAAATAAGTGGCGATAAAGCAACCTGGAAAAGCACCTGGAGCGTACGTGGCCACGATGTGAAATGGGATATGATTCCATACCCTGTTCAGCTTATTGGTGGTGCTGTGCTGCACTCAGGCAAAATTGCGGAAATGGCAACGGGTGAAGGTAAAACCCTTGTTGCAATTTTCCCGGTATACCTCAATGCTCTTTCAGGACGAGGTGTGCACTTGGTAACGGTGAACGATTACCTTGCAAAACGTGACTCAGAATGGATGAGCCCCTTGTTTGAATTTCATGGATTAAGGGTTGATTGTATTGACAGGCACGAACCCAATTCGCCTGAACGCAGAAATGCATACGCGGCTGATATTACCTATGGTACAAATAACGAATATGGCTTCGATTACCTGCGTGATAATATGGCCCGTTCACCAGGTGACCTAGTACAACGCGGTCATTTCTTTGCCATTGTCGATGAGGTTGACTCAGTGTTAATTGATGATGCGCGTACCCCGCTCATTATCTCAGGTCCTACACCAAGGGGCGACAAGCATGAGTTCTTCCAGATGAAACCACGTGTGGAAAAACTGATAAATGCACAACGTACATTCGTAAACAAAGCATTAAACGATGCCAAGACATTAATTGAAAGCAAGGATAAAGAAAAGGAAAAAGAAGGTGGTGTGGCACTATTACGTGCACACAGAGGTTTGCCTAAGAATAAGGCACTCATTAAGTTCTTAAGTGAAGAAGGACATCGTGCCTTGCTTCAAAAGACAGAGAACTTCTACATGCAGGATCAAGGCAGGGAAATGCAGAAGATAGATGCAGAGCTTTTCTTTGTGATAGATGAGAAGAATAATACTGTAGAACTTGCCGATAAGGGAATTGATCTGATAACAGGACAAGGTGAAGATCCGAATTTTTTTATTCTGCCTGATGTTGGCGGAGAAATTGCCGAACTGGAGAAAGCTGAAATGCCTGATGAAGAAAAGGCAAAAAAGAAAGATGAGTTGCTCAGAGATTTTTCAATAAAAACAGAACGTGTTCATACCATTAACCAATTGCTGAAGGCTTACACCTTATTTGAAAAAGACATTGAGTATGTGGTGATGGAAGGTGAAGTGAAGATAGTGGATGAACAGACAGGCCGTATTATGGAAGGCCGTCGTTATTCTGATGGCTTGCACCAGGCTATTGAAGCAAAGGAAAACGTTAAGATAGAAGCAGAAACACAAACCTATGCTACTGTTACATTGCAGAACTATTTCCGTATGTACCACAAGCTTGCTGGTATGACTGGTACCGCAGAAACCGAAGCAGGTGAGTTGTGGAGCATATATAAACTGGAAGTTGTAGCTATACCTACCAACAAAGCGATGATTCGTGATGACAGGGAAGATATGGTATATAAAACCAAGCGAGAAAAATACAATGCCGTTATTGACCAGATACAGGAATGTGTGAAGGCAGGAAGACCAGTATTGGTGGGTACAACATCAGTTGAGGTGTCGGAATTGCTTAGCCGCATGTTGAAATTGCGTGGCATAAAGCACAATGTACTGAACGCTAAATTGCACCAACGTGAAGCTGAAATTGTTGCAGAAGCAGGTAAGCCGGGTACGGTAACTATTGCTACCAACATGGCAGGTCGTGGTACCGATATTAAATTAGGTTCAGGTGTTGCCGAAGCAGGTGGACTTGCCATTATGGGAACAGAACGCCATGAATCGCGCCGTGTTGACAGGCAGTTACGTGGTCGTGCAGGCCGCCAGGGCGATCCGGGTTCATCGCAATTCTTTGCATCGCTTGAAGATGACCTTATGAGATTGTTCGGGTCGGAGCGTATTGCCAAGATGATGGATAGAATGGGTATTGAAGAGGGAGAAGTAATTCAACACGGACTTATTACCAAATCTATTGAACGTGCACAAAAGAAAGTAGAGGAAAATAACTTTGGTGTTCGTAAGCGCCTCATCGATTATGATGACGTAATGAACCAGCAACGTGAGGTAATATATACCCGCCGCCGCCATGCATTATTTGGCGAAAGATTATCGCTCGATATTACCAACATGTTCATTGATGTATGCGAAAGCATTACACACGAATTCCATGGGGGAGATATGCAGGACTTTGAAGGTTTTAAAATAGAATTGTTCCGTACACTCGCAATGGAGTCTCCCGTTACAAAGGAGGAGTTTGAGGGCTCAACAACAGATGTTATAGCGCATAAGATATTCGATAAGATACAGGCTAATTATCAGAAAAAGACAGAGAGTATTGCCAAGGAAGTGTTTCCGTTTATAAAGAATGTTCATGAAGATACAAACAACCACTTCGAGAATATTCAGATACCAATGTCTGACGGAATAAGGGTAATACCGGTTGTTGTGAACCTGAAAACGGCTTATAAAACAAGTGGTAAAGAAGTATTGCGCGAATTGGAAAAGACTGTGATACTTGCTGTAATGGATGATGAATGGAAAGAACATCTTCGTGAGATGGATGAACTACGTCAATCAGTACAGAATGCTGTGTATGAACAGAAGGATCCGTTATTGATATATAAATTCGAATCATTCGAGTTATTCAAAGCAATGGTGGTCAGGATGAATAAGAGTATTTCTTCTTTCCTGATGAAGAGTGCAGTATATATACAAAACGCAAACCAGATACAGGAAGCAGAAGTATTAGAACCGCAAGAGGTTGAATATGAAACCAGCCGCCCGGGCGACCAGGCTCAGCAGCAGCAAGGTGGAGGTGCACCGGCGCCTAAACCGCAACAACCTGCAAAGGCCGAAAAGCGGGTAGGGCGTAATGATCCTTGCCCTTGTGGTAGTGGTAAAAAGTATAAGAACTGCCACGGTAAGTAAGAATGAATTCGAATTCTGCTGAAGAATTTGGTAAATTCAATAGTTTTTGTACATTTGATACAGTTAAGGCAATATGTATTGCTTTTCAAGATATTAACATTAACCAAAGCACTCAAAAATTTAAAGCATGAAAAAAACAATTTTAAAATTTGCCGCTATTACAGTACTGGCAATTACATTGAACGCTTGTTCAAAAAATAACTCCTCAACTCCATCAACTCCAGCGAGTACAACCCCTTCATTTACTGCAACAATGAATGGTACTGCTACTACCTTTACCGGTAGTGCAACTTCAGGAAGTAATTATTTTCAGATCACAGGGATTAACACCTCAACCTACACAGTAGAATTGTT
This sequence comes from Bacteroidia bacterium, assembly GCA_035486275.1. GTDB lineage: Bacteria > Bacteroidota > Bacteroidia > JABEUT01 > JABEUT01 > JABEUT01. The sequence continues at coordinate 13,323 of DATHNG010000012.1, forward strand.
TCTGTATAAATTTGCCGGAGCAGGTACTTATTCAATAGCTACCAATAATGGAACTGATTCATATCCTTCAGTGTCTACACAATCAGGACAAAGTTGGTATACCGGTACTGGCTCAGTTACTATTTCCTCATATAATACAACTGCCAAAACTATTTCAGGAACATTTAGCCTTAACCTGAGTGGTTCCGGCTCTTTAACCGTTACCAATGGTTCATTTGCAAATATTGCCTATAACTAAATAATAAGATAATGATTTAAAAGCCCTTGAGAGATCAGGGGCTTTTTTTATTTATAGTTGCAGGCTACTATACCAGCCTTTTATCCCAGTAAGCGTTTCAAGTCTGGTTATTTCTTTTTCTGAATCTTCTTTATTTTCCTTAACTCGGTATGCACAGTATGTAAAACCCTTATTTGTATTAACCAATTCTATAGTAATTCCTTTTTGCAGTAATGTTTTCTTTAAACCAACGGCATTCTCTTTAACTTTAAAACTACCCAAAACTATATAGCCTTTGCTTTGATCCTTTTGCTCAGCGGGCTTTTGCGTTAAAACTATATTTGTAACTACTGCAATATTTTTCTTGGGTTGAGTTGCCAATGAATCACTTTTCTTTTTGATCTTAACCGGCGCAATAGCTAAATTTTCAGTTCTCTTTTCTTTTGGATCCTCGGCAGCAAAAACCTCTATATTGCCTGTATAGCAAGTTACCCATATTTGTTTATTGTTATTGTTTAAGCAGATACCAATAGGATAACTATTCGTTTTAATAGTTGTTTCAAGCTTAAAATCAACAAGGTCAATAACGGCAATCTTGCTGTCGTTGTAGCAATCAACAAACAACTTATGGTATACAGGAGACAATACCATGCTGCGGGGAGCTTTACCAACGCTAAGTTTATTCATTCTTTTGTCAGCGAGGTTTATCCGGCAAATGGCTTGTTCACCATTTAAACTGGCATATAGATAATTCCTGTCAATACACAGGTGGCGGGGATTCATAACTCCTGAAACCAATGTTTCAGTTTCATAAGTAAACAGATTCACTTTTACAATTTTACTTGAACCCATTACAGCTATATACGCAAAAACGCTGGCGCTGTCGCAGGCAATACCCCTGGGTGCAGGGCCTGTATATATCCTCTTTATTTCTTTTTCCGTACCAAGGTCTATAATACTTACATCGCCACTGCTCCAGTTGCTTACAAGCAGCTTTTTCTGGTCGGGTGTAATGGCAAGGTATTTAGGCACACTTCCCACTTTAACGATATTCTCAATTGTATGGGTATAGGTGTTTATTTTATATACAAAACTCGAATCGTAATTTTTACCGAAACAGGTATCGCAACCGGGGTTGCTAAACCCTTCGCCACTCATAAAATAATTGCTCACCCATACATATTTCCCATCTTTTGTAGCTGCGCTTTCTACCGGAGATCCGTTTAAGGAGCCTTTTATCTTTTTGTAACCGTACTGTGATGGAGTAACTTTATCGCTTATGGTAGAAACCAGATTGAATAAGCTGTCATACATGGTAATAGAATGATGGTACATCATGTTCTGTACGAAGAACATATTTTTTCCATTGTTACAAATTGATTTTGGCGAAATGTTGCCGTATATTACTTTAACAGGCTTGTAAATTGTTTGCGCAATAGTTATTACATGTAATAACAACCCAAGCATTAATAATACTATCGTTCTTTTAAAGTAGATTGTTGAGTGATACTGTTGCACAGTGTCAAATCTAATAAGAATTTCAAAATTCATTTACTCGTTCCTGGAATCCTTACCCCAGTGCAGTTTTTTGCGAAGGGTTTCCGCAAAGCTTTGGCCGGGTATCTGCATCAGTTTTACCCCAAAGGCTTCTTTCCGTATGGTGAGCTCAATAGAAGAATCGATGGTTTCAATCCGCGAATCGAGCGATACCATATTGGTAGGATTACGTCCTTCTACCTTAAGTGTTATGGTATATGTATCGGGTATTACTACCGGGCGCACATTAAGATTATGTGGTGCAATAGGTGTAATAATAAAGCTTGAATCGTCCGGCAAAAGAATGGGTCCGCTACAGCTTAAGGAATATGCAGTAGAGCCTGTAGGCGTTGAAATTATCAATCCATCAGCCCAGTATGAATTTAAAAACTCACCGTTCAGGTACGTATGTATGGTAAGCATGGTAGATGTATCCTTACGCTGAACGCATATTTCATTAAGGGCGTAGTTATACTTACCAAAAAGAGAGTTCGATGTTTCCAGGTGAAGTAACGTACGGTTCTGAATCGTGAATTTTTTGTTTTTCAAGGCGATGAGTGCCGGTGAAAAATTCTCTTCAGGTACAATTGCCAGAAAACCTAAGCGGCCCGTATTAATTCCGAGTACAGGTATATCGGTCCCAACTACAAAAGGCAATGTCTCTAATAAGGTTC
>DATHNG010000013.1:0-15941 GCA_035486275.1 Bacteroidia bacterium
CATTAATACTGTTTTGCCACCACACCTCATCATGGTCTAAAACCTGATACCCCGCTATATTCGGATTATAAGACATATAGTTAGACTGATTAGGATTTAATTGTCCGTTCTGTGGATCATCAAATTCAAAGTGCCCGTTACTGTCACGGTTACCATCAGGTACCTCAATTTCGCGATGCAATATGCTTACAGACAAACGGCTATAGCCCCATTTTTCATTTATGCCAATAAGGCCTCTTACATTACTTTGGGTATACGCAGTGCCCCACACATATCCGTCTTTAGGATCCCAGTAACAATGTGCTTCTTCATTACTTGCCCGCAGATCCCATATAAAACCATTATGGTTTCCGCCAATATCTTCTGAATTTCCAATCATGCCATTGTTGGTTTGGTATTCAGTAAGCACGCTGCCCTGTACTGTTCCACTTTCAGCAAATGGTTCCGATTTAAAGCTTACTACACCTGCTATAGCATTGGCTCCGTATTGCAGTGAACCGGGCCCCCGTATAATTTCAGCATCATATACCGCATAAGGATCAATTAGAATACCATGTTCATCTCCCCACTGAAAATCTTCCTGTCTTTCGCCATCAAATAAGGTTAATACACGGTTATAGCCCAATCCGTTAATTTCAGGTTTAGATATGCCGGGCCCCTCTGTAATTTCATTAAGCCCCGGCTGTTTAGCTATTTCATCAACAGCATTGTTCGATGATTGCTGAAGTATCATATCGTGCGAAACTAATGTAACAGGTACTGGTGAACGTTGCGTATTGGTAATATTGCCAAGGGCAGTAATTACAACTTCGTTAGATGAGGCCGATGAAACAGCCATACTGAAATTAAGTATAACATCATTTTTTATGCTTACTTGTTTGGTTATAATCGAGTAACCTAAAATCTTCACTTCAACTTCGTAAGTGCCGCTTGGTAAATAATTGATTTTATAATTCCCTTTTATGTCGCTGGTGCTGCCTAAATTAAGCTGAGGCAGGTAAACTACTACGCCAGGCATTGTTTGATGGCTTGCGGAATCAGTAATAGTGCCGCTTAAAGATTGAGCGATAGTGATATTAACGAATAGTAATATAGAAGATATTAGTAGTGTTATATGTTTCATATAGTTTGTTTTAGTTTGACGGTGCAAAGTAACCCAATAAAAAAGTGTCGATGATACCGTAAAAAAGGTATTCTTAAAATATACCTATAATTAAGTATTGATTGATCAGCGCACAAAAAATATAAAGAGACATAGAAGCTGTAACATGTAAGCGCATATCCCTATATGACTGAACAGGAATCTCTGTGGAGTTTTAAGTTAAAGACCCAGTGAAATTTTCTTACTTCCTTACCAAAAGCGCCACATTTTCCACATGCGATGTATGCGGAAACATATCTACCGGTTGTATTATTTTAACTGAATATTTTTCATCCATTAATGAAATATCTCTTGCCTGCGTGGAAGGGTTACAACTTACATATACTATCTTTTCAGGAGCCATCTTCATCAAGGCACCAATTACATCGGGGTGCATACCACCTCGCGGAGGGTCGGTAATAACTACATTGGGTAAGCCATGGTGGCGACAGAACTCTTCGGTGAGCATGTGTTGCATATCACCGGCATAAAAATCTACATTTTTAATACCATTAATATCTGCATTCAGTTTTGCATCTATTACGGCCTGCTCTACATATTCTATGCCTGTAACATGTTTTGCTTCACTGGCTATAAAACTGGCAATGGTTCCGCAACCGGTATATAAATCAAATACTATTTCGTCGCCTTTCAGGCCCGCAAATTCACTCACTTTAGCATAAAGGGCATTTGCCTGAGCCGTATTGGTCTGGAAGAACGATTGCGGCGATATACGGAATTTCAATTCAGCGCCATTTCTGCGCTTTAACACTTCTGTTATATATGGCAGGCCTTTGTATAGTTCAGCAGGGAGGTCGTTAAACGTGTCATTCATTTTAGGATTGATGATGTATAATAGCGAAGTGATCTGCGGGAACATTTCTGAAATATGGTTCATTATTTTCTCCCGCATTTCTTTATCTTCTTTCACAAACACAAACACTACCATAAGCTCTCCGGTTGTGGTATCGCGTATCATCAGGTTACGTAAAAAACCTTCCTTCGGCCTTATATCGAAAAACGGCATGTTCTCTTTTATAGCAAATTCTTTTACTGCTAACCGTATGCTGTTTGAAGGGTCGGGTTGCAGGTGACATTCTTTAATATCTATTACTTTATCGAATAAACGCGGTACATGAAAGCCAAGCCCCGGCTGATTAAAATTGGCTTCATTCATTTCCTCATAAGGTAACCAGCGTTTGTTGGAGAATGTAAACTCCAACTTGTTACGGTATTTATAAATATTACCGGCACCTAAAATCGGCAGGGTTTGTTCAACAGTAACACCACCAATACGTCGTATGGTTTCCTCAACCTGTTTTTGTTTCAAGGCCAGTTGCGTTCCGTAATCGAGGTTTTGCCAGCTGCAACCACCACAGCTACCAAAATGTATACAAACGGGCTTAACCCTGTTAGGTGAAGGGGTCTTTATGGTCAGTAACTTTCCTTCCGCATGGTTCCGTTTACTCTTGTATATTTCTATATCTGCAATATCGCCGGGTACAAGTCCTTTTACAAATATTACCCTGCCAGCGTGGCGTATAACGGCCCTGCCGGAATCTGCTATGTCTATCGCTTCTACGTTCTCTGCTATTGTGTTATTAGCCATATCTTTCTGAAATTGCGCAAATATCGCCTTATTTACTAACTTTGTAACGTAAACTCTGGAATCGCAATATTATGCCTTTGATCCCTGATCGAAGGCCAAAACAAATAACGCTATGGCAACTATGACAAGTACAGGAAAAAGAGCTGCGCAACTTATTGAATTAGAGAACAAGTACGGGGCGCATAACTATCATCCGCTTCCGGTTGTACTGGAAAGGGGAGAAGGTGTGTATGTTTGGGATGTTGATGGCAAACAATACTTCGATTTCCTTTCGGCGTATTCTGCAGTTAACCAGGGTCATTGCCATCCTAAAATAGTTAATGCACTTGTTACACAGGCTCAAAAGCTTACACTTACCTCTCGTGCTTTCTTTAATGATTCCCTGGGTGAATACGAAAAGTTTATAACCGAATATTTTGGTTTTGATAAAGTATTACCCATGAATACTGGAGCTGAAGCTGTGGAAACAGCCTTGAAGCTTTGCCGTAAATGGGCTTACCAAAAGAAAGGCATTACTGGAAATAATGCAAAGATAATTGCTTGTGAAGGTAACTTCCACGGACGTACAACTACCATTGTCTCAATGAGCAGCGACCCGGATGCACGTAACGAATTCGGGCCGTATACCCCAGGTTTTGAATTAATACCATACAACAATATTGAAGCGCTGCGTAAAGCATTGGAAGATAAGAACGTTGCGGGCTTTTTAGTGGAACCTATACAAGGCGAAGCAGGTGTTGTAGTACCTGATGCAGGATACCTTGCTGCTGCTGCTGAACTCTGCAAAAAAGCAAATGTGTTGTTTATTGCTGATGAAGTACAAACAGGCATTTCGCGTACCGGCAGGCTATTAGCCGTAAATCATGAAAACGTTAAGCCAGATGTATTGATATTAGGTAAAGCATTATCGGGCGGAGTATATCCTATATCAGCAGTATTGACAAACGATGAGATCATGCTGTGTATTAAGCCCGGTGAACATGGTTCTACCTTTGGTGGTAACCCAATTGCTGCACGTGTTGCCATTGCTGCACTGGAAGTGGTACACGATGAAAAGCTTTCTGAAAATGCTGCTGCTATGGGCGAACTCTTCAGGGCTGAATTGAAAAAGATAAAATCGGAAAGAGTGGAGATCATACGTGGTAAAGGCCTGTTGAACGCTATTGTTATTAAGCCAATGAATGGCAAAGAAGCATGGGATGTTTGTCTTGCCCTGCGCGATAATGGACTACTTGCTAAGCCTACTCACCAGCATATTATCCGTTTTGCACCTCCTTTGGTAATTAACAAAGAGCAAATTCTTGATGCTACTGATATTATCAGGCGGACTATTGAAGGATTGGATAAGTAATAGAAAACAGAGTTGGTATATTAAATATTCAGTCTTTTTTAAGGCCATAATATTAAATACAGAAAAAATTGCTATTTTCGTTTTATAAGACGGCTTTAACCGTTTAAATCGTATTATATTTGGTGTATTAATGGAGATATCTATGAGAAAAACTATCTACGGTGTTACATGTGCGTTATTAGTGTCTTTCGGGGCTTTTGCTCAAGATCAGCAACCTAAGGGAAGCACCAATATACTGGATAAGACAGGTATTGAGCTTAAACTTTTTAATGCGCACCAGGATTATTTAAAAGGCGACTATAATGTGGCTTTAACTGAATACAAGCAAGCTAATATAGCTAAACCTAACGATGCTTCTATATTGTTCCACATGGGGCAATGCTACCTGGCGCTTAACGATGCTGATAATGCTGTTTTGAACCTTGAAAAGGCTGAAAACATAGATCCGAACGGAGGAGATGAATTGCACCTGAACCTGGGGCAGGCATACTTGCAAACTGATATTGTTGATAAAGCATTGAAAGAATTACAAATGTACAAACAGAAATATTCCGACGACCCTAAACAATTAAAAGAATCGGAAGTAGATTACTATATAGGCCAGTGTAACAACGCAGCTAAGTTCGAGGCTCATCCTGTTAAAGTTACCATAACCAATATGGGTATAGCAGTAAATTCTGAGTACGATGATAAGACTCCTATACTTACAAATGATGGTAAAACAATGATATTTACTTCAAGCCGCCCTTCTATGTCTTCGGGCAGAACCAAAGAAGGTGAAGCGCCTATAGTATTTGATAATATTTATTCTTCAGAATGGGATAGTACTTCTAATAAATGGGGTTTATCATATATGATGCAAGGCGATATTAATGAACCCTATGCCCAAAATGCCGCAACGGGTGTTTCTGCTGACGGTATATACTTGTTCATGTTTAAAAATAATGGTCAGGATGCAACAGGCGGAGATATTTTTATTGCAAAAAAAACACACTCCGGGGCATATGGCAGCCCGGTGACTTTAGGACATCCGGTAAACACAAGTTATTATGAAGATGGAGCAACTCTTTCACCTGATGGGGGAACGTTATATTTTATGAGCGAAAAACCAGGTGGCTTTGGCCAGGCTGATATATACAAATCAGATAAGCTGGGGAAATCAGAATGGAGCGAGCCGGTTAACCTGGGGGGTACAATTAATACCCCTTACGACGATGGCTCACCATGTGTTGCGCCTGATGGTAAAACAATTTTCTTCAGCTCTCAGGGCCACAATTCAATGGGCGGATATGATATTTTTAAATCAACCATGAGCGATAGCGGTAAATGGGGTACAGCTGTAAACCTTGGTTATCCTATTAATTCGGTAAGTAACGATAAAAGTTTTACTATTTCAATTGACGCAAAAACAGGCTATTTTGCAAGCGACAGAAAAGGTGGAATGGGAGGAAGGGATATATATATGGTAGACCTTTCTCAATATCCTTTATTGGCTGCAGACAGTGCAAGCAACAAACCTAAAGGGTTGTCTATATTAAGAGGTACAGTTTCTACCCAAAAAGGAAAAGGAATTGAAGGCGCAAAAATTATAGTAACGGATAGCGCTGGGGTAAAAATCACACTACAAACAAGTGGCGAGGGTAAATATTATATAACACTTAAGGGGAATGCCAGTTATAAAGTAAGGGCAGATGCCAAAGGATATAAGCCTTCAACCCAGAATATAAAACTCCCTTCATCATCAGTAGGGACCTATTCTATGGAACAAAATTTTGAATTAGAAAAAGAATAAGGTTTAACAATGCATTGATATTAAAGCCTGAGGTATAATATACTTCAGGTTTTTTTTATTCTCTTTTTTTGCTTCTTAATAATCGCTTAACATTTCGGTGATAAAGGATTTTTAGATTTACAGAAACAATCCCTGAAGGTTTTATGAGAAAATTACTTACGATTAATGTTTTCTTAACATTATCGATAAACAGCGTTAATTGTTTTGCGCAGCAAAACATACTGAATAAAGTTAAAGTATACTTTAATCATCCTGTAGATAATAGCTTTGCTCAGGGAGTAAATGCAACATACCTGCATAACTTAATTATGGATACAATTGCAGCGTATATAAACAGGGCTAAATACACGGTTGATATAGCTCAGTATGATTATACCGCAAGTTCGGGTGATACATTGGCTCATATTGCAACCGCTGTAAATAATGCCTATCTGCGCGGAGTAAAAGTACGGTGGATATATGATGGTAGTTCCCCTAATTCGGGGCTGAAACTTTTGAACGCTTCAATACCAACTTTGGGAAGCCCTACCGGTACAGGTTACGGCATATCGCATAACAAGTTTATAGTGATAGATGAATTTGATTCACTTAATGCCATTGTTTCAGATGGTTCTGAAGATTGGAGCCAGGAAATGGACGATGATGATTATAATAATATTGTATTTGTTCAATCAAAGGTATTGGCACGTGCATTTACAAATGAATTTAATATTATGTGGGGTGATACTACACATGGTGGCGCCTCTAATTCTGCTTCTTCAAAATTCGGCACCAATAAACCAAATTCCGGTACTCATACTTTTACTATAGCGGGTTCTAAATTCGACCTTTATTTCAGCCCTTCAGATGGTACAAATACACAGGTAATAAATACCATAAACTCAGCTAACACAGACATGTACCTGGCTATGTATGATTTTACACAAACACAATACGCAACACCTTATACCGGCGATGTTTCAGCCAATGTGTATACGTCCTGCATATTTGATCAGTATAGTGCAGGCTCTACAGCTTATACTACTATGTCGGGTACGCCAAACTTTACAGAATACACCGGTAAATACATTTATCACAATAAGTTTATGGTTGTAGATCCTTCTGATTGGTGTTCGGACCCTACGGTGCTTACCGGTTCAATGAACTGGACAGGAGCAGGCTATGATGAGAACGATGAAAATATAATTTTAATACATAACGATACCATTGCTAATATGTATTTACAATCATACGCGAAAGATTATGAAACAATTTCAGGCAAGACCTTAACCCCTATTAAAAATTGTGCTGTAGGTATAAATACTATTGATAAAGCTATAGCAACTGTAAAAGTGTTTCCAAATCCCTTTACAAATAGTTCAAATATTACTTATAGCTTTCCTGTAGAGCAGAAGGTAACTATATCGGTTTATAATACTATGGGGCAGAAAATTGTTTTGTTGGCTGATAACGAGTTACTCAGTGGAGGAGAGCACTCATTTACATTTACAGCCCCTTCAGCAGGTGTTTATTTTCTGGAAGTCCTTGAAAATGGCGGCAGATCTGTAACCAAAATGATTGCTGTTAATTAACGCGTCATTAAAATTACGCCTGGCAGTTTATATGCTCTGAAGAATCAAATGCTTATTTCTTCTCTTTGCTGGTCTTGAACAAAAAGTCTTTTTCGTCTTTCGACAGGCTATCGTATCCGGAGCGTGAGATCTTGTCAAGTATTTCGTCGATTCGCTTTTGCTTATCATACATGTTAACTACTTTGCCTTTTGTTTTTAAGGGTCTTGCTTTTCTGTTCTTTCGGGTGAAGAAGTTACCTATGCTATTGACAAAATTGCCAAAACCCCCTGAGATATCAAGTCCTTTTTTGTACTGCCACATAAAAATAGCCCCATAAATGGCACCGCCAATGTGCGATACTTTGCCGCCGGTATTTTCATTAAGGTCTATTATCGTGGTTAATATAAATGCTGCAATAGCCAGGTATTTAAGTTTAACCCTGCCAAAGAAAAGTAGCATAAGTTCATAATCGGGTACCAGCATGGCAGTAGCAACTATTACTGCCATAATGCCTGCTGAAGCGCCTATGAGTAAACCAAAGGTACCCGGGGTGAATATGGTAGATACAATTACGTAAAGCAGTCCACCGGCTATCCCACCTAAAATGTAAGTATACACAAGCCTGGTTTTACCTAAAAAATCAGTAAATATTATACCCATCCAATAAAGCCATAGCATATTAAAAAGTATATGCATAAAGCTTATGTGCACGAACATATATGTAAATAATGACCATGGTTGCCTGGCCAGCAATTGGAAGGATGATGGCAACGAAATGTAATCGACCCAATTTGCAGTAGCAGGTATAGCGTGAAGAATATTGGCTAAAATAAATACAATAACATTGGCCATTATTAGCCTGGTCAGGCTATCCGCATTTCTGCCAATCAATTTATTTGCTTCGTCTCTAAGTGACATATATCTCTATTTACGCTGCGTACTGATTATTAAAAAAAGATCAATGAAATGTCCGGTTTCGTTTCCAAATCATTATTAGTATAAACCCAAAAATAAGGCCTCCGATATGTGCAAAATGTGCAACGTTATCGCCCGCCTGGTTTGATATTCCACCAAAAAGTTCATACAAGCCATACCCAATTACAAGGTATTTTGCTTTAATAGGTACGGGGATAAACATAATATAAAGCGGAACATTCGGGAATATCATTCCGAATGCCAATAAAAGCCCGAAAATAGCACCTGAAGCGCCTATTGCATTAACACTGTCTATCATAAGCTGGTATTGATCGGCCGGGAGTGAAAGTAGAGCCTGGTCATGGTGCATATAATAATACCAGGCCAATTCTTGTGTTATTCCTGAGCCAATTCCGCAAATCATGTAATACGTTAACAGTCGCTTTGAGCCCCAGTGGTTTTCAAGTATTTTGCCGAAAATCCACAATGCATACATATTAAACGCAATATGAAGAATACTTCCGTGCATAAACAGGAAAGTGATAAGTTGATGCGGTTTAAAATTGCCTGATGTAAAATAATGCAGGCCCAGAATATTATCTAAGTCATAGCCCTGTGTGCTCCTTACAATGTACGTTATTACAAACATTGCAATATTTGCAATGAGCAAGTTTTTTACAACCGGGGTACTATTAAAGTTTGGCCTTTGTATATAATTCATACTATCTTGTATCTGTTTTTAATAATGCCATCAACTGGTTCTCTTCCATCTCAATAAATATTCTTTTGCCTTCAGGCGCTGTAGCAGGCGATTTACAATTGAACAAACGATTTAGTAACTCTTCTCTTTCTTCTTTCTTTAAAAGCTTGCAATTTTTCCAGGCCATGCGGCGTGCATATATTTTTGAAAGCACTTCTGCTCGGGGCTTTTTCAGCTCTTTACTTTGGCCTTGTTTAAAATGTTCCAGTATCTCTTCCAGTAACCCTTGCACCGAGCCTGATTCAACGCCGGAAGGAATACCATACACGATAAAAGTCTGCTTACCAAAATCACTTAAATCAAATCCTAATAATCGTATATCCGGCATTAATTCGCTTAATAAAACAAAGTCAGCAGCGGGAAATTGTATGGTTTGTGGGAATAGCTCTTTTTGTGAAGGAATACTCTTTCTGTTTTCAATAGAAGTAAGAGCTTCCTCGTAAAATATACGTTCCCAGGCCAATTGCTGGTCAATAATAAGCAGCTTCTTTTGCTTTGCTGCAACAATAAATGCAGTGCCTATTTGTTGTGTCCATTCAATTTCATTATGCTGTTCTATGGCAAAATGATGTTCCAATACAGGAGGGGCAATATTTGTAACAAACTCCCTTTGGTCTATTCCCCTGGTGTCTGACTGTGGCTTAATATAGGGCTTTATATTCTTTTTCTTTTCTTCTTCTACAAATGGGTTATAGCCTGGTGTAAGATCTATTTGTGGTGCACGCAAAGGCGCACCTGATTTCACAGGCATTATTTGAATGGACATTTCCTGTTCGAAATCCATTGGCGGTATAATATTATGCTGCCCTAATGATTTCTTTATCGTTGCCTTTAAAATGGCATATATAGCAGATTCATCCTCAAACTTTATCTCGGTTTTGGTAGGGTGAATATTTACGTCGATCTTATTTGGCGGAAGGTCAAGAAAGATAAAGTACGAAGGATACGCATTGTCTTTCGCTATAAGTTCGTTATAAGCTGACTGCACAGCATGATTAAGATAATTGTTCTTTATAAAGCGGTTGTTTACAAAAAAGAACTGTTCACCCCTTGTTTTCTTTGCGTATTCGGGTTTACCTATAAAGCCGTTTATTTTAAGAATGGTGGTCTCTTCAGAGATTGGCGCTATTTTTTCGCCATAGTTATTGCCAAACAGGTTAATAATACGCTGCCTCAATGTACCTGAGGGTAAATGAAACACCTGTGTTGTATTATTATACATAGAAAATTCAATTTCAGGGTGGGCTAGGGCCACACGCTGAAGCTCATCAATTATATGACGTAATTCTACCGGGTCTGACTTTAAAAAGTTTTTACGTGCGGGTATGTTAAAGAAAAGGTTCTTTATTGTAAAGGAGCTGCCCGGCTCACACTGGCAGGCTTCCTGCCTTAAAAACTTGCCATATTCGTTATCTATCAGGCAGCCAACATCATTATCTCTTTTTCGGGTTTTAAGTTCTACCGATGCTACCGCAGCTATAGAAGCCAATGCCTCACCTCTGAATCCCTTGGTGTGTATAGTAAATATATCTTCAGCGGTTGAAATTTTAGAAGTGGCATGTTTTTCAAAAGCAAGCCTGGCATCGGTCTCACTCATGCCAATACCATTATCAATAACCTGTATAAGGCTCTTGCCTGCTTCTTTAACGATCAGCCTGATCTTTGTACTGCCTGCATCAATAGAGTTCTCGAGCAATTCTTTAACAGCAGAAGCAGGCCGTTGAATCACTTCTCCGGCAGCTATCTGGTTAATTACATGGTCGGGCAACAACTTAATTACATCAGCCATTTTGCTCTATTGCTATTTAATTACAAAAATACGGATTCCTACCTATATATTTGTACCCGAATTACATTATTCATTTCCTTGATAGAAAGCTTAAAAAACATAGATAATTCAATACTGCTGTGGATAAACAGCAGGCATAGCGATACTATGGATGTTATTATGTGGAATGCCAGTGATAGATTTACATGGCTGCCACTATATGCAATAATGGCTTTTCTTATTATTCGCAAGTATGGCAAAGCAAGTTGGTTACCAATTGTATATGCTGTGTTAGCAGTTGCATTGAGTGACCAACTATCGAGCCACTTGGTTAAGAATATTGTATTGCGTTACAGACCCAGTCATAACCTTGTTCTGCAATCGCAGTTACATTATGTGAAAAATTACACGGGCGCCTTATATGGCTTTGCATCATCGCATGCAGCTAATTCAATGGCACTCTCCTTTTTTATATTCTTAATGTTCCGCAAAAACTATATAGCCGCTCTGTTATCGTTTTACGTGGCCTTAGTGTGTTACAGCAGAATATACTTAGGGGTTCATTACCCTTCTGATATAGCAGGAGGCCTGGTAATAGGTATTGTTTGTGGTTACGCAGCTTATAAGCTATTTCTGGTCACAGAAGAACAGATGGCTAAAAGATCAAAAAAAGTTAATTGATCTTATAAAATGATTTTATTTCATCGGTAACCAGGTCAATTAATTGGTCATCGAGCTCGTAGTAAAAAGGCAGCCGTAACAGGCAATCGGCATACCTGTCACAATTAGGTAAAGGCGTTCCATTATGCTTGTCTTTATAAAACGGGCTATTATGCAATGAAAGGTAGTGAAATACAGCATGAATATCTTTTGACTTCAGTTGTGCCAGAAGTTGTGTACGCTCTTCAAGTGAATTGCAAACCATATAATACATATGGGCGTTATTGGTAGCGTATGAAGGAATAAATGGCAACTGAATGTTTCTTTTTTCGGCTAATACGGCAAGGGACTTATTATACCTGTCCCATATATGTTTTCTTTTTTTCTGAATATCTTCAAGGTTCTCAAGCTGGGCATATAAAAACGCCGCTATAATATCTGATGGCAGAAAGGATGAGCCAATATCTACCCAGCCATACTTGTCAATCTCTCCTCTGAAAAAGGCGCTTCTGTTCGTACCTTTTTCTCTTATTATTTCAGCCCTTTCAATGTATTGCGGATCATTTATAACAAGCATTCCGCCTTCGCCCGAAATAACATTTTTGGTTTCATGGAACGAAAATGCACCCATGTGGCCAAGCGAACCAAGCGGCTTGCCTTTGTAGTATGAATCAATTGCCTGGGCAGCATCTTCTATAAGTATAAGATTGTGCTTTTTTGCTAATGCAATAATAGGGTCCATGTCACAGGCAACGCCTGCATAATGAACAGCCACAATAGCTCTGGTTTTAGGTGTTATAGCCGGTTCTATTTTTGTTTCATCAATATTCGGATTATCGGCCCGGCTATCAACAAATACAATTTTTGCGCCTCTTAAAATAAAAGCGTTTACCGTAGAAACAAAAGTATAGGAAGGAACAATTACTTCATCGCCGGGCTGAATATTGGCAAGTATTGCCGCCATTTCAAGTGCATCGGTGCAGGATGTTGTTAGGAGTGTTTTTTTGAAGCCATATTTTTTTTCAAAAAAAGCATGGCACTTTTTAGTATACTCACCATCGCCCGATATTTTTTGCGATTGTACAGCCAGGTATATGTACTCTGTCTCTTTACCGGTAAGATAGGGTTTATTGAATGTTATATGCACCATATTTTTGCCTTATCTTTTTCTGCTTAGGTCATTAATAAGGAACTTAAGATAACTAAAAGTGGTTTTAAAGGTTTTCATTTTCGATTTACCTTTCCTTTTTGTCATATCCAGTAACATAGGCACTTCAATTATTTTTGCACCTGCCCTTATTGCTTTTAAAAGCAGCTCAACCATTGATATAAAGCCTTTTTCCTGAATAAGTACAGGGTGTTCTTTTTTTATTTTCCTCAACAGGTCAACAGAATATACTCTGTAAAAAGAACTGAGTGTAAGAACCTTTAAGTCGAAAATAAAACGGATGGCTGTATTAGCTACAACTGAAATAAGCCTGCGGAAGAATGATGTCTTATTAAAACCACCGCCCTGCGCATAAACCGATGCCAGAACAAGGTCGTAGCCCAAGCCTGAAAGAGTGGTCATGGTTGGCAGTATCTTTATGTCAGAAGTATTATCTCCTTCCATAGTAACTACAATATCAGCATCTGAAGAAGATGTTTGCAGTATCCATTCAAAGCCTTTGTTAAAAGAATCGCCTGGGCCGCCATTTATTTCTTTGGTTATTACCTGCAATAATTTACCTGCAAAGTACTTTTTAATAACCTCTATTGTGTTGTCGGTAGAACAATCATCTACAAATATATAATGCTTGTCTTCTGAAGGCAATATATTAATTACGCTTTCAGCGAGCAAGGGAATGTTATCGGCTTCATTGAAAACAGGAATTAAGAAGTAAATCATATCTTAAAAATAAGAATACTATTTCTGATAACTATTTTGACCTGTTAATTTGCCAGTCAATTGCCTTTTTAAGCCCTTCTTCAAGAGGGAACTTAGGGACATATTGAAGCTTTTCTTTAATTTTTGTAATGTCGGGTACTCTGCGGGCTACATCCTCGTATTTGCCGAATGTAGAGTAGGGGATACACTTTACTTCAGGGCTCTTATACCGGTCGCGCATTAAATTGCATATCAGTTCAGCCAATGCTTTAATGGTAACTTCTTCTTTCGGTTCATTAGCAATGTTGAATATATCATTCTTTGCATTTTCATGAAATATACATTTCATAATGCCCTGAACGGTATCATCAACATAGGTAAATGTGCGGGTCTGAAGCCCGTCACCATGCAATTCAATTGGCTTGCCTTCAATAATGTTTTGTATAAACACCGACTGAGGGCCGCCCCACCATGTAGTGTTCTGGTTAGGACCATAAGAACCGAAGAAACGCATAATAGTATAATCCATATTATACTGCGCATTGTTGGCTATGATATATTGTTCGCCATATATTTTCGATAATGCATAAGCCCAGCGCTTAATAGTTGTGGGGCCCATTACCAGGTCTGATTCTTCTGAGAACGGTGGCTTTATGTTCTTACCATACACATCTGAAGTAGAAGCAAAAACAATTTTAGCTTTATCGAGAAGGCATTTTTGTACAACATTGCGGAGCATTAAATAGTTCTCATCCAATGTACGAAGAGCATTGTCATACCGTGGAATTTTCTGAGAAGCCAAATGAACCACAACATCTGCCTTAATATCTTTCAGCATAAGCGGGTTAGCTATATCGCCATGCTTGAACTCAAAGCTCTTATGATTTAAAAAAGGTTTAATGTTATCAATATTCCCATACGACAGGTTATCGACGCCCGTAACTGTATGGCCTGCTTCTAAAAGCTTTACCAGTAAGTTAGAACCTATAAAACCTGCAACGCCTGTAACTACAATGTTCATTTCTTTATTTTTTATAATGTAAAACCAACCAGCCGGGGCAACAAATAACTATTGGTTTTTGTGTTATTCATAAGTGCGAAAATAGCTAATTAATCGTATGCAAAGCCAATAACCTGACATAGCACGGCTGCCTTTATGCTTTGTTTTTAATATTGGCTTCCATTAGTTTAACCAGCTTACTGGTTGCGGCTTCCAGTAAAAAATTGTCCTTAACTTTTTTCAGTGAGCTTTCTTTTTTTGACTGTAGCTCTTCCTTCTGCTGTATTGCATTTGCCATAGCCTCGGCAATAACCGTTGGCTCAGGTGAGGATATAAGCCACCCGTTGTCGTCATTTACCATGGTAGATACTGCGCCTACATCGGTTGCAATAATGGCTAAGCCCTGTGCCATTGCCTCCATAATGGTAACGGGCATACCTTCAGCAAAAGAAGGGGATACCAATACATCGGCTTTTGACAATATTTCTTTTACCGCTTTTTCAGAAGACAGTTTACCATGATAATGCAGCAAAGGCGAATCAATTTTATGTTCTTCGGGGATATCTCCAATAAAATCGAAGGTGAAATTGCCTTCAGGCAAAAGCTGTTTTATTGCAGCATTCAATTCCGGCACTCCCTTGCGGCGTTCAAACCTTCCCACAAAAACAAACCTGGTTTTACCTGGCGATGGTTGAATGGTTTCAATAAGCCATGAAGGCTCAATACTTGAAGGTACTTCCCATATTTTGTTTTTAGGAACAAGGCCTGCTAGCAGATACGTTATTTTACCTCCGTATGAAATAGCAAAATCGGTACGATCGAGATTTTTCTTAACTGCAATCCGCAGAAACATGGCACTTATCTTTGATTTCAAGGTAGGGATATGCTGAAACATTTCGAGGCCATGGAAATGTACCGCAACAGGAGGGTAATCAGTTTTTTTGTTTTCAAGCAGGCTCCATGCACTGAATCCTTTAGCAATAACGAAATCTATTTCGGGGATGAACGGAAGCAATGCCTTGTAAATATGTTCCGAGTAAAGCTTCGATTCAGAAATATAATGAAAAGGGAAATAGTTTTTATGCGGAAATGGGATAACAAATGAGCGGATGTTCTTTTTCTCTTCCTCAGTAAAGAACTCAAGTTTCGAAATATCGTATGTGCTTTCGTTGCAGTGGAAGAGGTACACCGTGTGGTTTTGCCTTGCCAACTGCTTTGCAAGATGGTATGAATGCTTTTGCATTCCGCCTATTGCATAAGGGAAAATACCATCTGTAAGCAAGGCTATTTTCATAGGGCTACGGTATTAATAGTGCCTGAAATTAGCTCTTTTTGGTAAACTTGCCGGCCGATAATGTTTTGAATATTGCAAGGGCCTGTGGAATGAGCAATTGCCCGCCGTCATTTTCTATTATAAAATCGGCCCGTTTTCTGCGTTCTTCCTCGGTTATCTGGTTCTTTATCCGTTCTCTTACCAATGTTTCTGTAAGCCCGTCGCGGTTTACTACACGCTTTATTCTTTCTTCT
>DATHNG010000014.1:0-7509 GCA_035486275.1 Bacteroidia bacterium
ATCATTTCTTTTTCTGTAATGGTCAGCACTGCGTTTTAGCCATCTATGTGTCAGTGCAATTGATTTTTTTACATAATCATAATCGGCCGGATATGGAGTACATTCATCAAGCGGCATCATTATATCAGAGCCTATAATACGTTGAATATCCAATACACTCTCCGGCGTAAAGAAATGCTTTGAACCGTCGAGGTAAGAAGTGAACTCTACGCCTTCCTCCCGTATTTTACGTATGGGAGAAAGAGAATACACCTGAAAACCTCCACTATCAGTAAGTATAGGACCATCGAAATGCATGAACTTGTGTAAGCCACCTGCCTTTTCCATAATATCCATACCGGGGCGTATGTACAAGTGATAGGTATTACCTAAAATGATCTGTGCTTTTACGTCGTTCACCAAATCTTGCTGGCTAACGGCCTTCACCGAAGCAATGGTGCCAACAGGCATGAAAACCGGTGTTTCAAAAACGCCGTGAGGCGTGTGAACAGTGCCTGCACGGGCACCTGATTGAGTATCTTTATGACTTAGCTTGAATGACACATTATGTTAATTAAACTGTTGAAATCGTGCCAAAATTAGCAGGATTCCCGCTCGTGAATCAAGGTAGCTTTGCATAAACAAAAAATACAATGCCCTTAACACTTGTAAACATTCTTCTTATTTCGTTCGGAATTTGCTTCCTGATTCAGCTCATTTTTCTGCTGTTTGTTAACTCAGGCTTTGCTTTCAGGAAGAAAAAGAGCGTAACTAAAAGCATCGGCTTACCTTCTGTTTCGGTTATTATTTGTGCTAAAAACGAGGAAAAATTCCTTGAAAATAATTTACATTACATATTGGAACAGGATTACCCTGCTTTTGAGGTAATAGTAGTTAATGATTGTTCGAACGATGGTACACAGGAGATACTGGACGAGATGCAGAAAAAACACCCTAACCTGCGCAGCCTCATCATCAATGAAGGGAACAAGTTCAAACATGGAAAAAAACTGGCCCTAACCATTGGCATAAAAAATGCCCAGTACGAGTACCTGGTATTTACCGACGCTGATTGTCGCCCTGCTGGTAAAGGATGGTTAAAAGACCTTATCAGTGCATTTGATACTGATACGGAGATTGTGTTAGGTTACGGGGCTTATGCCCGCAAAGGAGGCCTGGTTAATTCACTTATCCGTATGGATACTTTTCAAATAGGGTTGCAATATATGTCACTGGCATTGGCCGGTATGCCATATATGGGTGTAGGCAGAAACCTGGCATATAAAAAATCATTATTCATTAAGCAAAAAGGATTTGCACCATATAGTCACATAGCATCGGGCGACGATGACTTATTCATAAACAAAGCGGCCAGCCGTTTAAATACGCGCATTGCTGCCTGCCCTGATTGTATAACCATATCTGAGCCAAAAGGTAGCTTTAAAGAATGGGTTAACCAGAAACGCAGGCACGTTTCTACTGCCAGATACTATAAAGGTTCCACTTTGTTCGTTTTGGGCGCTATAACATTCAGTCAGTATTTCTTCTGGTTAAGTTTCGTTGCACTGCTATTCACCCCCTGGTGGAACATAGCAGTGGCTTTATTCAGTGTAAGGCTGCTCTTGCAAACGCTTATTTATGGCAAAGCAATGAGAAAGCTGGGCGAAAGCGATTTATTACTATATTCGCCTGTTATAGAGGGATTGCTACTTTTTGCGTTCTACCCGGGAGTGGCAATTTCTAATATACTGTTTAAAGAACCAAAATGGAAGACCTAGAACATTTATCAGCTAAGGCTTACCACGACTTTGAGCTTGTAAAACAAGCCATAGAGGGTGATCAGAAGGCTTATGCCGAACTGATGAAGCGTTATTATGATTCCATTTACTTTATGATGCTTAAAATGGTACGTAGCAAAGACGATGCTGATGACCTTACCATGGAAGCATTTGGCAAAGCATTTAAAGGCTTATCGCACTATACCCCCGATTACGCATTCAGTACCTGGTTATTTAAAATTGCTACCAACAATTGCATCGACCACATGCGCAGGCAAAAAATAAAGCCTATTTCAATAGATAAGACATACGAGAATGACGAAGGCGATGAAATGGCTATGGAGGTAAAATCGCAATACCTTGACCCGGAAGAAAAGTACATTAAAAAGCAGAAAATAAAGATAATGCACGATATTGTAAGTAAGCTTAAACCCCGCTACAAAGTATTGGTTGAGCTGCGCTACTTTAAAGAATGGTCATATGAAGAGATTGCCGAGCACCTTGACATGCCTATTGGCACTGTAAAAGGGCAATTATTCAGGGCAAAGGAGATAATGCTCCACATTCTTAAAAACTCAAAGGATAAGATATAGTTCTTTATGGCAGAAGCAGACGATAGCATAGCTCTTTTGCTAAAGTATTTTCCGTTAACAGATAAACAAAAGGACCGGTTTACACAGCTTGGTGACCTTTACCGTGACTGGAACAGCAAAATAAATCTTATATCACGTAAGGATATAGAGCATCTCTATCTTCATCATATTCTGCATTCACTTGCTATAGCTAAACTTATACAATTCAAGCCAGGCACACGCATTATTGATGTGGGGACGGGAGGAGGATTCCCGGGCATTCCGCTTGCCATTATGTTCCCCGAAAGTGCTTTTTTACTGGTAGACTCTACCGGAAAAAAGATAATGGTGGTTCAAAGTATTATTGAGGCCTTAAAATTAGAGAACGCAGCAGGAGAACATATACGTGCTGAAAGCCTGAAAGAAGACACTGATTTTGTAACCGGAAGAGCTGTAAGCGATATAAAAATGTTTTATAATACAGTTCGTCATCTTATTTTGCCTAAGGGCAGGAATAGCCTTGCCAATGGCATTATTTACCTTAAAGGCACCGACATTAAAGATGAATTAGATAACCTGAAGAAAAAGGCTACTATTTATCCTATAAGTAAATGGTTCAGCGAAGAGTATTTTGCAACCAAAGTGGTTGCTCATATAAAGACTACTTAGCAGCTTTTACATCATCTGCCGTAACGGTATAGCCTTTATTGCCAAATGCATGGGTAATATAGCTCAACACAGCCGCAACATCTTCGTCGCTCATTGTTTCAGCAGGCATAGTACCGTTATACTTTGTGCCTTTAACAGTTATTTCTTCAGAAGTACCATTAACAATTTGCTTAATGGCCCGCTTCTTATTTGAAAGCAAGTAGTCAGATCCTGCAAGCGGAGGACATGCCGTGCGGTTAGCGCTACCGTCAGCCTGGTGGCAACTTGCGCACTTAGCTTCATAAATTGATTTACCGGCTGCGTATGGTGAGTTCTTATCAGCATTCTCAACTGAATCCTTTACTGCTTTTACATCGGCAACGGTAACACTATATGCATTATTATCAAAATTATGCGTTACGTAATTCAATACATCAGCAACTTCTTCGTCTTTCAAATTGCTTTGAGGAGGCATAACTCCCGTGTATTTTTTACCGTTAACAGTGAGCGGAGTTGATGAACCTTTCAGTACCTGAAGGATAGCCCTCGATTTGTTTGCAAGCAAATAATCTGATTTCGACAAAGGAGGATATGTGCCTTCCATGCCGGTACCATCTGGCTGATGACATATGATACATGTTCTTTGATATACACCTTTACCCGCTGCATACGGAGAATTATCTACCGGCGCTGCTGGGGTTGTAGCTGCCGGGGCAGAGCTGTTACTATTGCTTGAAGATGGATTGTCAACACAGGCTATTACAGCTATTGCAATGGCCAGGAGTGTAAATGCTAACTTTTTCATTTGTTTCAATTAAATATTATATCAACCCTGATCATAATCTACTACAACTACAGAACTAACCGGGTGCGATTGGCAGGTAAGTATGTAACCAGATGCCACTTCCTCATCTGTAAGAGCATAATTCAGGTCCATTTCCACTTTACCTTCTTTCAGCTTGGCGCGGCAAGTAGCACATACGGCTCCTTTGCAAGAGAAAGGTGCATCAACACCTGCATCCATAGCTGCATCTAAAATGGCACTGCCTTTAGATGCTAACTGGAATGTAGTTTCCTTTCCGTCCATTATAACTGTTACTTCGCTTATTGTACTAGGGCCTGAAGTATCTTTCTTAACCTCTTCAACGAACGAAGTAAAATATTCAATATGTATAAAGTTCTTATTTACATTATTGCCTTCAAGCACCTCTTTTACATTATCCATCATAGGGCCAGGGCCACAAACAAAGTATTCAATAACAGGGTTTCGTTCAACATATTTCTGTAACAACACTTTTACTACATCTTTGCTCATCATGCCCGTCAGGTCGGCAGGATGTGAACCCTGTGGCTTATCGAAAATATAATAAAGTACAAAACGGCCATTATTAGCCGCAACTAATTCATCCAGTTCCTTTTTAAATATGGTAGATGGCTCATTATAATTACCATAGAACAACGTGAGTTTACTGCCCGGCTCTGCGATAAGTGTTGTACGTACAATAGACAACATAGGCGTAATACCACTCCCACCTGCAAACAATACATAATGCTTGCGATTAGTATCTTTCAAATCGGTATGGAAATTCCCCATTGGGGTCATTATCTCAATGGCATCACCTTTCTTGATCTTCTCATTCACATAGTTAGAACCTACACCGCCCTTTACTCTTTTTACAGCAATGCGCATTGGTTCTTTAAGCAATGGGCTGCTGCAAATTGAATACGAACGCCTTACCTCCTTACCATCAACGGTAAGCTTAAGAGTCAGGTGTTGGCCTTGTATGTAGGTATAGTCTTTCTGGAGTTCAGAAGGAACATCAAATGCTACAGATACACATTCGGGTGTTTCAGTTCTTACTTCTGAAACTATGAGTTTATGGAATTTCGTCACAAGCTATATATTTAAAATGAAAAGCCCCCAAAATTAGAATTTTTAGCGTTATAGAAATGTGAGCATTCTACTGTTTCAGTTTAATTTATTAAAACGCCCATTCCGCAAGGGTTTCCATTGTTATTTATTGTTATTTCTGCAAACTCTCATCGTCAATAATGAGGCAAATCATCTAATATATTGATAATCAATAATATATGGCATAAAATAAATAAACAGAGCCATTGTATTTCATTGTATTTATCAATAAAAACAGCTTTACGAAACTGGAAAGTTTTCAGTGGTTAATAAGTCCGGACTTTTATCACTTATATAAAACCAATTGTAGCCTAACTTTGTACGGTAGAAAATTGATTTAGGAAAAATCAGGAGTTTCTGCGCTTTCTTAATTCGAAAAAATTATATTTGTAAGACAGAAAAAGAACCGATTATGTCAAATCTTTCATCAGAAGAATTGGAAGTAAAATTCCAGCAAAAAATAGATGCCAACGAATACATTGAGCCTAAGGACTGGATGATGGACAGGTATCGCAAAAACCTTATCCGCCAGATATCACAACACGCTCATTCAGAGATCGTAGGTATGTTACCCGAAGGAAACTGGATTACCCGTGCTCCTAATTTACGCCGCAAAGCAGCTTTATTAGCTAAGGTGCAAGATGAGGCGGGCCATGGTTTATACCTTTATTCAGCAGCTGAAACCCTTGGTATAAGTCGCGATGAAATGATCGAGCAATTGCATACCGGCAAAGCAAAATACTCAAATATATTTAACTACCCTACCCTTACCTGGGCCGATATTGGCGCAGTAGGCTGGCTGGTAGACGGAGCAGCTATCATTAACCAGGTAATGTTGCAAAGGGCATCTTATGGCCCCTATGCGCGTGCCATGATAAGGATCTGCCGCGAAGAAAGTTTTCACCAAAGACAAGGATTTGAAATAATGCTTACCCTTTGCAACGGAACTCCGGAACAAAAAGCAATGGCACAGGATGCACTTAACCGCTGGTGGTGGCCATCGATGATGATGTTCGGGCCAAACGATAAGGATTCACCGCATACCTCAGATATGGCCAAATGGAGAGTGAAACGAGAAAGCAATGACGAGCTCCGCCAACGTTTTGTTGACAGGGTTATTCCGCAAGCTGATTTCCTGGGTATCACTGTACCTGATGATAAACTGAAGTGGAACGCTGCTACCCAGCATTATGATTTTGGTGAAATTGACTGGACCGAATTTCATGCCGTGATAAGCGGGCATGGGCCATGTAACCGCGAGCGTATGAATGCCCGTATAAAGGCACATGAGGATGGCAAATGGGTAAGAGAAGCAGCCGCAGCATATGCGAATAAAAAACGTAAGAAAGCAGCATAAATTATATGGAACAAAAAGACAACCAGGGACCTCTTTGGGAGGTGTTTTTACAATCGAAATCAGGACAACCATACAAGCATGTTGGCAGCGTTCATGCAGCAGATAAAGAACTTGCATTGCTCAACGCCAGAGATGTATATACCCGCCGTAACGAAGGCACAAGTATCTGGGTAGTTCCTGCGCAATACATAGTTGCTTCAACACCGGAAGAAGTTGGGCCATTTTTTGACCCTGCTAATGACAAGGTATATCGCCATCCTACATTCTACACCGTACCCGAAGGCGTTAAGTATTTATAGAGCGTTGTAAACAACAAGTGAATAAGAAATCTGTAATTGCATTTATTACTGACCTAAGGTTCCTTTTCTGGTTCCTTGTAATTCTTACAATCCTGGTTTCATTTGCCCAATCTCGACAAGGGTTCTCACACATGTGGACCCCCGCTATTTTCAAGCTCTCCTTTTACAATCTTACGCACAATCAAAATATGTATGCCCTTCATAACCAGTTTGAGGGGCAATGGGTAGACATTTATAAATACAGCCCTGCATTTGCTTTACTATATGCCCCTATTGCAGCCCTACCTTTATCAATTGGCATGATAGTATGGAATCTTTTAAATGTTATCGTTTTCTTTTTTGCTATTCGCTCCCTCCCATTTGACAATGTAAAAAAAGCCATTATAATAGCTATTGGTCTGCTCGAGCTTATTTTATCGGTTCAGAACAGCCAAAGTAATATACTCATGTGCGGCCTTATCATACTTGGTTTTACCAATATGGAGAAAAAAAATGTATTACTGGCAACGCTTTGTATCGTGCTTTCTATCTATATAAAACTATTCGGTGTAGTGGCATTAATGATATTTCTATTCTACCCTGAAAAGCTGAAGTTTATAGGATACACTATACTATGGAGCATCATACTTTTTTTTCTACCGCTTCTAGTTGTTTCCGTAACCGAGCTTTCTAAAATATATCATGATTGGGCAGCGATACTGAAATTGGACGCAACTGAAGTTTGGCAATTATCTATTATGGGAGTTGCAAAGGCATGGTTTGGCTTAAGCTCTCCGCAAATATATATACAGCTCGTTGGCGCCATATTCTTAGCGATCCCGCTCATTTCATTCAAATCTTACCAAAATATACAATTCAGGTTACTATATCTCGCTTCCATACTGATATGGGTTGTAACCTTTAATCATAAAGCAGAATCACCCTCATACATTATAGCTGCAACAGGAATAGGTATTTGGTTTGT
>DATHNG010000015.1:0-19071 GCA_035486275.1 Bacteroidia bacterium
AAAAAAGCCTGTGCGCCGAATCTTTTATAATTTTTACCGACTTCGGAATGTTGTTCAGCAAACGACATACTGATGATTGTGCATACATGGGCTGCATAAACAGATACAGGCTCGCTATCAACACCAGTTTTTTCATAGTACAAAGTTAAATACTTTGGGTGTTGCTGTAAATTCCCTTCTTGGGAGGGGTGAAGGGCTGGGTTCCCTGCTTGCTCCTGAGCACTCGGAACTAACCCGCGCCCACCTTTTGCCTATTTATAGTTCCTAACGCAAATACACTGACCACTTATGACTATCGACTAATAACTGCAAAAATTGCTTAGCTTTACTTTCAGAACCAGCAATTATGGGAGTACTTATTTTTATTCTTTTGGCAGGTCTCGCACTAATCGGTTATTGCTCCTATGCAATTTCGAGGACTGTTTACCTAAGGCTCAAGAAAAATGAGAACAGAAATGCAATGGCAATTGCTGTGGTACTGTTTATAGTTGCGTTTGCAGTAATATTTTTTGCAGTATCATTTGTGCTAAACCAGCTCCCTATTTTCAGGCGGTAACCAGGGCACGACTTTTCTTTCGTATAAGCCACTCGGCAAACAACAAATTGGGCACAAAACCCATCCATGCATCTATCATATACAAGGTCATGGGGTCAATTACAAAAATGCCCGACAGTATCAGTTTCCATGTACGTAATGTAACGGCCGAGCAGGTAAGCGCATAGCTGCGTATCATATATTGCTTGTGCGCTTTTATATTCTTTCTCCTTGCTTCTATAACGGCTTTTAGGGTAAAGGCAAACCACAGACAATCTAATATACAAAAGGCAATTTTAGATGGCAGAAAACCATTGGCATAAATGGCCATTATCATGCCCGCCGGAAAGTTGACCAGGAAAATATTATACGCATACATGCGGCCGATAAAACGATGCACTTTTTTGTGATTAACCAACAGGTAATTCGAAAACTGCGTAAAACCTGCCATTAAAGTAAGGCTGCTCGAAAACACGTGAGTGTAGAAGGCTATCTTCCATATTTTAATATGAATATAGGCTTGCTTTTGGGCTAAAAACCCTACTGTGTCGCTGAAGGAAAAATAGAGCGCAATGGTCCTTAGCATTAACAGCACACCCAGGCATAGCAGGGTGTATACCACTATATTTTTTACTATGCTTACCAGGTAGGTTTTCATTGGCATAAACTTAATACAAAAATGCAATAGAACGCAGATGACGCGGATCAAATACGATTTATACGGATAAAATTGCGTAACCACTCTCTCTCCTTAGCAGGAGGAGAGTTCAGGGTGAGGTCGCCTGCCTGCCTCTGTTCACAATATACAACTTTGCGATAGCCTTAGGGCTGTTATACTAGGGAGCTTCTCTCTAATTGATCAATAATTTTTCACGAGGTTTTTTAATGTCATAATATAGCCTGCATGAAGCCCTTCGTGATAAAGCACAAAACTTATTGCATCATCAATATTGCTTATTTTAATTTCACCGTAACGTTGAGTTGTCCAGCTTTCATAATTTGAAAATAAATTATTTATATAATCTTTTTCAAATTGGTCAATGGAAGACAAAAACAGTTGTTTAACTTTTCCTATTTCCACTTCTTCAACAGTTTTTTGCGGCTTTGTTCCCGGATTATATAAAGAAGCATACGTATCGTCAATGAACATTTTCTGCCCCGAACGTACATAGCAGAGACGTTGCTGAGTTACTAAAGTGTGCCCCAGGTTCCAAATAATATTATTATTAAGTCTACCCGGGATCTCATTCAATTGCT
The DNA here is from genome assembly GCA_035486275.1 of Bacteroidia bacterium. Taxonomy (GTDB): domain Bacteria; phylum Bacteroidota; class Bacteroidia; order JABEUT01; family JABEUT01; genus JABEUT01. Next base: position 1,793 of record DATHNG010000015.1, read on the forward strand.
CAACGCTTAAATCTTTTATAAAGTCAAGCAAATATGTTCTTGTTCTTCTTATGCCATCAATTCCTTTATTCATTTTTGTTTGTTTATATGTATATATAACCTTGTTTATTATTGGAATTATCTACCGGCTATCAGTGAACACGTAAGCCAATGATCAATATGTCATCCACTTGCTCAAAGTCACCTTTCCAATCATTTAATGTATTTTCAAGAACGTCTTTTTGCTCTTCAATAGGTTTAGCTGCATTGGCCAATAAAAGCTCTCCCATTTGTTTATACTTAAATTTCTTACCCTTTGGCCCTCCAAACTGATCTGCATATCCGTCAGTAAACAAATATAATATATCGCCTTTTTGTAATTTGAGGTTGTGTGTATTAAATGGTACAGGCTTATCCTGCTTACCAATTGGTTGTTTATTGGCAGGTAATTCTTTCATTTCCCCCTTCTGAACATACAATAAAGAATTATACGCGCCGCTCCATTGAGTTTCGTGTGTTTTAGTATTGATACAGCATAATGATATATCCATGCCGTCCTGCACATTGCTTTCACTCTTCTCAAATGTCTCGAGTACAAGTTCTCTTACTTTATCCAGTATCTTACCCGGTTCCGTTATATGAAACTCCTTTACCGCCCTATTTAATGCATTGGAGCATATTACACTTACCAGCGCTCCGGGCACACCATGTCCTGTACAATCGGCTGCAGTAATAAGAACATGATCTCCCACCCTTTCCATCCAGTAAAAATCGCCCGCAACAATCTCCTTGGGCATATAAAGCACGAACGAATCAGGCAGGTGTTTTTTTATCAGGCTTAATGGCGGCAATATGGCATCCTGTAATCTTTTGGCATAGGTAATGGAATCAAGAATATCCTTATTCTTTTGTTGTAGTTTTTCTTCCGCTTCCCTTCTCATATCATCATTCTTGTTCAGTTCACGGATATTAACCCAAATTAGAATAAGAAAAATAATTATGTTGCCCAACACAATGAATGTAACACCCAACTCATTGGAGACGAGATTTTTCCATTCTGCATAAAGCTCCATATAGCCCAATAGTGCAGGAATTAAAATAGCCGCCGGAACCAATCGCCTGGCCGTTATGGCGCCAACCTGGGTACGCGTAAACTCAGACATTATGCCCCTTCTGGGCCGGGCAAAAAGAATGGCAAGCGCCATCAGTAAAAAACCTGCTCCTGTATGCACAGCCATTGGAATATAGGTAAGAAAGCCATAAAATGCTTTTACCCGGTACAAATATCCTAATACAGATAGCATGCCCAATATACCAACAAGCATTGCCAGGTAATGCGAAGGCATGCGATTCTGTTTTGTACGGATGCCGTTAAGAAGCAATGCCGCACCTGTTAATACAAAACCCAGGGCCGTATTAGGCGCCATGGTGTTTTTTGTATTATTATTCAGATCATTTTGCAACTTGTTACTGAATAACCAGGTATCAATATGGGCATCAAATCCTAAAATAAGGCTGAAAAGTTTCAATAAGCCAACCGCAAATACTATAGAGGCAAAAAAGTAACCCGCTCGCTTTTTTGCCATTGTTCTATCTGAATGGCTTAACAAAAAGAGAGTGAAAGACGACAAAATAAAACACACGGCAGTCAATGGATTCATGGAAACCATTTTAGGTATCGGACGCCTGAAAGATTCTATGTCGAAACACCAGCCCAGCAAAACCAATATGCTAAGTATTGCTACCAACGCAGCAAATACTTTACTTAAGCGTTTTAATTGGAGGGCCGATTCTGCCGGATTTTTAAGAGTAGCTATCTTCATATATTCCACCTGATTCAAATTGTTATTCCCTGGTCAACAATTAAATGCCTTCTAATGCGTATTTATAACAAGTATCCTTTCCTTCAGGACAACCCGTTCAAACTCAAAATATTTTATTACTCTACAGATTGAAGATTTTTATAAGCCTTTGTAAATCTTTACCTGGTGAGCCTGTAGTGATGGAATGCGACTTATTCCATCCTCACCATAAGTTTACTTAAGCTAATGCGAATATACTGATTTCCGTTTTATTCAGCACACACAATCTTACAAGGCCAGGAGCAACAATTCATTTTGAACAACAGAATTTCTGTGTTCACCGATTTTTTCAATTTAATAATACCAGGCCTTATTAAACTTGTACCATAATTGCAAATCAGTTTAACTAATTCAGTGTATGATATTTTAAATAAAAACCCCTTCCTGCGCCAAACATATCCTCCTTTTATCATTGGCGAACTGAGCAACAGGAAGGGGTTTCCTCTACTAATGAAATAGTTACCTTTAAACGTAAAAAATCACCCGCTATGCCAAGTACAACAATAATACCCGGAAAGGCAGATATTACCATAAAGCCTAATGAAATAAAGCAATGTAAGTTAGGGGAAGAATTATTTTACCTGACCCTTGAAAAGCTAAGCGGGCTGAATAATATTGCTCCAAAATCGGCCATTATACATGTAGATGAGCGACAGATAAGTTATTATAGTACCCCAGGCGGGGCGTTGTATCCTGAGGATGATGCTCCGTTCAATATATCAAACCAATTGGTGAACATACGCCTGGAATTAGACACCGCTGAATTTACAGCACAACAACTATCGAAAATAGAAATGGTTCTTTCCGTTATTGCGGCGTAGTATAATACTCTTCCTCTCTCCTTGAACAATGAGAAGGGCAAGTGCATTAGCATAAAGTTTCTATTGTATTTCATTGTAAATAACAATAGAATTTTGGGGTAGTTGATAATTTGAACACATTGCTCTTTTAATTCCCGAACAGCGAGATTAACTTTGTATTGCTGAGGCAAGTTAACCCCTTAATTTTTTGATATGGAAAAAAAATAATTACTCGGAAAGAAATCGTATCAGGAATTAACTCTCCTATTTCAAGGAGAGTTATGCAGGGTCGTGTCCGATTACCGGCGAATGAGGTCAAATGGGACGGGTTACAAAATGATGAAATTTTTCAAACTTTGTTTATTGATTATCAGTATGTTGACGGGTAACAAATTGAAAAAGTGTAACCCCACTTTTTAATTAAGAATTAGGAACCGCGAAGCGCTCATGAGTTCACATGAAAAATAAACGCGTTAAGAATAATTAATAATTACGAATCTAAAACCAGTATTACTTAGTGAACCTTTGTGTTCTTAGGGTCTTTGTGGTGAAAATTCAGAGAAATAGGTAAAACACAGGCAAGCAGAAGCAGCCCCAAATACCCGACCTCACCCTGCACCCTCTCCTAAAGGCGAGGGAAACGTCAAAAAGGACTCAGTATGACAATAGCAACAAGTAACGCTCTCCCCGCATTGGGGAGAGGACGAGAGGGGCGGCAGACTCAGCATGTCTCAATCCTAACAAATCTGAGGAATCTGCGTTCCATTCCTCAACCTTAATTTCAGTCTGAACCTTAAAATATTAATAAAAAGTGTAATTACCTGAAAATCGTTATATTTGCAAAAGTTTAATCGTGAACCTAGACACAGAAAAATTTGCAGGAGAAGGCTTAACCTACGATGACGTACTTCTGCTTCCTGCATACTCAGATGTTCTCCCAAGGGAAACAGACATCACCAGCAATTTTACAAAGAACATAAAAGTCAACACTCCTGTTGTTACTGCCGCTATGGATACAGTAACCGAGTACAAAATGGCCATTGCCATTGCCGGAGAAGGCGGTATAGGTGTGTTGCATAAAAATATGACCATTGCCCAGCAGGCTGAGCAGGTAAGGCGTGTAAAGCGCCACGAAAGTGGTATGATACAGGACCCAGTTACCCTGAAGCAAGACGCTAAGGTAAAAGATGCCCTTGCCCTGATGAAGGAGAACAAGATTGGCGGAATACCTGTGGTAGCTGATAAGAACAGGCTCGTGGGTATTGTTACCAACCGCGACCTTAGGTTTGAAAAGAACGGCAACCGCAGTATTAAGGAAGTAATGACCAAGGACCATATTATTACTGCCAAAAAAGATACTGACCTTGCCAAAGCTGAACAGATATTACAGAAATACAAGATAGAAAAGCTGCCCGTAGTTGATGGCGCCGGCTGCCTTGTAGGACTTATTACCTATAAAGATATTAAGAAGGTTCACCTGCACCCATTTGCCTGTAAAGACGAATTCGGGCGCCTGCGTGTGGCTGCTGCTATTGGTGTAACACCCGATATGTATGAGCGTGCTACCGCATTGGTAAATGCGGGTGTTGATGCTATTACTATTGACACGGCGCATGGCCATTCGAAAAGGGTGCTGGAAGAAGTAAGGGCATTGAGAAAGAAATTCCCTAAACTGGAAATTATAGCCGGTAACATTGCTACTGCCGAAGCGGCTTTGGCTCTTGCAAAAGCAGGCGCTGATGCGGTAAAGGTTGGTATCGGTCCGGGTTCAATTTGTACTACACGTATTATTGCAGGTATTGGTGTGCCACAGCTTACTGCTGTTTACGATGTTGCCAAAGCGCTGAAAGGAAGCGGTATTCCGGTTATTGCCGATGGTGGTATCCGTTACACGGGTGATATTGTAAAGGCTATTGCAGCCGGTGCAAGCACCGTAATGGCGGGTTCATTGTTTGCAGGTGTAGAAGAATCTCCCGGTGAGACCATCATATTCGAAGGCAGAAGATTTAAATCGTACCGCGGTATGGGCTCACTTGAAGCTATGCAACAGGGCTCTAAGGACAGGTACTTTCAGGATGCTGAAGATGATATTAAGAAACTAGTACCGGAAGGCATAACCGGCCGTGTACCATACAAGGGTAGCATGGCTGAGGTTATTTACCAGATAGTTGGTGGCTTACGTGCAGGTATGGGTTATTGCGGTGCCAAGAATATTAAGGAATTGCATAAGGCGCGTTTCATTCGCATTACCAATGCAGGTATGAACGAGAGCCATCCGCATGACATATTTATTACCAGCGAAGCGCCTAATTATAGCAGGTAATTAATTATTCCTTTTTATAAAGGTCGTACTTTTCGCCTTGCGCAACTAATTTATTGTAGACGGGTGGTGGTGGTCTGTTCAGGCTCTTTTCCAGCAGAAAGTAATCGTACTTATTACTTGTGTCCATGGCCAGGCTGATGCAGAAGTAGCGTACAAAATAGTTGTGCAGGCCCCAGTCCTGCCAGGTTTCGCGGTACACCTTCACATCGGCATCGTTATGAATGATCTTGCCAAAAGCATATACATCGTGTAATTGTTCTTTATCGCGGCCAATTTTACCCATCGACATATATGAATACAACAACCCAATAACAATATACAAAGCCGATGCAGCCAGCACTATTTTAACTATGTTGGGTTTTATTTTAAGCAATAACACGTTCAGGCGGCGGCAGGTCAGCAGCGCCAGGGCAATAGCATAATAAGGCAGTGATGTTGCCAGGTAAAAATTACGTTGTTCTTTGGTAACTATTAAAGGGAATGAAGCGCATACGCCTATTAAAAGGAATAAGAGAATTTTCTTTTTATACTCGTTGTTCAGCTCTTTAAAACGAAACGCTGCCTTGCCCGATAAGGCCAATATTATTGCGGTAAGTGCAACAGGGACAATTAACTGAACAAACAAAAGATTACCAATAAGATAAAAGCGACTATTCACATTCGATACATGCTGTATGCTGTTCAGAACCCTTTCATTCAGGTACGATGTAAGACTCCGGTTAATATAGTTATGTACCATTATTATATTGAATATTACAAAAGGAACAGCAATAGCAAGCAGTGAAAACACAATGGCCCTGAAAGCAGGATAGTGCGCAGGCCTGATAATAATATAGTACAAGGCAGGTATAACGATTGGGAAAAGCCCCGGGAAACCTTTACACAAAAATGCCAGCATAGTTATAGCCGAACCCACTATTATATATGCCACTTTAAACCAGTTACCACTCATTAAGCCTTTATAAATAAGCACTACAGCTAATAGAGTAAACACGCCCATGGTATTTTCTTCCATATTATTGCTGTAGGCCCAAAAACAAACAGGTATAATAATCCACATTAACACAGGTAACCATGCCATTTTTTTATTCTCGGGATCATCCTTATTGATCAACATCCACAACCAGGCTATAAGTCCGGCAGATATACAGGCTGTGGCAAACGAATAAACTCTTTCCACATACATGCTATCGCCATAGTTCTCAAAAAAGTACGATTGAATAATGAATGTAAGCGGTGGTTGCTGGTGAAAGAAGGGGAACATGAAATTATCGAAATACGGGAACCAAATAGTGCCCTTACCTATTGCCAGGTTATGCGCTACCGCTGCATACAGTACACCATCGGTAAACATTCCATCCTTAGCAAGGCGTGGCAGAATAAGAGCAATAATTGTCCCTATTGTAATAAGCCAATATGGTATTTGCTCTTTTATCTTCACCTTGTTCTACAGTTCTTCGCTTAAATAACTCCTGGCTCGGTCGCGCAAATTGTAATCGAGCGCCATGCTTTCGCCATAGGCACCGGCAGAGCGCAGTACTATAATATCTCCGCGCTGTGTTTCGGGCAGGTCAATTGCTTTTCCAAAACAGTCCGACGATTCACATATAGGGCCTACTACATCATATTTCAATGTCTCCTTAGCTTGAGATGTAAGGTTCTCGATCTTGTGATATGACTGGTATAAGGCTGGCCTTATCAACTCCGTCATACCAGCATCTAATATTATAAAGTTCGATCGTATGCCTTTTTTTACATATAGCACCTTCGATACAAGCGAGCCACATTGCGCAACCAAAGCCCGACCCGGTTCTGTATGCAACTTCTGGCCGGGATACAACTTCAAAAACTGCCTGAAAATGCTGAAGTATTTATCAAAATCTACTATCGCATTTTTATCTGGGTTGTAATAGTCAATGCCCAAACCGCCACCTAAGTTTAGGTTTGGCACAAACACATTGCGGTCGGCAAACCATTGTTGTATTTCATTCACACGCAGGCAAAGTGTTTTATATACACTCATATCGGTTATCTGTGAACCTATGTGGAAGTGCAGGCCTATGAGCGAAACATTCGCAAAGTTCTTCAACGTGTTCAGCACATTTTCCAGTTCCCACATATTTATACCGAACTTATTTTCTTCGAGCCCGGTTGTAATATAATGGTGGGTATGTGCATTTACATTGGGGTTTATGCGCAACGCTATGCTTGCTTGCTTCTTTTCCTGCCCTGCAATGTCGTTTATTATCGATATCTCTTCTATAGATTCGCAGTTGAAACAAAAAATGTTCTTCTTCAGCGCAGTACGTATCTCATCATCTGACTTCCCTACTCCTGCAAACACTATTTTATCTGTAGAAAAACCACACTCAATAGCCCGCAATACTTCATTCACACTTACGCAATCAGCACCGGTGCCATACTTCTGAATAAGTTTCAGTATGCGTTTATTTGCATTTGCCTTTAATGCATAATGCATTTCAATATCGTACTTCTTAGCAGCTGCGCTCGCCTGTTCCAGGGTTTTTTGCAGCAAGTCGGTGTTGTAGTAGTAAAAAGGTGTAGGAGTGTTTTTGAATTTTTTAAGCAGTTCGGCAGAGAACATAGGTTTAATTTTTAACGGTTGCTTTTTTAAATACTCCTTCATTTAAGGCAACCAGGGCGGCTTTCTTATGTTCTCCGCTTATCAGCAGAGATATGTTATTCTTACTTCCTCCGTACGATATCATACGTAATGGAATATCTTTCAGGGCATCAAATATTTTAAGTGCGTAGCCATGTTTCTCTTCTAAAAAGTCGCCTACAATACACACAATAGTTTGGTTCATTTCCACATCAACTGTTGCATAATGCTCCAACTCTTCAATTATTTCTTTCAGGTGGTCGAGGTTATCAATCGTGAGTGATACCGCCACCTCCGATGTGGTAATCATATCGATAGGTGTTTTGTATCGTTCAAATACTTCGAACACACTGCGCAAAAAACCGTATGCCATTAACATTCGCGCTGACTTAATTTTGATAACCGTAATATTATCTTTCGCTGCAACGGCTTTAATATCATGCCCCTGGGAGTTATCGCTTATCATAGTTCCCTTCGCTTTGGGCTCCATGGTGTTCAACAAGCGAACAGGCACTTTTCTTTTTTGTGCCGGAAGAATACATGCCGGGTGCAATATCTTAGCTCCGAAATAGGCTAACTCCGCCGCCTCATCAAATGATAGTTCAGCAATAGGGTATGTACCCTGCACATAACGAGGGTCGTTATTATGCATACCATCTATATCTGTCCATATTTGTATTTCGCTTGCATATACAGCAGCGCCAACAAGTGATGCTGTATAATCACTTCCTCCCCGTTTCAGGTTGTCAACCTGTCCAAATGGATTGCGACATATATACCCTTGCGTTATGAAAAGTTCTGAGTTTGCATACTTAGCTAATTCCTTCTTAATATGCTCTTCGATGTAAACAAGATCAGGCTCACCTTCTTTATCAATACGCATAAAGTTAAGTGCAGGTAACAGAACCGATGGAATCTTTTGCTCCTCCATATAATACTGAACCAATGCAGTGGAAAGTAGTTCCCCTTCTGCCAGTACCGTTTTTTCTTCATTAGGGGTGAACATATCCTGGGTAAATGAAAGCAGGAAATTGAAATGCTCCGTAACCATTTCGTTGGCCTTGTCCTTAAACTCTTTTGATGCGTATAGCTCGTCCACCGTTTTACGATAACGGGGCTCTAATTCCTTTATCAGTTTAATTGCGTTATCGTTCTCCTTCTTAAACAGAGCCTGGGTTATCTTTACCAAATGATCGGTTGTGCCCGACATAGCCGACAAAACGACTATTTTTTTACCGGGATAATTAACAAGCTCTGCAACCGCTTTCATACGCTCTGCTGAACCAACCGATGTTCCTCCGAATTTTAATACCTGCATTTCGCTTATTTTAAATGTAAGAATTAGCCATACTTACAGACCTGCAAAAGTAAGAAAGGAGAGGATATGATGCAATTGATAATAATTCCTATTTTCGAATTGATTAACCCACAATATTTGTTATGGAGAAAAAGCATTTCTTTTTGAAGTTAAACCCGCCAAGAGCCTCATTTACAATAGACATGACGGCTGAAGAAAGAGGCGTAATGCAACAACACGTTGCTTATTGGGCACCACATGTACAAAACGGAACCGTAATTGTATTAGGTCCGGTAATGGACCCTAAAGGTGGATACGGTATAGCCGTTGTGGCAGTTGATAGCGAAGAACAATTACACGCGCTTATTGCTAAAGATCCGGCAAATGGCTTGAACAGGTATGAGATTCACCCGATGAGGGCTGTTACTAAAGCTAATTGATAATTTTTTTGAGCGTAACGACCTAACCCTCTCCTGCAAGAAGAGGGAAATGTTGTGCAACGTATTTTACGTCAGGGATTTAATGAAATAGGTAAAAAGTGGGCACGGTTAGTCCCGAGTGCTCGGGAGCAAGCAGGGAGCAAAAGGCGCCCCAAATACACAGTAATGAGATTTTAGTATTGGGTATTGAGTTAAAACAGATTGCTTTCCCAGTAATCCCTAATTCGTAATTTTTAATTCGTAATTAATTGAAATTACCCGATCATCTTTTCCTTGGCCCAGCGCAATACTTTGGCAAGTTGCTCCTCGTGGGTAAGGTTAGTATTATCAAGCACAACAGCATCAGGCGCCTGCTTCAAAGGGCTTTCCTCCCTATTCATATCTTCCTGGTCGCGCTTAAGTAAGTTACGTTCTACTTCCTGTTCTTTAGCTTTTATGCCACGTTCCTTTAATTCAAGCATGCGGCGTTGGGTACGTACTTTTATATCGGCTGTCATAAATATTTTCAGGTCAGCATGCGGTAAAACAGTGGTGCCAATATCACGTCCATCCATAACAATACCAGGATTAGCACCCATTTTGCGTTGCAGGTAAACCATCACTTTACGCACTTCATGTATAGCACTTACAGGGCTCACCAGCTCATTTACAGCCATGCTTCGTATATCATTCTCCACATTCTTTCCGTTCAGGTATGTTTCTGTTTTTCCTGTTTCAATAGAATGCTTAAAATCAATGTGAATGTTGAGTAGCTCACGTATCACTTTCCCGGCATCTACAGCACGGCTCTCTTGTATAATTCCTTTTTCGAGGCAATATAACGTTACTGCCCTGTACATAGCACCGGTATCAACATACACATACCCCAATGCATTAGCAAGATCGCGGGTAATGGTACTTTTTCCGCATGATGAATATCCGTCTATTGCAATGATAATATCTTTCATCAGGTTTTTCGGGTATAAAATTCGTCAAGGTTCAGGCCCATAGAAAATGTACTGGTTCCGGCACCCAAGTAATAACTCGTTAGTGCATAATTTAAGTGGAACTTATATATCTTTATTCCAAAACCGCCGGAAAAGCCTACCAGGCCCTGGCGTCCCTCCAACTCAAGTTCCTTACGCATTTCGTAATTATATGCAAAACGAAGCATAAAATTTTTACTCAGCACCACTTCAAGATTCGGTGTAAGGTGGCGCATTGCTTTATCAGCAAAACTAGCCAGCCAGCTTTGGGTTACCGCCTGCCCTGTCAACTGGTTTACGGTTTGTGTGTCGGTCGGATCAAGATATGTCAGGTCCCATACCTGCAGATGGTCTGCTGTAACACCAATGCGAAACGGAGCATGTGCTAATTTTATTGAAAAACCCAACTGCACATTAAATGGTAATGGTTCTGCATCGCCCGCTGTATATTCTTTAAACTGGGTACCTACGTTTTGCACTACCATGCCTAAAAAGAACCGCCTGTTTGGGCTGATGTAAGAACCAGCCAGGTCAAGCGCCATACCCCACGAAGTATATTGCGCCTCGTGAGAGTTTATAACCTTCAGGTTAGCACCTACGTCAATTGTAGAATCTTTTATTGGCTGGCCGTAGCCAACGTTATACATATATTCAGCGGCTGTAAACTGTCCTGTTATATTGCCGGCAAAATCAGCCTGGGTAAATGTTCCGTAGTTAATGTATTTTACACCTGCATCAAATGTTCCACTTTGCCCTAAAAAACCAAAGCCTTTAATGGTATGCGATATGGAAAAATAATCGTAATCAATTCCATCGAAGAAAGGTATGTACCCTACAATGGCATGGTTATTAAGTGTACTGTCGAGAAAAGCAGGGTTTGTTGCTGCAAGGCTAAGGTCGCCATCGCGCACACTTACAAAATTACCGCCCAATGCCGCAGCCCTTGCTGAAACAGGTAGTTCAAGGAAATCGTATGTGCTTGTACCACCAATTTGTGCAAATACACCGGTAGCAGAAGAAACAAAAAGAATGAATAACGTAAAGTACCTAAGCCGCATGTGTTTATAGTTTCTCAATAAACGTGTGTTGAGCAATTTTATTTTACTGCGGCTCCGCTGAGCTTATACAGCTTTTACCTTTGCCTTTACCAATGCTGCAATCGTTTTGCCAATTACCGCAGGTGAATCAACAACAGTAATACCACAGTCGCGCATAATTTTCATTTTAGCAGCAGCCGTATCTTCAGCACCGCCTACAATAGCACCTGCGTGACCCATAGTACGGCCTGCAGGAGCTGTTTGACCGGCAATAAAGCCTACAACAGGTTTGGTACCATTTGCCTTTATCCAGTTAGCTGCATCGGCTTCCATAGTTCCGCCAATTTCACCTATCATTATAATTCCTTCCGTACCCGGATCTTTCATTAACAACTCAACTGCATCTTTAGTAGTGGTGCCAATAATAGGATCGCCACCAATACCAATACAGGTCGACTGGCCAAGGCCCGCTTTGGTAACCTGGTCAACAGCTTCGTATGTTAATGTGCCGGAACGTGAAACAATGCCTATAGTGCCCGGGTTATGTATAAAGCCCGGCATAATGCCCACCTTAGCCTCACCCGGAGTAATAACACCAGGGCAGTTAGGGCCTACTAAACGTGTATTTTTATCACTTAAATATGCTTTCACTGCAACCATATCCTTTACCGGAATGCCTTCGGTAATACATACCACCAGCTTAATACCGGCTTCAGCGGCTTCCATAATAGCATCGGCAGCAAATGCAGGCGGTACAAAAATGATAGATACATCGGCACCCGCTTGCTTTACAGCATCGGCAACTGTATTGAACACAGGCTTGTCTAAGTGTTTGGTTCCGCCTTTACTGGGTGTTACACCACCTACTACATTGGTACCATACTCTATCATTTGTTGTGCGTGAAAGGTACCTTCAGTACCTGTAAAGCCCTGCACTATTACTTTCGATTTTTTATTTACTAAAACGCTCATAGGTATATATTGGATTATCTGCGAGCAAATTTAGAAAAATTTGGCAAACAAATATTGCCACCTTTGTTGGAGCCACCCTCACCCTACCCTCTCCCACGAGGGAGAGGGTAATTGCCCGTAGAATTAACACAAATTTCATTTGCCCAAGTGGATGAGATTCCTCACCGCGTTCGGAATGACAGATATTTTGACGGAATCAACAGGAGGGAAGGGTGCGGGCGAAGCCCGCACCCTTCCCTCCAAAGCCCTCCTACTATGATTGTCATTCCGAACGCAGTGAGGAATCCTGCAATTCAGGGCACATGCGTCTTAAATAAAAACACGAAATTTTAAACAGTTCCTAATTTTTAATTGATTAAACCTACCTTTGCATCCGCCCCAAACCGCTAAAGGGGCTTTGACTGTAAGAAAATGAAGAACATTGTAACAGACGATACCATTGTTGCTCTATCAACCCCATCGGGTGTGGGTGCCATTGGCGTAATACGCCTATCGGGGCCGCAGTCTGTTACTATATGTGAAAAATTGTTTCCTGCACTTAAATTAAAGGAAGCTGCCAGCCATACTCTGCACTTTGGTGTTGTTATGGATGGCAAAGAAGTGGTTGATGAAGCTGTGGTTGGTTTATTTAAAGCGCCCAAGTCGTACACCTGCCAGGATGTGGTAGAAATATCGTGCCATGGCTCGCCTTATATAATACAAAAGGTATTGCAATTACTTATAAAACAGGGTGCACGCCCTGCCAGGCCGGGTGAGTTTACCATGCGGGCATTCCTTAACGGACGTTTTGACCTGTCGCAGGCTGAAGCGGTGAGCGACCTTATTGCATCGGAATCACAAGCGGCACACCACATAGCCATGAACCAGATGCGTGGCGGTTTTTCGAATGAATTGAAAGAACTAAGACAGAAGCTTATGGACTTTGCATCGTTAGTTGAACTTGAACTTGATTTTAGTGAGGAAGATGTAGAGTTTGCAAATCGTGCACAATTAGTAAACCTGCTTACCGAAATGATAAGTAAGATAGAAAAGCTCTCCGAATCATTCCGCTTAGGCAATGTGCTGAAAAATGGCGTAGCAACCGTTATTGCAGGCAGGCCCAATGCAGGAAAATCGACCTTACTGAATGCATTACTGAATGAAGAACGTGCCATTGTAAGTGATATACCCGGCACCACACGTGATACTATTGAAGAAATAATAACCATTGAAGGTATTGCTTTCCGCCTGACCGATACAGCAGGAATACGCCATGCGGCAGATATAATAGAGCGTGAAGGTGTGGCCAGAACCATGCAGAAAATAAAGCAGGCATCTATTGTGGTGTATTTGTTCGATGCTGATGAAATGAGCACTGCCGATGTATTGGCTGATATTAAAAAACTTGGCAGCGAAGATAACATAGCTGTTCTGCCGGTGGCAAATAAGGTTGATAAGGTTGAGGGTAAGATTAAGGCTGAGGTTAAGTTTGAGGGAATTGGTAGCCTGCTTTTTATTTCAGCCAAGAACGGACAAGGGGTTGAAGAACTGAAAAAGCAATTATGCAGCGTTGCTTTGCAGGGCGCCGATATGCAGCACGATATTGTGCTGACCAATGCCCGCCACTACGAAGCATTACAAAGCACCATGCAAAACCTCAGTAATGCAAAAAAAGGAATTGAAACCAAGCTATCGGGTGAGCTGGTAGCATCAGATATTCGGAGTGCACTTACCCACCTGGGTGAGATTACCGGTGAGGTTACAACCGATGATCTGCTGGGGAATATTTTCGGCAGGTTTTGTATTGGGAAGTAAAAGATGCAAAACAATCAAATAACAAACACGTAATAAACCACAAAAAAACTTTAATACAAGGTTTATAAGGGCTTATTTTTACGAAATGGTATTTTGTTGTTATTTCGTTTTTATGTACGATTTTACACCTTCGTTGTACCTCGATTATTATATTTTACCTCGAATCGAAATAAAGGGAAGTTTGCAATATAATACACCAATTTATGACAATAAACTCTTTTAACTAATGAGTTCAAACATCAGAATCAAAACAATCTGCCTATACAGCAAGGGCTTGACTTAGCTAATATTCTTACCTTGAAGGGCTGAAAGCCTTGTCAATAAGTAATAGTCAGATTTTGTAGGTATATTTGAGTAATGAATACAAAAGAATCCAAATTAAAACTTACCGATAAAATCACTATAGGTTTAGGGGTTGTGAGTTTGGTATTAGGTATTGCATCTATCTGGACTTCAATAATAATTTCGCATCAACAAGTTGAAATCAAAGGATTAGATTCCTTGCTAAAAAACACAAGAAGAAGTGAAAGACAAAGATTAAATGTCTCTCTTATCCATATTAGTAGAATCATATATCAACCAATGGGAGTTGGTCTTCCAACTATAGATTCTGTCCAAGAATATAATCTAATTAATTCCTTAAAAAATGAATTGGAAAGTCAATTTTCTAACTCCTATTTGGTGGAACATGATAGCTTAATGAATGATTGGGAGGCTGTGTATGGTTCCGTTGCATATTTTCAAATATTGTTAGATAAAAAATACGAACTTGAAGGATCAGGAAAAAGAATAACTAGTGATGAAGATACTATTATAAATATACGTAAGAATATATGGAGCAAGACTCTTACTCTTGTTGGTAAAACATCTTCGTTAATTATTTCGGATATTAAAGAGGAATCACCTATGATAGATATAAAGAAAAAATAATAATAGTGGGTTTAATGTATTCCCAATATACCCCTTCTGCCGCAAAAACAAAGTGCCTATATTTGGCTTTAGAAAATTTCGTCAACCAATGACAAACCCAACATCCACAATCCAGGCCAACGAAAAAAGACTGCTGAAAGCATTTGAAACCTGTTCTATTGAAGTGCTTGATGAACTGATACACGAAAGTGCATTTTTTGTTATTCCTAACGGAGTGCTTTGCACTAAAAAAATGGTATTAGATAATTACCGTTCAGGGCAAACAGCAATGAGTTCAATCACTGCAAGTGAACAGGTAATAAATATACTGGATGACACTGCTGTAGTTTCTGTAGTACTCGAAATGCAAGGGAAATATAATGACCAGGTAATAAGCAGGAAGTTTCGTTACCTGCGGGTTTGGAAATTGTTCAACAACAATTGGAAGGTAATTGCAGTAAGCGGAGTGCAGCTATAAAAACCCTGAAATAAAGGCCTAAATTATTCTTTTACCCATTTTTCAAGAGCGCCAGTTCCATTTAATTAGTGTGCATGTATCTTAGTTACGTTGTACCAATAATTTTTCTTTTTCAGCAGTCAAAAAGATTATGTTCATCGAATTAAAAAACATTCGGGCATATAGCGGCGTAAGTTTGTTTTCGAAAGATAGAGAATTAATAATTTTTAAAACAAAACAAAATGAACCCGAATCAAAAAACCGATTCCCAGAATACTAAGAGTACTGGAAATCAACAAGGCAATAGCCAAAACTCCAAACAAAATAATGGTAATCGTCAACAAGACCAGGATCCTAAGCAAGGAAATAAAAAGGGTCAGGGATTTCAGCAAGATCAGAAACAAAACGACAGGAAAAGAGAAGATTCTGATAATAAGATGAAAACCGGTGGGAATAAAAACCTGACAAAAAAGGCATCTACAGGAGAAGAAGATGATGATATGGAGGATGAAGAAACCCAAGACAAAACCCAGGGTTCTGTAAGCAAAAAAGAATATGATGACAAGGAGCATCAGCACGAATACAAAACTCCTACCGGTAAAGAAGATTCAGATTCAGAAGAAGATGAATTGCATGAAGAACATGTTGGTGATGACGAACATGAGCCACCTCAAGGAAAAGGTAAAAAATAATTTAAGGTTTTAATTAAAGTGGATGAGAAGATTAAACCCCGTAAGGTTGTTCTTCTTATCCATTTTGTTTTTACTATTTAATGATCAACTTACCTGCTTTTTCTAGATGCCCGTCTTCAGCAGTTAGCCTATAGAAATAAGTACCTGCAGACTTATCACTTAAATCAATTACAAATTGCATATTACTTGAAGCCGCCCCTGTTGAATTCAGGAATTGATAACAATATATTCTTTCGCCAAGTACATTATAAACGCTTATTTCATTTTCCCCGCTTACACTTTGCGTTTGCAACGTAAAAATTCCATTTGATGGATTAGGGTATAAAACGTTAGAAATATTATTAGTAGAATCTTTTACTACAGTTGGTACCTTATTACAGGCACAATCAATGATATAGCACCCACTACTAGATACTTGGGTTAATCCTATCCATCCGTACAAGGTATCATTGCCTGAAAATACTCTGATACCTACATAGGCTGTATCTGTATGGTAGAAAGTTTTGCTACAACTTGAGTTCACTTGGTATACATACTCACTCAATATTTTATTACTGACGTTCCACGTTCCACTTTTACTAATGGTATCGCCGGCAACAAAATTGTATGCCATATACCCCCCCAAGCAAGGCACCCCAATACCACTTGCAATTTGGCTACTATTTCTTGAATCTATTTCGCAATAAATTTGACCATAACTAACACTTACTTCAAAATAAGAGTAAAAATTCACATCGGGAATACTGTCACCATTTATATCTATCAACTTGTTGGCAAACATTGATCCTTCGGTCGAAAAGAAATTGGTATCTATTTTGGTGTAATAATCATTTACCCCATGATGCCCTGCTATAATATATTGTGCACTCAATGTATTTATAGCAAACAACAGAAAAAATATAATTGATGTTTTCACAAATGATCTCATTACTCAATAATTAATTTTCCTGTTCCTTGTACGTGCCCATCTCTTGTCATTAATCGGTAAAAATACATACCCGCAGGCTCGTTACTAATGTCAATTTCAAATTGGGAATTAACACTTTTCATTTGATTGAAATAGACTTTTTCTCCTAACACATTATAAATTTCAATTGAGGCCATCACTCCTGTTACTGAAGACTTAATT
>DATHNG010000016.1:0-3741 GCA_035486275.1 Bacteroidia bacterium
TGGCTAAAATGGCTGCAGAACAGGAATATATAAGAGAACAGATGCAGCAGGCCGAAAATGAAATGAACGATAATAAACAAGGTTCCGGAGATTTAGGTAATATTGCACAAGAAATGAGCAAAAACGAAGAAGATATAGTTAACCAGCAAATAACGGAAGCTACCCTTGCACGGCAGCAGCAAATCATTAAGCATTTGCTGGAATTTGAAAAAGCTAAACAAACCAAGGATCAGAGCCCGGAATTTGAATCGCACACAGCCAAAAAACAATTTTTCGGTAACCCAAATCCCTTTTTAGAGTATAATACCCAAAGAACAAAACAAGACGAATTATTAAAGACTGTTCCACCCGACCTGAACTCTTTTTATCGCGATAAAGTAAATCAATATTTTAACTCTTTCCAGGAATGAAAAACAGCTCCGAGAAGGCATCCAGTGCCCAAACTACAACTTCGGCCAACCAACAACAATTGGAACTTCCTTCAAGTGTGGAAGCGCTCCATATTATTGAAAAGCTGATTGAAACTATTTGTTCAACTTACACCGTGAACGAGGACCATTATGGTAATATTCTTGTTGGTGTTACGGAAGCAGTGAACAATGCAATATACCATGGGAATAGATCTGACCCTAATAAAAAAATACATGTTGGTTTTGAAACTACACCGCAAACTATTGTATTTTCAATCAGGGACGAAGGCCCGGGTTTTGACTTTAACAACCTACCCGACCCTACCGATCCGGAGAACCTTGAAAAACCAAGCGGACGAGGTATTTTCCTTATGAAAGCACTTGCCGATGAAGTGTCTTTTACAGATGATGGGCGTTGTGTTACGATAAGCTACAACATGTCGAAATAATTTTCCGGTGCCAACATCAGGAATAACATTCCGGGTTGAAGAGGGATTTAAATTCGCTCTCGAAAAAGAAAATAAAGTTAAAAACTGGATCAATCAAATCCTGAAACAGGAGAATAAATCCTCAGGGAATATTTCCTATCTGTTCTGTTCTGACGACTACTTGCTGAATATAAACAAGCAGTTTCTTAAGCACGATTTCTATACTGACATTATTACGTTTGATTATTCCTCTACAGAAAAAATAGAGGGCGAAATATTCATTAGTATAGACCGTGTAAAAGAAAATGCCACTACTTTCAAACAGCCATTTCAAATGGAATTGATGCGCACTATTATCCACGGTGTACTGCACTTATGTGGATATAAAGACAAAAAGCCAGCCGATAAAAAAAAGATGCGCTTGAAAGAGAATGAAGCACTCAGATTACTTGACTGATTAATTCTCCATAATAGCATTGACAACAACAGAGATTGCTTCGTTCCTTGCAATGACGTTAACTTCTTCAAATGGCTTACAGTGCGATAATACGTCATTGCAAGGAACGAAGCAATCTCAATAAATAGAGGGTACTTTTAATCTCATTCCACTGTTAATAAGTTTTTAAACAAGCTATTTCTAACGCCTTTGTTGTTGGTACTTTTGTAGTATAAAACAAATGCAAAATGAAAACCAGATTACTTTTGATCATTATCCCTTGCCTTTTTTTAATTTCCTGCACAGGTTCTGCTGATAAGGCCGCCAAACAAAAAGCCGATTCATTAGCAGCAATGGCACACATGGATTCGCTTATGAATGCCTCAAAAGCCATGATGAAGCAAGATTCGATTGATGCTGCAAAGAAAGCTGACAGTGCAAAGAAGGCAACGGATTCTACAAAGGCGAAACAATAATTAAATATTCAAAACAATTTTGCCTAAGGACGGAATTTACCTATCGTTGAATATTTTTAAAATGAAAACTACCTTTATCGCAGCCGGGTTGGCAACAATTATTATTGGCTTCTATTCCTGTGTACCTGCCAACAAACTTACCGAGGAACAAAACAAACGCAAGGCTTGCCAGGCAAGGCTGGACTCTATTAAAATGGCTGATGATGCCTGTGAAACTAACAGGACCGAATTAAAAGCCAAAGTAGACTTGTTGCAAAACGAACTCAATACGTTGCAGCAGGACACTTCCATGTGTGGTGAAAAATGCCGTGAAACAGTTTCCAAATATGATAAGCTGAATGATGTTAACGAAGAATTACTGGCAAAATACAACCAGCTGATAACCGGAAATGAATCGAACAGCAAGAAAATATCGGGGCAGTTGCAACTTACCCAGGCAGAGTTACTGGAGAAGGAAGACCAACTAAACACCCTTCAGGAAAAACTTAACAAAGAAAAATTACATTTAGATTCGCTGAATACAAGATTACAGGAGCGCGAAGCGCGCGTGAGCCAATTGGAACATATTTTGAAGAGCAAGGATGCCGCTGTAGATTCCCTTAAGAAGAGAATTACCGATGCCTTGCTGGGCTTTGCAGACAAGGGAATTTCTGTTTATGAGAAAAATGGAAAGGTGTATGTTTCATTAGAAGAATCCTTGCTATTCCCCAGCGGAAGCACCAAGGTTCAGCCTGAGGGGATTGATGCCCTGAATAAGTTGGCACAAGCATTGGAATCAAACTCCGATATTAATGTAATGGTAGAAGGCCATACGGATGATGTGATTATGAATGGCAAAGGAGATATTAAGGATAACTGGGATTTAAGTGTAATGCGTGCCACCTCCATTGTAAAAATATTGTTGCAAGATGCCAAAATTGACCCATCCCGCCTGATGGCTTCCGGAGTTAGTGAATACGACCCTGTAGACCCTGCAAAGACAAAAGAAGCAAGGCAAAAGAACAGAAGGACCGATATTATCCTCACTCCTAAACTGACGGAATTGTTCAAGATTTTGAATACGCAATAACAACTGAAATAATTTCAGATTTATTTCTGAATTATTACTTTTCCTTCACCAATCAAATTGCCTGTTTCAGTCGTTATCCTATATAGGTATATTCCTGAAGAATTATTACTTAAATCCACTTCAGTATTAGAAGTATTTAATCCGGAAGAATAAATATTTTCTCCCAGAACATTATAGATCTTCAAATAGGATCTTTCCCTAAAATTACTCAGATTTATTGTAAATATCCCGGTATTAGGATTTGGGAAAGCTGAAAAAGTATTTAAGATTGAAATCTCAGGAATGCCAACCGTTCCTGACCATACAGCCACATTATTTGCAACAACATTGCCTGCATTATTAAAATGCCCGGAAACATAGAGTTGTGAATTATATACTCCGAGTGCATATATTACATCATTAATTCCTGTACCAAATGTTCCCCAGTTTGACCCGTTCCAATAGGCAATACTATTTGCTGAAATACCTCCAATAGAATCAAATATTCCTCCAACACAAACTGAAGAATCAAATACAGTTAATGCAAAAATATTAGAAAGTTTTCCAGCTAAACCAGTGCCAACAGGAGACCAGGAAGTTCCGTTCCATTTATCAATTACCCCTATCGATTTCGTAAAAGAACCTACATATCCTGCAGCATATAATTCACCATTAAATAATGTAAAAGCATTAATTAGTGAATCTTGAAAACCTGACCCAACAGCAGACCAGTTGGTATCATTCCACTTAGCAATATTATTGGCTGCAACTCTTCCTGCAGAATCAAATCTACCTCCAACATAAAGATTCCCCTGATAAACTGTTAACGCAATTGCTGCACTATACGTTTTAGTCTTTCCATTTGTATAAATACCTGATTCCACAGGTAACCATGTTGAACCGTTCCACATAGCCATATTGTAACTTCCGGAAAGCAAAAAGG
>DATHNG010000017.1:0-50867 GCA_035486275.1 Bacteroidia bacterium
GGACTTAATATAATATATTCACTTCACCTTGTGGCCTTACAGAAAGATCAAAATCCTGCAGAAGGGATTTTGCAGAATGTACCTATATTAAACCTGAATGACCTTACCTCAACCTATACAACCTACCAGGTAACAGCCCAAACATTGAATCCGGATGTTACGTATGCCTGGCAGGTAGGAGCCAGTTACGAAGACTATAATTTAGGAACGACCGATATATGGACATTTACGGTAAAGCCATCACCACCGCCACCAACGGATGATGTCATATATCCGGTCGCAACAAAAATAAGTGATGGTCATTTTTATATAACGAAGGGTATTTTCAGATTTGTCTATAATAATAAAGCAAATGATAAGAAGCTAAAGTATGTTATAATGCGTATGGGCAAAAGAGAGGCGCTGAAGGCTCTTCCTGAAATTGAGATCAAACCGGGTGTAAATGAATTACAAATTGATGCCCGACATAATACAGGCATGAAGGAAAAGCAGTATTATGACCTTGAGATAACAGATAGTAAAGGACAGGTCTATAAATTATTATACATATATATTACCGAATAAGAGATGCGGCAGGCAATTAGTTTTATTTTTTTAGTTGCGATTCTTACTTCGTGCAAGCATGGTGTGACACCGTCGGAATACGTAAAATATGTAGAAAAAACTGAAAATGGCCTCCATATTGAAAAGCAGTTCAATGGGGTAGGATATACGCTACAGTATGAGCCAGTTGCATATTGTGTTATGCTGGAGGAGCGGAGTTTTAATATCCCTGAGGATGTTTTCAAAAAGGAATACGACCGCTTTAAAGGGCTGGAACATTATGTATTGCGTATAAACAAGACAGACATGGATAGTCTTATAAATAAATTAGGCGATACATCCAAATATAAAAAGGGCATTACTGAGTATTTTGATTTCAGGATACAGAAGGACATTAAGTTAATAGAAGGACTGGATACAATACCATGCTCCATATGCCAGGCAGATGCCAATTCAGGAATATCAGAGTACTACACATTCTCTTTAGGTTTTTCAGAAAAGAATGCTGAATTAGCTTCAGCGCAGGAAGCAGACAGAGTTATTGAATACGAGAATAAAATATTACATACAGGGAAAATAAGTTTAGTTGTGACAGGAAAGAATATCAAGAACATACCTGGTCTTAAAATAATGTGATAATGAAAGATACAGTCGATCTACTAATAAAGATGAATTAAGGAAAATGGGTAAGTTGAATACATATTAAAAGTTAAGAGAGGTTTTCGGCATGAGAAGGCGAAATTTTTTTTTGAAGGTATTGACTGTGTTTACGCTGCTTAATATGTTAGCCCAGATATTTTATCCCACGGTTGCACTTGCCCTTACAGGTGGCCCTTCACAGCCTGAGATGCAGGGGTTTGAACCGATTGGAACGACTAATATGGTAGATCTTTCCAGCGGCAGTTTTACCTATAACATTCCACTGATGGATGTAGAAGGATATCCTATTAATCTTTCTTATCATTCCGGGATAACCATGGATCAGGAAGCCAGTTGGGTAGGGCTTGGCTGGAACATAAACCTAGGCGAAATCAATAGACAAATGAGAGGATTGCCGGATGATTTTCAAGGCGATACGGTGACTCAAAGTTATAATATGAAAGATAATCTAACCGTTGGTTTTAACCTTGGAGTAAATTTCAAGCTCTTTGGTCTTCCGATAACTGTAGGAAGCCTTGCTGCATCTGCAGGTATTTTCTATAATAATTATAAAGGCCCGGGTATGACATTTGGTATAACACCTTCACTTAGTTCAGGTGCATCGAATAAGGGAGTATTGACAGGTAGTTTAGGCTTAAATTTTAATTCTCAATCAGGTCTCGATGTATCACCAAGTATAGGATATGCCCATGAAGTCTCTCAAAATAATACTAATTCACTTGATGCAGGAATTAAAGTAGGAACTTCATATAATTCAAGAGCAGGTCTGAAAGGTATTAGCATGACAAAGGAACTTGGACTTTCGGCAACTGATTTACCCAAGGATGATTCCAGGGGAGATAGGAACGGAGAAGGTTCGGTTTCGGCATCATCTTATATCTCTTTCTCTGCACCAAGTTATACTCCAACCATCACCATGCCAATAAATAATACTTCCATTACCCTTCAGGCGACCCTTGGGGTTGCTTTATTCGGTGGCCATCCCAATACTTCGTTTTCAGGCTTTTTTACCGACCAGACTCTTGCAACCTCCAAGGAAGCATTGCCTGCATTCGGGTACATGTATGCGGATGGAGCTCATGATAATCCTTATGCTCTGCATGACTTCAACAGAGAAAAAGATATACCATTCCAGCCGAACATTGCCAATCTGCCTATCACCAATTTCACGTACGACCTGTTTTCTATAAACGGACAAGGTGTGAGCGGCCAGTTCAGGCCATTCCGTGGTGACGTGGGAGTATTGTATGATCATGAAAATTACAATTCAAGTTTTTCAGGAGATCTGGGGGTAGAGATCGGTATAGGTGACCTTGTGCATAATGGAATAGATGTAAGCGTCAACAGCTCTAACACGGTCACAGATAAGTGGACAGGTAATAATGATTTTGGATCAATTGTTGATTTTCAGAGCCTGATACCCGGTAATACATACGAACCATTTTATATAAAAAGCATTGGTGAGAAGACCATAAATGATACAACGTACTATAATAAAATTGCAGGCACGAACCCGATCCGCGTACACCTGGATATGAATGGAAGTACTATAACGGCAAGGAAAATGTTTGACTATGGAAACTCTGTTCTGAATGTTAATGGTAATCTTATTAAAACGCAAAGAGAAAAAAGAAATCAGTCAACAAGTATTCTTAATGCAGCGGAAGCAAGTGAGTTAGGCTTGGATAAGACTATAGATAGTTATCCGTATGATACAAATGTATATTATTCATGTGCATATTCTAGTCATATTAATCATATTAAAAGAATTACTTGGCCAGCACATCACATGTCTGAAATTACGGTTACAAATCCCGACGGGAAGAGATACGTATACGGGTTGCCAGCATATAACTTAACTCAAAAGGAAGCTACTTTTTCAATTAACAGTCCCACTAATAATAATCCCGCAAATAATTCAAATTATTACAAAGCTGATAGTACAAACGTTGTCGGTTATTCTAATAGTGGCAGCAATCCGGACAATTCAACGAAAAACAACAAAGGCCTTGATAATTATTTCAACGAACAAACTATCCCATCCTACTCGCATTCTTTCCTATTAACGGGCGTTCTTTCACCAGACTATGTTGACCTGACAGGAGATGGTATCACCGATGATGATTTGGGGGAAGCCGTTAAGATAAACTATACTCAGATATATTCCAGGGCTAAGCCTTTCAATTGGAGAACACCTTTTGACCTTGATTCAGCAAATTATCAGGTTGGGTTACTGTCAACGACAAACGACGATAAAGGCAATTACATATATGGTGAGAAGGAAGTGTGGTACGCACATTCTATTGAATCCAAGACCATGGTAGCACAATTTATTTTACAGGATAGATATGATGGGTTTGGGGTGAAAGATGAAAATGGAGGTATTGATACGTCCAAACACTTAAAGTGTATTAAAGAAATTGATCTTTATTCAAAAGCTGATCTGATTAAAAATGGGGTAAATGCAGTACCTATTAAAACGGTTCATTTTCAATATAGCTACGCTCTTTGCCCAGGTGTATATAATTCCGATGCTGAAAGCGGTGCTGGTAAATTGACATTAACTAAGGTGTATTTTACATATGGTAATAACACAGAAGGAAGCCTGAACAGCTATACTTTTACATATCCTACCGATGCTGCCCATAATCCACGTTATAGCCATAATCGTTTCGATCGCTGGGGCTACTATAAATATAATCCGGCAGGAATGTTACCCAATGAAGACTTTCCATATACATTACAGGATAGCGTAAGGGACAATATTTTCTGCTCGGCCTGGGACCTTACAAATATAACCTTACCTTCAGGTGGTAGCATTAAGGTTAACTATGAGCCTAATGATTATGCCTATGTTCAGAACCAAAGGGCTAACCAGATGTTCATTATAAAGGGAATGGGTAATAACCCATACGTCAGTGTAGCAGATTCTACCAATAATATTCTGTATACATATAGCGGAACTACGGTTAAATTTAATGATTGGATATATGTTCAACTCCCCACACCGATCAAAAATGATCAGGACTTTTATGATAAATACTTAGCCGGAATAGATTCTTCTTCTGGTGGCAATTCCATCAGTAAATTATATTTCAGGATGATGGTTAATGTTGGCAGTGTGGGTTCGACTGCATATGAGTATGTACCAGGTTATGCTGATATAGCACCATACCAGACAGGTGTATCAGGTTATAAAATGATTAATTCTCAGTTGGGAGCTATTCAGTTAAGCGAAGTTTCTTCGGGCGATGCATTTCTTGGCACTGCCAATCCAATCGCCCTTGCATCGTGGCAATTTCTACGGCTTAATTTGCCGCAGGATGCTTATCCAGGCTCCCAGGTTACCGGAAGTGTACTTTCCATAATTGAATTCCTGTTTGGTATAATTCCCACTGTGGTTCAAACGGTAGAGGGCTTTGATCAGTTTGCAGCATTCAACCACTTTGGAAAATATACAGCGCCATCCTATTCCTATATCCGGCTGGATAACCCTAATCATAAAAAATATGGCGGAGGTGCAAGAGTAAAGGAAATTCAGATATCTGACAACTGGTCATCAATGGTAACAGGTAGCGATCAAAGCAGTTTTCAATATGGCCAGACATTCAACTATACTAATACCCTGCCTAACGGACAAGTGGTAAGTTCAGGGGTTGCTACATATGAACCTATACCTGGTGGAGATGAGAACCCTTTAAGGCAACCATTGCCATATGATGAGAAGACTCTTCTTGCACCAAACAACGCCATGTATACGGAAACCCCTTTAGGAGAGAACCTCTATCCTTCAGCCGCTGTTGTCTACAGTAAAGTGACAGTTGCAAACCTCCCACATAAAGGAGTTGTAAGGACAGGAACAGGGTATACAGTAAATGAATTTTATACGGCCCATGATTTTCCTGTTCTGAATTACTGGACAGACGCACCTTACATTGAAAGATTCAAACCTTCTGTTCTGAGTAGCTTATTTAGCCTGGGCGTACAGGATTTCACGACCGCTTCACAAGGGTTCAGTGTAGAAGTGAATGATATGGCAGGCAAAGAAAAGAGCCAGAAGATATATGACCAGAATGGAGCGCTTATTTCAAGTGTGGTATATAATTATCAAGTGGATAATGCCAGTAGTCCGACATTGCATCTTAATAATAATGTAAAGATTGTCAATCCTGATGGAACAATAGGAACCGCATCAATAGGCAAAGACATTGATGTATGGGAAGATATGAGAGAACAAGAGACCAAGACGTTAGGCCTGGGTGTGGATATAAATGATGAAGCATTCGTTTGGCCATTCCCGCCAATACCGATTGTAATAGCGCCATTGATATTTGCAACGTACAATAGTGAAGATACTCGCTTCCGCTCGGCAGTTACAACTAAATATATATACCGTTCTGGGCTTGTGAGCAGTATTACAAAAACACAGAACGGATCTACCGTTACTACCCAGAATTTATTGTATGATGGAGAAACAGGGGATGTGCTATTGACAAAAACAAACAATGAATTCGATGCACCGATTTATAATTTCACTTATCCGGCTCACTGGGTTTATGATGGTATGGGTTTGGCCTACCGCAATATTGGTGCTGAAGTCAATGTAACATCAAGGTCAACAGGAACCGTTACATCTCCTTCAGCTTCTAGTAATATCTTCGCTCCAGGAGATGAATTAGAATGCGTGGCTGCAACAGGTGCACTAACTAAAGCATGGGTAACTCAGCCGCAAGCAGCAGATAGCTTGGTTTTAATGGATTCTTTCGGCAACCCGGTTCAACTTTCAGGAAACCTTGTGAAAGTTATCCGTTCCGGCAGGCGAAACATGGCAAGCGTGCCAGTAGGAACCTTAACTACAATGATATCTCCAATCAGCGGCGGCGGTACGGAGATCAATATAACCAACAGTAATGAAATCCTTCAAGCAAGTGCATCATTATTCAATGATGCATGGAAGATTCCATATGAATCTGTAGAAACCCCTGTATGTGTTACCACCGCGACACGGGGGGATACTTGTCTTGCGCAGTTCCTTGATTCAATCATAGCGCATCATCAGTTGTTCGCTACATTAAAAGACAGCATCCACTTAGGTAAGTATGTGAGAAATAGTAGTTGCCATGCTGATTCAGCGGAATTATATTATGCACTTAGTGAATCCAAAGGTATGGATCAGATGTCAGGTTTCCAGGCTCAACTTGGTAATTCAGTATTAACAATCAGCAGTCCGACAGGTGGAAAAATTTACATGGATTCACTTACCCCTTATTATGTTGTAGGTAATCTTGATGGTCCTCCCAGCGATCTATCATATTTTGATTCTATTTCATCAAGCGGATGCCTTAATCTGTGGATATATCGTTTCAGAGCATTTGGAGGGCATAGTGTAAGCTTGGCTGCTACCGCATGTCTCACTTCTACTACCTGCCATGATTCATGCGAAAATCTGGCCGTTAATAATAAATTTAATCCATATGCGCAGGGCATGAAGGGCAACTGGAGGCCACAACGAAATTATGTCTATTATGATTCACGTTCTCCTGGTCTGGCATCTACGCAAAGTAACATATGGAACACCGGTGTATTCAATCATTTCAACCCAATATGGGCTAATACGGGAGGAACAATCTGGCAATTAGATACCACAGATAAAAATTGGACCTGGACAAGTCAGATAACCATGTATGACCAGAAAGGCAATGAAGTAGAAGATGAAGATGCATTGGATAGATATTCATCTGCTTTATATGGGTATATGAAATCATTACCAGTTGCAGTAGCATCAAATGCAAAATATAAAGACATTGCCTACGATGGTTTTGAAGATTACGGGTTTACTCCTACGTGCAATGCATCCTGTGATAACAGTCATTTCAGCTATATAAGTTATATAGGGGATACAACTTCGACTGAAGCTCATACAGGCAAATATTCTTTGAAAATAAGTGCGGGAGACAGTGCCGTTGTGTTTAGAAGCATAGCTTATTATAATGGCGCAATCGATAGTATTGATGCCGCTACCCATGATAAATTCATTCTTCTCAATGGAGGCGACTTACCTGAATTTTCCCCCGATAGTGGCAACTATTTATTGAGTGCATGGGTAAAAGAAGCAGCTGCTTGTGGTGTGGCAGGTTATACTAAAGACAGTATTGTAGTAAGGCTCACAGGCGGTTCTTCTTCTGTTAAGTACACTATGAAGCCTTCAGGACCTGTAATAGAAGGTTGGCAACGTTTTGAGAGCAGATTTAAAGTGCCTGGAAAGAATCAGGCGAATACAATATATGTAAAACTCGTTGCAGGAACAAATACAGCTTACTATGATGATATACGTATAGAGCCATTTGCCGCTGAAATGAAAACATATGTATATGATCCATCTAGCTTAAGGTTATTGGCCACGCTGGATGAAAATAATTATGCGACCATTTACGAGTACAATGATGAGGGTATTTTGATGCGCGTGAAGAAAGAAACTGAGAGAGGTGTAATGACAATTAAGGAAAGCAGGTCAAGCTATAAGAGAAACCAGTAATTGGAAAGAGGATTAGTTATTAAAGAATGAAAACAACAAAAAACATAGCGAATAGGGTGATATTCCTAATCTTTCTATGCATACACCTTAGTACAGTTGGGCAGAACTATACTCAAGACATGGAAAAGGTAGAAAAGAAATATAAGCAGGAAGAAATATCATTCCATGTGAAATATCTTTTCTATCCGTATGATTCATTGAAAAAAGTTACAGATTCAATGCAGGCAGCCTGTAGTCTGAGTCACGGACAATATTATTATAAAGTAATTAATGGTGGGAAGGAATATGAATATGTTAGAAATACAAAGTACTTCTGTATAGTTGACCATGTTGAAAAAGTGATTGCTGTAAAAAAGAGCTCCGAATCAGGATCACAATTATGGGATATTAATAAAATGGATTCTATAATACATTCTCCTTTCATGAAGATTAGTTATAAGGAAATAGGAAATAATGAAGGTGAATATGATATGAAACTTACTGAAGGGGTTTGGACAAACATAAGCCTTGTTTTCAATAAGACTAACTATACAATCATCAGCATGTCAATGTCATCAACAAGAAAGGGCAATATGTATGGGCAGAATTTCAATCACCCCAAAATAAGCATGGTCTATACAAAATATAATACTGCCACTATAGATGAAAGCCTTTTTAATGATGCAAAGTTTTTTTCTGAATCTACAGCAGGGGTGACTACACTGACAGAGATGTACAAGAAATATAAATTATTGAATTATTTACAAAAACGTTCGTGAACAATAAGCGCTTACATAGGCTTTTGTTGTTCCTAGTAATAGGAATTATTGCGATATCTAATGCTTTGGGCCAGGAGGAACATGTATGTAGAAGATTAAACGGTTATCATTTTGCTTTGGATTCAGTTTTGACCGCTCAGGATGATAAATACGGAACATCACTTTGGTCAACCATCCAGAAGAATATTAGTGTGACCGATCTGGTTTCACTTCAATTGAATGAGGATACTGCACTGTTCTTGATTGGTTCGCACACACTGCGAGTTGACGTGGAAATTACCTATTACAGTGCTTCAGGAATACCTGATAGCTTAGCAAAATCACTATTTATAAATTATGAATCTGCAAGTGCAAAGCCTTATAATTTCCGATCCACTTTTAAATTCAGCGGAGGGTATAAGGTTAAGACCCGTATACTGAATGTATTCCTTGATGGAGCCTCAATTTCACCTCTTATGGAAACATTTCCTAAAGCATTCGAGCTTGTTGAAGATATTTATATCAACCGTATTTATTATTTTGATTGCTCGGCTCCAATGTTGCCAATGCATACTCCTGATACCACGAATAAAAGGTTGATCATAAATTGGAGTCGTTTTGCTGGAGCTAATGAATATGATTTGGAATATACTATGTATGATGATAGCAGCTATGTTATTAAACACGATACGAATAATTCATACACAGATTACGGCTTTCTCTTCACCGGTAATGCTACCCGTGTAACAGTGATGGGGTGTGAATATGCATTTAGTCTTGTATATAATCCAGGCCGCGTATTTTACAGGATAAGGCCTATACATTATGACTCAGCAGGCAACCGAATTGAGGGAACATGGTCTTCGGACACATCATGTATTTTCCATAATTATAAAAACCAGTTTAACTGGCACGGGCATGAGAATACTATGAACTGGCAGTACACAGCGGCTTTTGCAGAAGAAGGCAAGAGAAAGGAAGTAACAAGCTATTTTGATGGTTCGCTTAGGAACCGCCAGAGTGTGACCCTTAACAATACACAAAACAAAGCAATAGTAGGTGAAACAATTTACGATTTTCAGGGCAGACCTGCGGTTACTACATTACCTGTTCCGGTAGATTCAGGCAAAATAGTTTTCTATGATAGGTTCAATGTGAATTCTCACGATTCAGAATATAGCCGCAAAGATTTTGATACGGGTGCATGTGGCTACATTCCTGTTGGTATGGATAGTACTTTACGTGGTGTTCCAAGAGGCTCCTCTGCATACTATTCCGACTCTAACCCGGATAAGAATAGCGGCTTCGACCAATTCCTTCCTGATGCACAGGGTTATCCTTTTACCATGACAGAATATACCCCTGACAATACGGGAAGAATAAGCCGCCAAAGTATTGCCGGAAAAACACATAGACTTGGTTCAGGCCGTGAGACCAAGTATTATTATGGGAAACCGGCGCAGCAGGAATTAGACAGGCTATTTGGGAATGAAGTCGGGAATAATAGTCACTACCTGGAAAATATGGTAATGGATGCCGATAGCCAGATAAGTGTAAGTTATATTGATGCTAATGGCAAAACAATTGCCACGGCACTTGCTGGCGCAAAACCTTCAAACTTACAGCCATTAGGTTCGTATTCTTCAGCAGGAAGCCTCAGGATAAGTTTGTTGGATGCTGACAGTATACATCCTACCAATACCTCTACCTTTTCAAGTTATTCATTAATGGCTAGTAATGCGGGTGATTATCATTTTGCTTACCAGTTGTTGCCAGGCAATTATACTGATACCAGTTGCGGTAGCGCCCACGTTTGTACAGATTGTTTGTATGATGTGCAGTTAATAATAACTAATAGTTGCGGATGTGACAGCGCCCTGAGGGTTAGGTATGACAGTAATCTTTCGTACCTTGATGCGTTTGATACATTATGCGGACATCAGAATATACTGGATACGTTTTCCGTTAACTTGAGTCCCGGACAATACAATATATCAAGATTAATAACAGTTGATCCTCAAGCCATCAGTTTCTATACATCTGAATTTCAAAGAAAGGCTACTTGTGTGAAATCATACAGCACTTTCTTAACAAATGCCATTGCTTCTACCAATTTCAGCGGTTGTAGTATGACATGCGCTTCTTGTTATTCAGCATTAGGCTCTTTGGCTTCATTTAAGAATAAGTATATCACTGAACTGCACAATGGGGGAGAAACTATATCTAACCATCAAGATACTTTAGACGCAGACACTGCATATGCTCAGGCATACGCCCAGTGCGGTGTACTATGTGCATATACAAGCCCATGTTCAGGTTTGTATTCTGAAATGCTAAACGATGTTAGCCTTGGTGGGCAGTATTGCCTGGATACTTTACTCCACTCTTTTTACTATCCAAAGGATTCCGCTTCAATGTTTAGGAATACTTATTATAGGAACCCTAGTCCAGCCTATGTTAATTCATCAGGCCAATTGGATTCTGTAGTTATAAATGGATTGAATTATCCACCGCAGCTTTTGACAGTAACCCAATTTGTGCAGAATTGGAAACCATCATGGGCATCCTCACTTGTAGTCTACCATCCTGAATACTGTTACTATTCTTATTGTATCTCAGACAGTGCCAGCAACAGGTGGGATTATAACTTTGAAAATGCCAACACATATTCCGCTGCCTGCAGTGCAGGATATCTGTTCCCTTTAGGCCCCGTTTCTTTTGCCTGTTCAGGCTGTGCAACAAATATTCCAGATCCATACTTTAAAAAGGGTGGACTGGGGCAAGCCGACTCTACTTATATACGAAACAAACTTATATATTTTGCGTCATCAGGGGGAATCACATTGAGTTTGTGGGCAACCGTTGCAATGGCTGCTATAAGGCAGGCAGACTCTTTACAGGGGATGAATATTACCTATGCCCTGACAGCGGCAGATACAACTTTCTGTGGTAATTGCGCTGGTTGTGAGAATATGGAATGGAGAATGTTTGAAGGAATATATTCAAGTATCAAGCATCATATACAGGATTCACTTGAAAATATTTATGTTGAAGGCTGCAACCCATATGCTAACTGTGTGGGTAGCGCAAGTGGTTGTGATAATTACGATGCTCCGAAAGTGGCGAGGAATATAAATTCATTGAATGCTTCTAAATATGCATTTGGCCCCACCAGCACAAATAAAACCACACAACTTCATTATGCTGACAGTGTAATGACGGCAACCTGCGATAGCAATTGCCACTCATTTGTAACCTACTGGTACAGGCAGTTAGACAGTAACTGCAATAAGACCCTGGTTAGCGCTAACTCTGCGAGGTTAATAGCAAGGCTAATGGCTGTGTGTGTGTCGGGCTGTAATGGCAGCCATCCTTTTGGTGCAAGCACTACGCCAAATGCAATGCCCGATGATAGCGGGGATATTTCGTTTGAAGATGTAATACATGCTGTACTCGGAGTAACCTATGCTGATACCCTGTGCAACGGGGCAGTTATAACAATGCCGCCGCCTTATTACGACTCCAATGGTACAGCCGGGCCGCCCATAACCTATTATAAACCTACTCCGTGCCAGTGCGGAAACATTGATACGGCCTATACAATATATTCAAGAGATAGTGCGGCAGACCATTTGAAGTATCCGAACTTTGGCGAGTTTTTATCGAAATATTACGGAGACAGCGTAAGTCCGGCTAATGCATACGCTTTACGCACATTGTGCCATGGTTCGTGTTTTTATGCTACTACACCATTACAAATGCCTTTGTGGATGTCGTGCTGCCAGGATAGTGATAAACCACAGCAGGTTACTATTGCGGGAGGAAAATGGAAAACAGATACATCTTTAGGAATACCTGATTCTTCTTCCGCACAAAGAACGTTTGGTGCAGTATCTTTTTCTATAAACGATACGGGGTATGTGTATGGTGGTTATTATAAGAACGCCAGTGGTACTCTGGTATTATTTTCATCAAATCTTTGGAGATGGACGAATTTAACTAAATGGAAACTTCAGGCACCACAACCGGAGATTCCAAAGGCTGGGGGAATTGGTTTTGCAATTGCCGGAAAAGGATATGTTGGGTTAGGCGGGAATACACCGACTAATTATAAAAGAGACCTTGAGCAGTATGACTCGTATACCAATAGCTGGGCAACGATGACAAATTTTCCGGATACTGCAAGAATAAATGCATTTTCATTTGTAATTGCTGATTCAGCATACGTGGGTTGTGGCGATTCGTTAGGAACATACTTTAATGACTTCTGTAAATATGTGCCTTCTTCTTTAGGAGGTACATGGACATCTAGAACAAGATTTCCCGGTGGGCCGAGGTTTTCAATGGTGGCATTCTCAATTGGCAATTATGGATACGCAGGTTGTGGTAAAGATAAATTTGGACATCTTCACAACGATATGTGGAAGTTTGATCCGGGTACCAATTCATGGACAAGTATTACAGCATTCCCTGTTAAGACAGGTATAAGCGCTTCAGTAACATTTACACTTCATGGAAAAGGGTTTGTCGGGCTGGGATATGTAGGTGGCAGTCTTGAAGATTCAAATTCATATACAAATCAGTTTTGGGAATATGACCCGGCCGTGAACAAATGGTATTCTGTTGTTCCATTTACCGGAAGCAGGTCAGCAGACGGTATCGGTTTTTCTCTGGGTAATTATGGATATGCAGGTGCCGGTGCGAATGAGTTTTACGGTGTTGAAGATTCACGGAACGCAATAGTTGCTGACTTTGCACAATTCTCCATTGAAGATTCAGCTCAATTAGCTTCCCCCCAATGCTGTATTTCATGCATTAATATAGATACTGCAATGGCACATTTTGCAAAGGCCTACCCTAAAGTGAATGACAGCAGTGTAAATTATATAACACTGTTGACAACATACATGAACCAGTATTTCGGGTTCGATATGACCTTTGGTGAATACCTGCAGTTTTACAAACAATGTAGTTCAGGAGACACCCTTGATTTGGGTGATGGAAAACATCTTCCTTTGCTGCTTTGTAACCGTGCGGCTAATGAGCCAACACCAATTACCGATACAAACCCATGCTATACCAGTTTGATGCTCGATGCTCAGTACACCGCACAAGAAGAGTATGTGAATTATGTTGATTCAGTAAAGAATGCTTTTGAAGCGAATTATATTAAGCATTGCATGCAAATTGATGACAGTTTTCATGTAACCATGCCTTTCGATGAATACCATTATACTTTATATTATTACGACCAGGCAGAAAACCTTGTAAAGACTGTACCGCCTCAGGGAGTTCATCCGATAACGGCTGCAGCATCTTTGGATTCAATTCAGAAGTATAGGGCGGGAGTTGCGGGATATAATCCGGTATATCCGAAAGACAGCATGCAGACAAAGTACTTTTATAATACACTGAACTCGCCTATAAAACAGCAAACACCGGATGGAGACAGTGTGCATTTTTGGTACGACCGCCTTGGTAGAATTGTGTTGAGTCAGAATGCGTTGCAGAGAAACTTGACGTATAGCTATACCCAGTACGATGCCTTGGATAGAATTATAGAAGTAGGACAGGTAAGTACAGTGCCAGCGAACTTACCAAGTTGCTTCCATTGTGTGGGTTGTACAGTTAGTTATGGCGTATTACCTGTATTACCGGATACATTTAGCCGCAACGATGCCGAACTTCAGAACTTTATAAATACAGGTACCAAAACCCAGGTAACTCACACTTATTACGATACTGCTCAATTTACCTTTATACCGCTTGCACAACAAAACTTACGTAAGCGGATATCGACTATTAGCTACCAGGATGTATATGATAATTTATATACAGGCACTAATTGGGTTCACGAACCTCAACGGTATGATAATGCTATCCACTATACATACGACATAGAAGGATATGTTGCCAGTATATTAATTGATGTGCCCCATGATAGTATAGTTAAACAGCGATATAAGAGGATAGATTATTATTATGATCTGATAAGTGGAAATATTAATGAAACAGTATACCAGCATGACAGTATAGATCAGTTTATACATTCATATGAATTTGATGCGGATAATAGAACCACAGATGTGTATACAAGTCATGATAGTCTTTATTGGGAACACGATGCAAGTTATGAATACTATGATCATGATCCTATGGCAAGAGAAGTAATAGGCAGGAGACAGGTTCAAGGAGTTGATTATGTTTACACATTGAATGGCTGGATAAAAGGAATGAACAGTAGCATAACTAATCCAAGTTATGATATGGGATTCGATGGTGATGTTCATAGTTCCAACTCAACAGTTGCAAGAGATGCATTTGGTTATACAATAAATTATTTTAACGGCGACTATCGCTCTATCGCTTCGACAAATTTCGAGGTAACCGGTTTGCCAATAACTCCACTATATAACAGTAATATTAGTGGTGCAACGTATTCCATCCAGCCTTTAAGTCCAAAGACAATAGGGTATACTTATGGATATGATCAACTGAATCGTTTAGTATCTGAGAAGGCATTTAAAGGTGTAGATACTGTGCATAATCTATGGATAGCCAGCGATAGTATCAGTGATTTAAGAGAGAAAGTTAATTATGATGAAAATGGAAATATTTTATTGTATCTTAGGCATGGGAATACAGCAATAGGACCTTTAGCCATGGATAGTTTAACATATCATTATAATAAGGGAATGAATCAGTTGAATTATATCGCAGATGCAGTTCCATCAAGTAATTACCCCAATGATTTAGATAATCAACATAAGAATAATTATAGGTATAACGCAATTGGTGAAAGGGCAAAGGATAGTACTAATGGAATTGATACTATTATGTGGACAATGTATGGCAAAGTCAAAGAAATAAAAAAGCATAACCATGATAGTATAATTTATATGTATGATCCCCTTGGAAATAAATTGGAAGAAAGGTATTACCCACATAGTGGCACCGCAGATACAACAAAATATACAAGGGAAGCAACCGGTAATATTATTGCTATATATGATAGAAAAAAAGATACTGTGAAATTAAAAGAATGGGAAATATATGGAAACAAACGGATAGGAGAATTTGATACGTTAATGGTTATGAAAAAACCAGCTTCAGGTGTTGGAACAATAGACTCCATAACTTATTCTTATCTGGAAGGACAGAAACAATATGAGTTGGTTAATCATTTGGGGAATGTTCTTATTACTGTTAGCGATAAGAAAATACCTGTAGATACTATAAGTACAGACACATTAGCAAAGTATTACCTACCTAATATAATTACCTCACAGGATTATTATCCATTTGGTACTTTACAGCCAGGTAGAAGTTACACTCTTTCATACTATAATTTTGGATTTAATGGAAAATTGAAGGATGATAGTATTTATGGGAAAGGAAATTTCTATGACTATGGCATGAGATTTTATGACTGGACAGATCAATTTTGGAGTATTGATCCACTTGAAAAAAAGTATCCGTATTATTCTCCTTATATGTTTGCAGGGGATAAACCAATACAGTCTATAGATATGGATGGTTTAGAGGATGCTCCTCATAATATGCCTAATGATCGAACTTTCAAAGATGAAGAAGTGGGGCCTAAAGCTAAACACGCTGAAACAAGCGGCGTGACGGGTTTTGCAGTTCAAAAAGCTACTAAACGAGACCCAGCTGCTGTTGCACCGACTCCACAACCTCAAAAACTCGGAATTACCGTAACTTCTGGCAGAGCTGCTGTTAATAGCCCTATACCTGCTCCTGCCAACGCAACTATTTATACATATCAACCTACAGTCCCAGCTGCAGGTTCAACAGGAGGACCAAATGATCCCCCACCTGTTAATGCTCAGTCAGGAACTGTTATTTTGACAGTAACCCCAATTGTTAGCCCTGTTACAGGACAACTTGTTACACCGACCGTTGAATTTGGAAAGGTTAGTGTTGATGCGAATGGTGCTGTTACAAAAACGGTTTATTGGACAAATCAGAACACGAATCAGGCAACATCTCCCCCAATTGCATTTAATCTTGCTCCAGGTGAACAGTTGTATCAAATAACCTCCAATCCAGCTAATATAGGAAATGGTGGATTAGGAGGTACTGGTTTCCCAGCACCACCTGTTAAAACAGGGCCGAATCCTTCAATTAATTCAAAGGTTGAAGAGCCACAAAAAACGAAGCCATGGAAACCTGGAAAGCTTAAAGAGACTCAAAAACATAAAAATATAGAGAAGAAGAGCAATTCTTAAATCATGGCAATGTATTATAAGAAGAATAAAGTAATAATACCTATAGTTATGGCCTTTGCTTTGCTTTCTATTACTAAAGGGATTAATAATAAAAACAGACTTGCCGGAAACAATATAATTGTTTGGTCTAAAGATTATAAACTAAAATGGAGTGATTTCCAAGGAAATGGCGATACAGCGTTAGTGATAGCTGCTGGTTGTTGGAGCGATATAAATTATGATTTCAGACCGATGAAGAACGATACTTTGTTAATTACAATATCTGCAACATTCGATAAAATGAAATCATTTAAAAACATGTTCCACCTAAATGAATTTGATTTAGTAGATCAATCATTAGAACATGAGCAATTGCATTTTGATATTACAGAATTGTTTGCGAGGAAATTTAGAGAAAAGATTGCAAAGCTAATGCCAAAAGCAAAAAGAAAATACTCAGACTGGCTTACCTACCAATTACCCACTTTATATGCAGAGATTTTTTCAAAATGGCAAGAGGAACAAAAACAATTTGATAAGGATGTAAGTTTTTTTCATGAAATAAACCCTTCACAAACAGGTGCAATGACTAAAGAAGATATTGATAATGTCAAAAACAAACAGAATGAATGGAGGAAGAAAATAGATAATGAGCTAAAGGAATTAGATATGTATAGCAGTATTACAATGAAATTGCGTGTTAAGGAAAATATAGGAATGTGAGTAATATTCTCCTTTGCCCTGTTTAAAATGAAGCAAAATACAAATGATACCGAAACTGAAATAACATAATAAACTCAACCACCAATGGAAAGACTACGATGCGTGATAGTGGACGACGATGCTGCCAGCATGAGAATGCTGAGCGATTTTTGCCAGGATGTGCCGTATGTGGACGTGACGGGCAGGTTTAATGACCCACGAATGTTTGTTAGGGCACTCGGCTGTCTGGACTTTGATTTATGCTTGCTGGACCTTAATATGTCTAAAATGAGTGGATTGAAAGTTGCAGAACAGTTGAATGGTAAACCAATAATATTTGTTACCGGCAGAAAGGATAGTTATTTGGCAGATGCTATTAGTATGGCACCTTTGGATATTGTATTGAAACCCCTGAAAAAAGAACGGATAAACATTGCATTATCTAAGGCACAGAAGTTATTGGGGCATAACAAAGAATCAGCCCATAATTATAAAGAATATGGAATATTTAGCCTTAATGGTGAACCTGGTAAAACCAGGTTACGCCTTACCGATATTCTTTATGCATATGTGGACGAGATTAATCCCCGGCACAAACACATGATTATGTGTGATGGCACGGCACATTTATTAGTTAAATGCACTTTTGAAGAACTATTAGAGATTGCGCCCAACCTTGCACGGGTTAATAAAAACCATGTTGTGGCGGTGGATAAAGTCAGAAAGTTTGAGTTCGACCTTATCACACTTGATTATATGGAAAATGGAAGATATAAGCAGGTTACTCTGGCCAGAACGTATAGAGACGATTTTAAAAGGCAATTATTGAGTTGCTAATAAGTGTAATAATTAATAACAGTAAACTAAAACCCCATGGAAAGACACAGGTTAATTAACGACAATGACATAATTAAATACTTGCAGGAAAACCAAGCATTGCTTAAAACGATTCTATGGAGGCAGCAACAGGCTTCTACAAATCCAGCACAGGCAGAAATAGAAAATCTCGCTAAATATCGAGAGTTTTTGGCAAATGCTGAATTCGTTTTAAATGAGAATACTAAAATCAAGGAACAATAGCAAATGAGGATAAAGGCATATCCACAACAACATTAACCTCGAAGTGGTCTTGCATATGATCCTTACTAAGTTCTTGTTCCTTATTTAGTTGAAATTTCTGAACTTCTCTTTGGATTTGCTCGTAAGACAAATCACCAAGTATTTGTATCTTATAATTCAATTTGATTTTATTCATAATGACCGAATTTCATATAAATAGTCAGAAAATAAATAAAATGATGCCTCGTTAAGAATGGCTAAAGACACAGCACATAGAAGTAGCGCATCACAATTCTTTGCAGCAGCAGAATTATGCCGTAGAGAGTATTTTGCTGTAATATTACTCGATACTTAAATAACTGCGCACCAATTAAAAGCAAACTTTAATAAATGATGACAGATGAAGCTAAAATCTATGAAGCATACAAATTAGCAGTTGGTGCAAGAAACTTCCATTATGATAACTTTAATAAATGGATGACGTATTTTTATATTGCTATTGGTGCCATTTTTGTAGCTGAAATTAGTACAACTAATCCCAGGTTCTTGACAATATTACCAATACTTGGATTCAGCTTTACAGTATTAGGGTATTTATCCTGCAAAGGTTATTATTTCTGGATTTATAATTGGCATAATCAAGTAACCAGGTTTGAAAACATTATTAATGAGCGAAAAATTGGAGAGGAAAATCTTAAACTAAGAGTGTATTCTGTTTTTTCAGAAGGAACTAAAAATGATCGAGATAGTATAAATGGAATTGTTCAATCAGCAAATATCTCAACATCAAAGGTTAATCTCATGTTTTTCTTCATTATTTGTATAGGTTGGGCGTATTTTTTAATTCGCCCCTTTATTGTTTCTTCATGTTTATGTATTTTATGGCAGAGGATTATATCAATTCTTGCATCAATTCTTTTGACATTTGTGATTTTAAATATTGCCGGCTGTTTTTTAAAATCCGATATAAAAGACCATCATCTAACAAAACCATAAATATTTTAGTAAATAAATGTAGAGATTAATTATTCATACTTTAATATTTGTGGGTTTTGTTTAAGATGGCAGATTAGAAGTTTTATTTGACATATTGGCATACTGACAGCTAAATCGGTTCGGCATTAAAGTGCACGAGAAAATCCTAAGTTTTCTATCAATAACTTGGCATAAACCGAGCAGTGGCATAAATATTGATTATTA
Source organism: Bacteroidia bacterium (assembly GCA_035486275.1). Classification (GTDB taxonomy): domain Bacteria; phylum Bacteroidota; class Bacteroidia; order JABEUT01; family JABEUT01; genus JABEUT01. The sequence continues at coordinate 19,665 of DATHNG010000017.1, forward strand.
GTTAAATTAAAAACCATTCTAATGCTCAAGAAAAACAGAATCGGATTAGTTTCTTTACTTGCGGCCGTATGTGGCTTAATAATCACATATACCCTTATCCGTTTAGGGGTATTAAAAAGCCCAGGATGGGGAATTCTCCAAGCGGGCTTTGAGGCAGCTACTATAGGTGGGATGGCGGATTGGTTCGCTGTTACAGCACTATTCCGTGAGATTCCTATTCCAATCCCATTTATAAGGCGGCACACAAACATTATTGCAAACAATAGAGAGAAAATTACGGATGGCGCAGTTGATTTGATAACTAATAAATGGCTAACTCCGGAAGTGATTAAGGAAAAAATTACTGATATCTCTATTGCGGAAAGTATTTTGAAGTCATTGGATGAGCCTCAAAACAGACTACGAGCCATAGATTTCTTGCGAGATATTTTAAATAGGCTGGTCGACAATCTTGATAAACCAGAAGTAGCCTCTTTGCTTCAAAAAATATTAAAAGACCAGATAGCTGGAGTTGATTTAGCAACTCCTTTGGGACATTGGCTTGAAAAGTCAATTAAAGGTGGCGATCATAATCAATTGTGGGATATGATATTGGATTCTGCTGGTAAAACAATAAATGACCCAAGTACACGTAGGATATTGTTAGAAAAAATAAGAGAAAAAGCAGAAGAGTATAAAAGTGAAGGTTGGTTAAAGAGATTAGCGCTTGGCGTTGCTGAAACGGTCGGAGCTTTTGACCAGAACTCTATTGTAAGCAAGATGATAGGGTCAATAAATGAGTTTATAAAAGAAGCGAAAGGAAACCCTAATCATCCTGTACGTCAGCGATTCGATAAATCCTTACTTGAATTTGCACACAATCTTACTATAGGTGAGCCAGGTGCCCACAACATTGTCAACGATTTAAAGAGAAAATTGATTGAAAATGCTGATGCACGCCAGGTAATTCAAGGAATATTAATTCGTTTTAAGGCAACCGTGAAAGAAGAATTAAAGAGTAACGATACTACATTTATGATTCTTCTTACTAAATATTTCGATGGTGCTATCGCTGAGTTAAATGGTGATAAAATTGCTCAGCAAAAAATAGATACATGGCTAAAAGAGACCATCGTAACCCTGGTGATAAAATATCATCCGGAAATTGGTAATATGATCCGGCAGAGCATTACAAAGCTTAACGATACTGAACTTGTTTCTCAAATTGAAAACCAGGTAGGTAATGATTTGCAATATATAAGGTTTAATGGAGCAGTTGTGGGTGGATTTGTAGGTGTGGTATTGACAATAATAAAACTTCTTATTCAATAAAAAGACATATATTATTTACTTATGAGAGAGAACTTCGATCCAAAGAACATTAAAATTACTCCTGAAACATTTACCAAAGTAAAACAAATGTTCAGACAGAATAAATGTTTTTATCCTGGTTGTGAGAATAAGGCTATTAGGGCTCATAGTATACAAGAAGCGGGGCCATTACAAACTATTTCTGGCAACATCAATATTCAAGAGAGTCAGGTATATAGCATCGAGGATGACTTTGAATTTGATGCTGCAACTGGAGCTAAAATAAGTAAGCAGAAAGTGGAAAAGAAACTGCATAGTTGTTCAATAAGTACGGCTTCGACTTTTACTGGCTTCTGTATTGAGCATGATGCACTATTTCACCCAATCGATAATAACTCCTATGATGGGTCAAAATTTCAGAATTTCTTATACGCCTACCGCACATTTGCATATTCTCAGCATAAATACTATGAAATGCTTAAAGCATCTGAAGGTATGCAAGATATGCGTAATGATCTTGCTGGCAGTATGGAAACCCTTACAGATACAATAAAAGGATTTGAATCAATGCAATTGCCTTTCGATATAAAATCTCTTGGACTAAGTAATTTAACTGGAAATTTAGCGGAACTTTATTCAGGTACTATTGAGAAGTTAGATAAAGTGGTTAATACTGCTTTATTAGGGCTGGCTTTAGAAAAGGACAGGTTTGATCATGCTGTAGAAAATAAAACATATTCTTCTTTCCAGTATTATGCCCGATCTATAGATGGAGTTTATCCAATTACTTCTTCATGTGTTATACCATTTTTAGATACTATGGTAATTCCAAGTTCAGATGGCGTAGTCTACTCACCAAATTATGCGCTTAACATTCTTCCGGAGAAACAAACTGGTAAGACACATATTATATTTGGTGTTTTTCCCGAAAACCCCAATGTGCAATTATTTTATAGCAAATTAAACGTAAAATCAGATACCGAGCTTTTGAAGTTCATATCCGATATACTAATAAGGTGGGGGCAGAATACATATTTTTCTCCTAATTATTGGAACACACTTTCTAATGATGAAAAAAATGCAATTATTGAGGCAAGAAACAATAAAGAAAAGAATGAAGACTTTGGCATTATGCAACATAAATTTAATCTCTTTGGAGCACATTCTTAATACATAATTACATGAATAACGGACGAACTATTTTAGACTTATGGGATGAATTTAATGCAATGCCTGAAAATCAAACATTAGAAAAAATCAGGCATTTTGGTATCTCAATAGAAATTTTTAATGGTAATTACAATGAGCTTATCCATCATTTGAAGATCCATAATGACCCAAGAGTTTCACTCGCTCTTATGAATGTAGATAAAAGACATTTATTACATGCTTATCAAAGGGAAATAACCAGGTTTTTACATAATTATATTGCTGCTTCACTTTCATTGAGAGACCACGCACGTAATCATTATAGAGAACTTTATTCTAAGAATAATCTATTTTCAGATTACCAAGGTGAAATAGATAAACGCTTTACACGTAATCCGTTGGCAGTTTTCATTAGTGATTTACGACAGTATTTCCAGCATTATCAAATGCCCGGGGTTTCATCGAGAGTTGCTTATAAGAATGGCGAGTCCGATTTTCAAATGACTTTACTTATACCTATAAAGGAGTTGCAGAAGTATTCAAAATGGAATGCCTTGTCAAAAGCATTTCTTGAGGAGCAGACTGATGATATTAATTTAATAACGTTAGTTAGCGAATATCACGATCTTATAGAGACATTTTATAAATGGTTTATTGACCGGCAAATGAAAATTCATCAAGATGACATTAAAAAAGTCAATGTGCATAAGAATAAAATTAAGGGGCTTGAATTATCTCAGTTTTTGATGCAATTTGTTCAACAGCCTAAAACAATTGAAGAATTTGAAGCCGGGTTCTTCATGCTCTTTCCCAATGTTGAGATAGAACAAGTCAGAAGTGCTGTGACTAAAGCCGATAGGATTGAAGTAATTTTAAAACTCCTTTTGAAAGAAAACTTCTTAATGATCAAACCGAAGCTAATATTAGAAAAATTTACACCTAAATTATAATACCTTGATATGATGATATTAAATTGTTACCACCATGATTTTCATCCTGGGTATTTGCAAGCAAGTCCATGGAGTGGTTTTTTGCCACAATTGATTATTGGTATAATTAGCAGTGTACTTGGTTTTGGCGGCGCTTATTTTCTTTTCCAGCGTGGAATGAAGAAGGAAAAAGAAAAACTTACTAATATCGAAGAAAAGGAACTAAATGACTTCTTTTCATTCTTACTATTCTCATGCAAAAGAATTTGCATACCTGCCCTGCGTCAGATTGAATCATTGAAAGCTTTCTTATCTCTCTTGGATGAAAAAAAGGTTTTAGACTTATATATCGCTGATGTGACATCATTTAATTTTAAATGGTTTGAGGATATAGATAAAATTAGACTGCAAAAATCTTTTTTGGAAATTTGCCCAGGGAGCATAGAGGAGAAGACAAATTTATATACCGACCTTCTTACTTCCATTGATTTGATGGATACTACAAAGAAAATGCTAAAAAGCGACTTCGATTTCACCATGGTTACAGCCTTAAAACATGAAAATGGTTTTAACCACGGCAAAGTGGCTGTGTTTAAAATATATGATGATATTAGAATAAAGTGGCGAGCTGCTAATAAAACTGATAGTTCTTTATCGGCATTTGAAAAGGCTATGTTAGATGTTGCAAAGGAGTGGTACACAATCAAAGAACCAGAACGACTTGATATGTATGTTGTATGGGATAAATTTCTATCCCGTAAAGAACTTGCGGAGATTGCCTTAAATTACAATCAACCACAGATACTTGATTCTTTAAGAGAATGCTCATATGCGTTTAATAATTATATAAAGAATAAGGATATTGCTAAGTTTAAATTTGGCAATCATTTGAAAAACATAGAGGATTCCATTGGGAAGATAGATAATATTTTAAAAAAGACAGGGAAGTAACATAGTGCATATTTATTTAATGAGCAATTCGAAAGACAAGGATATAACTCCTGCTGAAGCATTAAATTCGATTCTTGGAGGCGCTTTAAAAACGTTCAATTTAAAACGAGAAGATATTGTAAAAATATCTTCAGTTCTAAAACCATTGAATCTTGACAAAGGTGAAATTTTTTGCAGGAAAGGTCATGTTTGTGACAAGATAGGTATATTAATGAATGGATTACTTTATGCATACTATGAATCGGAAAAAGGAAATGAAGAGGTATCAAGGTTCTTTTTTATTAATGGAAACTTTATTGTTAGCAGCTTTGATAGTTTTATCAATAAGAAGCCTGCTAATGAAACCATAAAGGCAATTGAAAAATCGGAAATTCTTTGCATCTCTTATAAATCCTTGCATAATCTTTACGAGACAATTCCCCAAATGAATTTTATCGGACGGCAATTGGCGGAACAAAGCTATGTGCGTGCAATGCAAAGGGTACACGATTTACAGGCACTTGATGCAAAAGGTCGAGTGGAGAAATTTTTAGGGGAACATCCGGATTTCTATAACAGAATAAAAAAGAAGCATTTGGCTTCTTACCTTGGCATGAATTATAATTTAGTAAGAGAATACTTTAAGCCGGCTAACGGAAAGTGATTTTGCAATATAGATTGCATTAACCTATTCATAGTTAAAGTAATTTTGTGATATTAAAATAAAAAAAACAATATGAGTAATAAAGTAACAATTATAAAACCCGAAAGGAATTACGGGGCTTTAACCGAAGCATCTAAATCACTTAACCGTGCATTGGGTGATCGCACAGGAAGAACGGTGTCAATTCGTACAGCCCATGGCTTTAAAAGGGCATTTAACCTATCCGATTATGATATGGATGATAATACGGCGGAAGATATTGTTCATGGCGGAATGACTGTTGCAACAGCATTAATATCTTCAAAGAGTGATGGGGCAAAGGTCGGGGGGATACTTTTATTGTTAGGGCTATTTGTCTGTTACCAAAGTGGGAAAGAGTAATTTACGTCACTAAAACTTGATGGGGATTGGTGGATTTGGAGATTTTAAATATCCCCTTATTTGCAGCGTACACCCACCATTTCAGTTGATTCCTTTCAATAAAGCTTCCAAAGTCATCTTCATGCCACTCGCAATTTCAGCAAGTAAATACATTGAAGGGTTTTCCTTTCCTGTTTCCAGGCGCTGCAATACCTGATATGCCTTATCACTTTTTGAGGCAAGTTCTTCCAAGGTAAGCCCTTTATCATTCCTGACCTGCCGTATCTGAGTCCCAAGTTTTTTTAATTCCCTTTCCTTGTTCATGTCTATTTAAGCCCTTTGGTTAATTCTGCAACAGATACCTCCAGCCCTACAGCAATCTCCAATAAAAAATAATAAGATGGGTTTAGTTTACCTTGTTCAAGCCTTTGTATGAGTGATTGTGATTTTTTAGTAATCTTCGCCAATCGATACATGGTTATGCCCTTACCAGAGCGAACCTTGGTAACTCTTTTCCCTAAAGCAATATTAAATTCCTCTTTCTTCATTCGTGCTGTAAATATATAAAAGTATTACCTATTGGGGAGAAATTTAATACTTTAATATTCCACTTTAAATTCCTGAATCTGCAGGCAGTACGTTAAATAAATGCAACAAATATAGATAGTATCCGTATAAGGGATGTATATTTGCATTTGTAATATGAAACATACAGAAAAGATGCCGCCGCAAGTAAGAGATAAACTGAAAATACTTTTTCCAAATTCGGAAGCGGTATTTATTAAGGCAACCCAGAACATGATATTAAAAGCAGATCGTTGCACATGCGATGTACCAGTGATTGTATATTATGCAAGGATACCTAATACATACCGGTACAAATGTAAGAGATGCAGAAAAGTAGTCAGCCCTTTGGTTATTACACCGCTGGGCAGAGAACGGAGAGATTTAACTGAAACAGTCGAATTGGCTTGTAGGTTCTATTTTGCCAAAAAAGAATTACCACCAGTAATAATTTCAGAATTATACCAATGCAAATATGAAACAGCCAAGCGAAAATCAGGCCGGGTAATTCAATGGATGAGACTTGCACTTGTCAATTACGATAATACTCAGATAACAGAGCATATTAACAATACTAAAGTCATACGGATATTTTCGTCCAGATATAGCGACTTTACAAGCGCCATGGATGCTTTATTCCATGCCCTTCCATCGCTGGGTGAAGCGATAAATAAATCAAATAAGTAAACAAAAAAACAGTAACGTTATGAAAACAAACACAAGCGTTTCGACGACCAAGGCAGCTAATCCTGTCGTACTGAAAAAGGTAAGCGTGAATCCGGAACGCCATCCGGACAGGGTCATCACAAGAAAGTCAGCCGGTAAACTAAGTATCAAGGGCTATGAATTACGCCAATGGTTGGAACACCTCGGAAGTTCTGAAGGAGTTTATTTCCTGGACAGCAACTATGATAAGCATTCGTTGCATTATAAGCACCATGGCAGTGGTCAATTAATGGAATTGGAACAGGAAAGGTCAAATGATAAAGAATACCTGGAAGCACTACTTTTTGATCTTTCGCTCTTTCCTGAGGCACCCATACTCGCCTTTGATGCCACCAAGGTTGCTAATGAATTATGCACCATGGGTGCTATTTATTATGAGCATGCCAAAGAAATTGATACTGTGGTTGGCAGGTTGGTGGAACTCGATATGAAAAGTTTATTTGGTAAAGGCGTTTACTATGAACCAAGAATCAATGAATTAACCATTGATGGTATTTACCAGGTATTCTTCTCTGGTACAAGTCGTTCATTTAAAGAACAGGGTTCATATGCAATGTACCTTATTTATCAGGCAATACAGAGCATCTTTTACCAGGTAATTGGTAAAGGCGCCATCTTATAGAAGCAAGAGCCTCTCCTAATCACTTTTCTAAAATTATAATTCTAAATAAATAATTCGAAAAATATGTCGAAACAACAGATCTCTTGTCCCCAATGCGGACATAGCATGGACGTAAATGATATCCTATATCATCAATTAAATGAGCAAGTACAAAAGGAATACAGCGGAAAACTGTCCACTCTGGAAAAACAGCAGCAAAAACTTGATGAAGCAATTACCGAAGGCGTAAGAAAGAAATTACAATCTGAAAAATCTGCTATTGAGAAAAAACTCAGGGCTGAGATAAGCGGTGAAAACGCCGAAGCTATCCATTCACTGGAAGAGCAACTCGAAGAAAAGAGTAAAGAAGTAAAAGAGCACAATAAACTTAAGTCAGAACTGGCAAAAGTAAAAAGAGAGAAGGACGGGCTGAAAGAGCAGATTGAAGCCGAAGCCCAGCAAACGATAAATGAAACGGTTGCAGATGAGAGAACAAAAATTCGCAACCAGGTTGAACACGAGAACGAAATGAAGATTGCCGAAAAGGATACCATTATATCCAGGTTGAAGGAAGATGCAAAACAAATGCAGCGCAAGATTGAACAAGGCAGCCAACAGTTGACCGGTGAAGTTCAGGAAATAGCAGTAGAAGAATATTTAAAGAGATGTTTCCCCGGTGATGACGTTCAGGAAATAAAAAAAGGGCAACGTGGGGCGGATTGCCTCCATGTTATCATTCTCCGGACGGGTTTTGTATCGGGTAGTATTTACTATGAATCGAAAAGAACCCGTGAATTTTCTTCAGCGTGGATACCCAAATTCAAGGATGATATGAGGCTTAAAGGAGCTACTATTGGCGCAATCATAACAGACGTGTATCCCAAAGGAGTAGAGCGGATGAGTCAAATCGATGGCGTGTGGGTAATCTCATACCCCGAATTCCTTGGGCTGGCACATTTGTTAAGGCAGGCAGTTATTATGTATCACGATGCATTATCCACTCAGGAAAACAAAGGTGAAAAGATGTCCATGTTATACGACTACTTGTGCGGGACGGAGTTCCAGCGTGAGATAACTGCCATTGTCGAAGCATTTAGCCAGATGAGCAATGAGTTGCAAAGTGAACAACGCTCAATGTCCATGATGTGGAAAAAGCGCCAGAAGCAGATTGATAAAGTATTACAATCTACTATACACATGTACGGAAGTATAAAAGGCATTGCAGGCAATGCCATACAAACAATACCCGCATTGGAACTACCTACCCCGGATAAAGATGCAGTATAAACTTTAACACAAGAAGAAGATGAGACCAGTAAGGAAGAGACCCAAAACCGAAAAAGAGTTGGAGAGGAGCATAAAATACCTGCTACTTGACCAGGAGCAATTTGATTCGATAAAGCCTGATGGCAGCCTGGATGAAACCTTCATTCTTTCATATCTGGTTCGCAACAATGACCATGCTGCCAAAGAGTACGGCAGAATTCTGAGAGCATACGAGATAGTGAAGAAACATGGGATGTTCACTAAAGTAATGGAGTCACGCAGAGTTAGCGATAAAACCCTGCAAGGCATTGAACTTTATTATGAATCTATAGTACGTCCTATAAAAGCAAAAGAAGATGGTTTGCGGGGGCATATCTATACCGGTGAAGTTTTAAAACTTCCGTCACCGGCTGGCCGTGAATATGACACTGGCGAAGAATGGAAAGCGTTGCTTGAGAAAGAGAAACGCTTTATGGTAGGTGATAAAGTGCTCTATAATATGAAGAGCAACCTCATCCTTGACAATGAACTTCTGCACCTTGTCGGCACATTTACCGGTAAAATTTCAGCATAACTAACAACACAAAACCAAATTTAGAATGATAGAGTATTACATCAATGTAGCGTACACCGAAAATCCTGTAAAACTGATAAGAACAACAGATAGCGAAAAGGATCTGAGCCCGCAGACCAATGCGCTTTTCTTTATCATGTTTGCTTGCGGAATATACAGGATATTTGATAAGCCCTTAGTGAGTGAATTGCTTTCACGCATGGCTATCATATTAAAACATCAAGGGATAGTAGATAATTTCTTCAAAGATGATAGCCTGTTCCGTATCAAGGCAAAGGGTTATAAGTATACCGCCACAATGAAAGATATTGAAGAACATTTAGGTTTGGAGATAGCCGATGGTCCTTATGATATAATACCCCGTAAAGATTGGCTGAAAAATATTAAGCAACATTGGAGAGGTGCATGTGTCGCAGGAGCCCTTTGCAATAACCCCATGCTGGAAAGGACAGCTATAGGTAGGAACGTGTACAAGATTGGTGCTCGGCCAGACGTGGAAGTTACTACGGAATATCAGAACGTAATAGACCTTTTTGCCAGAGAAGCCCTAAAATGCATACCGGAAAATAAGTTTGAAGAGTTGCAGTTCCGGGTGGCGGAGGTGAGACAAAATTTAGCCAACTATAGAAAAGAACTGGCTACAGAACCGAAACATAAGTTCAGTTACGCAAGGATTCCGCAGCATGTAAAGGCAAAAATATGCGATGCCTGCTTTGGCAAAATGAAAAATAAGGAAGTCATGTATATCGAGCCCATGTTCGTGAGCCTCTGTTACCTTGCCTGGTTATGGGCAAACGGTTATATACGTGTCTATCAGATTGATTATGAGGGCAGGCGTAGCCATACGGCGGATGTGGACCCACGGATGGATTTTAATTATAATGATTTCGACGGCTTAAACAGTTTAGAATTGGGTATCAACATATACGATACGTTTCATGATTTCAACTTGGATAAAGTATGTATGCTGTTGAAGGAGAAATAACAGTCAAGAAGAAAATTCTAAAATTATAAAGACCCTCATTTTAAAACTATAAAAACTATGGAAGCAGGAAACATCATTTTTCCAAAAGTAGAAAATAAGGATATGGGCATTGAAGAATTGAAAACCATGCCTGGTTATAAGGATATGTCGGATAACGAATTAAGGGAAATGCATGCCTCACTAAAGGAATTGTGTTTGCTTATTTTCAATGTGCAGAATACACAATCAAAAGAATAGGAATATACTATAACTACAACGACAACATCTGATACAAGTGAAGCAGTTACTCAAGTAGCAATAGTATTATTGACGAGCAAAATTTTTTTAGGTAAGTATAAATGCCCTGTATTTAAAGATATTTCCAGACTTTAATGTTACTGATGAGAAAAAATGTTTAGAACTTTTAGAACTTTTTTCTGGGTTTATGATTTTTCTGTCGTATTTATTGTGGTAAATAAATAACACATTATGGAAATGAATCAAAATAATCAATTACAGGACTTTGGTCAACTTCTTGTTCAGTTTTCAGGCATTAAGCCTCCAAAAACAGAGGGTCTGGTTGTCAATTACAGCCTTTCCTACACCCGTGTCTCTTCTAAAAAGCAGGAAGAAGGCTTCAGCCTGAGTACACAATCCAACAACTGTGAAAGCCATAGAAAAGAGAAAGCCTATATAGACCTTGGGCTATTTGGGAATATTGGTGAAAGCGGATCCAAGCGTGAACGAGAGAAATATTACGAAATGCTGGATTTTGCAGATAAATGCCCTAACAAACCTCTTGTTATACTGGTTGACGGAATAGACCGTTTCACAAGAGAAGGAATATTTGGCGCTATGCAGAGACGAGAATTAAAGGAAAAAGGAATATATGTGCAGGATGTTTCAAAACCACGAAAACTGGGCGACGAAGATGCGGAAGACGAAATAGATAACGATATAATGGAGGTAAAAAGAGAAAATCGGCGCCGTGCAAAGAAGTGTAATGTTGGCAAGATCGCAAAAATGAAGAGCGGAGGATGGCTTTATAGAGTCGGACCTGGATATAAACGAATTATTCCAGAAGGTGAGAAGAAATCTATTGTAGTCATTGACGGTGAAAAAATACAATATATAAGTAAAATCTTCGAACTGGTTGACAATCACTTAACATATCATGAAGTTGCAAAACAACTTGACCTGATAGGCTATAAAACGACCCCATGCTGTATTTCAAAACTGATACGGAATCCTTTTTATTGTGGCTGGGTCACTACCCCACTATTAAAAAGGGCATATGCTGAAGGTAAGGCAGATGCACCATTTAGTAAAGGTACTCATCCACCAATAATTTCGGAAGAGATGTTTCTGCGAATCAATGGCTATGTAAAAAAGAATCATCAAGGATATAAATGCAAAATTGTAAACGAGAATTTGCCTTTAAAGAAATTTTGTATGTGTTCCGAATGTGGGGACCCATTAACTGGCTATCATAATCCCAAGAGTAGCGGATATGATTATTACAAATGTAGGAATGGATGCAAAATTATCATGGATGGCAAAAGTCATGGTGTTACAGTAAATGTCGAAAAAATGCATTCATTGTTTAATGAGAAGCTGAGAGAGTATACCATTAATCCAATGCATTTTGAAGCTATCAAAAAGCAACTTGTAATTACCTATCGACAATTGGCTGACCAAGATGTTTCAAGTGTAAAATTGTTAAAGACAGAATTAACTAATGAAAAAACAAAACTGGAAAATCTGGAAGAAAATGCAGGGCAAGGTAAAGTATCGACAGACCTATTTAATAAGCTCTCAACAAGGTACAATCAAAAAATAGCTGAGATAGAGGATCAATTAAAGCAAGTAGGCGGAAATAATTCTAACCTTGAAAAAGACATAGAAAAAGCCCTTGAAACATCATGTAACTTGCTGGTATTGTGGAATAAACTCGACTTTCTGGGCAAACAAAGACTACAATACCTACTATTTCCAGGTGGAATAAAATACTCAAGAAAAAACAACACACTTCTAACCGCACAAGTAAACCCAATATTCCGACAAATCGCAGAATTATCAAGCAATTTGAGGGATCTCGAAAATCAAGCAGGGCAAAAAAATGCAGAAAATTGTGCCATTTTATATTATGGCATTGAGACTTCTAACTCTTTTGATGTCGGATTAGCTGCAATAATTGAGTTTGATTACTATATAAGGTCAGGACAATTGCATGCATGGCCTGCATCTTTATATATGTATACCGATACTACCGGTGCAACTATTTTACAACAATTCAACTATGTATCAGATACCACCTTAGTACCCCAGTCAGGCAATACGGTAAGCAATGGTGTTATATGCAAACTGCCGGACAACACAATGTTTGATCAAAAGGGAGGTGCGCTTGAGTAGTAGGGATACAGTAAAAGATTTGCAGGATATTATTTTAAAGAATGATAAGGTAAAAAAGCGGGTTCCGCAAGCCAAGAAAGTCAAAACAGCTATTGCTAAGGTTACTTCGGAAAAGATCGCCACGGAAACCAGTAAGTTGGAACAGATACATGAAGGTAAGTTGTTGTTTAGAGGCAGGTTGAATAACTATTTCGTCATGGGCGCCCTTCCTATGGATTTTTCAAGCCTAAAAGTTACCTTGCTGATTACGGAAGATAGCTCTGATAGGACATTACCTGATAAAGTCGACCTCTATGAACATGAACAGGTTCAGCAAATAAAGGAAGCAATTGCACGATTGTTTTGTACCGATGAGGAACAGGTAGGCACCGATATGCTTCAGTTGGCAAGCCTGCTTGAGAAACGCCGTGATGAGCAGGTTATCTGCCATAAAATAGAACTTGAAGAAATGGGCAGAATGTCTCATTCGGAAGAAAGGACAGCCAAAGCCCTTCTTACAGGCCACGATATAATGGGGCGGATGAACAATTTACTTGAAAAGGCAGGAATAATAGGCCAGGAACATATCAGATTGATGATATTCATGACAGCGTCAAGCTACAAGAGTACTATACCGCTGCATATGGGAATAAAAGGAAATGCTGAAAACGTGAACGAGCTAATTTCCAAAATTGGAGAGTTTGTACCACTGGAAGACCGCCTGCTTTTAAATAATGTAAGTGCAAGGTCATTTTACCATTGCTCACACAGTGATCTGATGAATAAAGCCATGCTTCTGCCAAACGGATTGGAGAAGAAGGCAGCCCAGGCTTTGAAGTTGCTGCAACAGGGTGGTGTTTTAACTACTGCCACGACCACAAAAAATAAACTTGGCAACATTGAATCCTCTGTGAAACAAGTAAGAAGTCATTTTTCTTCAATAGCCTTTTTACCCGAAACTGATGCAGCCAATACGGGCAACATTAAAGTCAGCCTTGATGAGAATCATTCGCAAACAGAGAGATTAATACAATATCACAATTCAAAATGCGCCGGGCTCATTAATGATGGTGATGAAAAAAGAGCCGGTGACTTGCTTAGGCATATTTTATATTGCATCGAGCCGATGGAAGTAGTAAATCCTCATGCAGGTAAAATAATTATTCATGCAAGACCGGACACCATGATCGTCATCAATAAAATATTTCAGGCATTGGTTAACCATATATGTCTCTTGCACCAGTATAAACGAAAAAAGGATGAACAAGGCAGACTGATAGCCGAGATTAATGACGTGAAGATGGCCAGCGATCTATTATTCAATGCTATCTCTGTAGAAACTGAAGATATGGAACCGCAAACCAAGAAGTTCTTTACAAATCTAAGGGGCTACGTTTCCCAGAAGGCAGGCGATAAGGCTAAAGATTATTGGTTCAGCATGAGAGAACTGCGGCATGAAATGGGTGTTTCGAAAACCAGTTGTTTTCGGTTCACGGATGAACTGTTTAAAATGGAATATGTCGAACGTAATGGTTACGCCAACCGTGGTTTAAAGTACCGTATCGTTTATTGGGATGATATGGAAAAGAACCAACGTAAGATGAGGAACAGCATAAACACACAGCTTGAGAAACTTGGTGTTCCACATATCAAATACCATTCTGGAACGCCAGAGTATAATACAGGAAAGGATTCTCACGGTGGTGTTCCAAGTGCTGCATAATTCAATGAAAGAAAATGAAACAATTACCCATAAAGAACAAAACATACATTGCACTCTATGAAGATTTCTGTAAGGGAGTATCTGCACAAGGCTATAATACCGCCGAATGGTGTTCTTATCCTGCATGGGAGTTCTTATTCTTCCTGGAGACAAAAGGAATAGAGAATGTAAGGGATGTGAAAGCTGCAGAGATAATTGCCTATTATGAATATCTGCGTGAACGTCCCAATATTATAAGAGGCGGGCTGTTGAGTGAGAAGAGTATCCGTCACCACTTGTATTCGGTGTGTCTATTTTTTGACCATCTTATTGCAACGGCCCGTATTGAAAAATCTCCTGCCCGGTTGCCGAAATTCCTGTTTGGTAGCAGTAAAGAGCAGCCGGTACTTACCAAGGAGGAAATAAAAGAACTTTATGCCAACACTAACAATCGTCTCGTGATAGCAATACTTGGGTTGGCATATGGATGCGGTCTGAGATACAAGGAAATGAAAAACCTTGACGTCAGAGATGTTTTATTCCATAAGGGTATATTAAATGTGAGAGCTGGCAAAAACAATAAGAGCAGAACTGTCTCTATGAGCGAGAAAGTAATGAAGGATTTGAAAGAATACCTTGTTTACGAGCGGATAAGAAGGATAAACCCTGAAAAGCCATGCAACGGTTTTATACTGAACAAATTTGGAAATAGATTTGAGAAGTGTACTATTAATCACCACTATTTAAAAGGTCTTGCCAGAAAGACAGGTAATAAAACCATAATAGCTAAAAATATACACTTGCATATGCTGAGGCACTCAATAACCACACATTTGATAGAAGCAGGTGCTCCTTTAGATTTTGTGCGCCGTATGCTTGGACATGAAATGTTGGATACTACAATCATGTACGCAAAGAGAAGAAAATTGCGTCTCAACAATAAACTAAATACACCAAAATAAAATCAACAAGTATGACAAAACCCAGACCTGATCCTGCAATTATTACAGAATTCAGAAGCTATATGCAGGAAAAAGGTTATACCAAAGAAGCAGTAAAAGGATATGGCAATTCCATGAGGAATTACCTTGCTATAAATCCCAAAGCCAACAGCTATGAATACTGTGATGTATTATCCAGTATAGAGCAAAAAGCATATCGACCTTTGACCATAAGTGCCAGGAAGACTATTCTTATTTATATCAAAAAGTATTATGATTTCCTACTGGATACTGGGAGAAGAGATGATCATCCATGCCGCCAATTAAATCTGAAGGGCAGAATTGATAAAACCGTAATTCATTCCGACTTGTTCACCATGGCAGAACTTGAATTAATGTTCAAAAGAGAAGGTAAGTATAAGAAACTTATACCTAAAAACAAGGCAATAATATCACTGTTACTATACCAAGGTATGACCGTTGCGGAAATAATAAGGCTAAAAGTATCTGATATAGACTTGGACGCAGGAATAATAAGTATAACCGGCGGACAATTATTAACCAGTCGCCGGTTGGAAATCAAGCCCAAGCAATATGGCATATTGCACGACTATATCAACACTGGAAGAAAAAGGCTATTGAAATGTAAAACAGACAGTTTTGCCATTGGATTAACGGGTCTTCCAGATGCCCTTGATAATACGAGAAAACTACTCAAATCACTGAAGCCATTATATCCAGACAAAAACCTCAATGCCATGGCAATCAGGGATAGTGTCATATGTTATTGGCTGAATGAATGTAAGATACCGCTTGAGCAGGTGCAACTTATGGCAGGTCATAGGTGGATTTCCTGTACAGAGCGATATGTACAGGTTTCAACGGAGGAACAGAAGGAAATCCTGAAAAAGTATCATCCGTTAGGATAATTTTTCCTATCTTTATGCATAGTGAATTGAACAGTGATATGTTATGAAATTATTTTTCAGGCTATTTATTAAGGAAATTAATTTGTATTTTTGACATTGTAAGAAAATAAAACTATTGGATATGACAGAGAAAGAAAGAGAACTGATAGTGAGAGAAATTAGAAAAAAGACCAAAAAAGCATTGAAAAGCAAGAAGTCTTCTATTCTGTTTCTTGTTAATGCAGGATTACTTACAAAAAACGGTAAGGTAAGTTCCCGTTATAAAAACCTATGTATTCCACAAGAGCAAATCTAATTCTTGGATTTCATGGTTGTGATGAAGACGTCCGTAATAAGATAGTAACACAACAATCAATCGATTTAAAGCATAGCGAAGAAAAATGGGACTGGTTAGGTCACGGTATCTATTTTTGGGAAAACAATGATCAGAGAGCATTAGAATGGGCAAAAGAGGAACATGATAGGGATCCGAATAAAATTAAAAAGCCCTCAGCTATTGGTGGAATCATCAACTTAGGTTATTGTTTAGATTTACTTGATTCGGCTAATCTGCAGATTGTAAAAGAAGCGCATAATAGTCTTATCCTCAATAATAAGAATTCAGGCAGCCCTTTACCTGTAAATAAGAATATTAAAAGTGATAAGAATAAAGATTTTGTTTTAAGAGAATTGGATTGTGCTGTAATAGAAACCCTTCATAGCACTATGAAGAGGAGGTTCGATTCAGTGAGAGGAATGTTTATTGAAGGTGAGCCTTTATACAAAGGGGCTGGCTTTAGAGACAAAGATCATATACAAATTTGTATTCTTAACCCTAACTGCATCAAAGGTTATTTTGTCCCCAGAAAAACCAATGGTGCTTATCCTTCGGTTTAACAGACGCTCCCCTACCGTAACTTATAACCCAGTTTTTGTCATTGATGACACTATTACTGTCACTTATAACATATTCATAAGTGAGCAAAATTCATAGGCTACCTTTATAGATAAAGAGCCATGAAGAATAAGTATGACAGTTCGGTAGTATTCCTATATGCAAGCCATAACGAACACTTGCTGCCTGATGAATTCAGGAAGAAAATACCTTATACCACTATATCACATTGGCGTAAAATGGAATATGAGGATTACCTGGGCAGCGAATTCAGGCACTTGTTTACTGATGTAACCAAAGCTGCAATTGTCCGAAAAGAAAACGAAAAACTCAAACGAACATTAGGCGGCATTAAGCGTTCATGGATAACTCTTTCACCCTATATGATGAATGTTATCCGTAAAGCGGATAAAGACAAACTTCTTCAAAAGAAGATCGTTGAATGTATCTTCGTATTGAGCAAACCTATGGGTCTTGATGGGGCTTTAAAGTTATTTGGTTTGTCAAGGACATTATATTATCAATGGCTGTTGGAAGCAAGAACAGATTGTTGGGACTCTTACCTTTCACTATGTGTTAAGCGTCATCCACACCAACTCCAGTTAAAAGAATTTAAAACAATAGAAAAAATGCTGAAAGATCCGGAATTGGGTCATTGGCCGATAGCTTCAATTGCCAGTCAAAGTTATAGGAACGGAAAAGTGATAGCCAGTCTGCATACCTGGTACAAATGCGCTCGTTTGCTGGAAATAAATAAAAAAACCGTTCGGAAGATCCAAAAGCATAAGGGTCTTAATGCAAGTTGTTCAAACGAATTTTTGCATTGCGATACTACGTATTACCCCATGAATGATGAAGAAGTGAAATCTATAACATTTGTCATGGACAGTTATTCAAAAATGATATTAGGTTACCACATATCTGTAAAAGCAACTTTTGAAAATGTTAAAACGGCGTTGATAAAAGCATTAAATGTGATGGCTATGCATCCTGACCAGGAATTCCGTCATCCGGAAGAGCATCACAGCTATCTTGTGACAGACGGTGGAAGCGAAAACAACAACAAGAAACTGAATGACTTTATAAGCCGATTGACGGAGTACAAGATAACCAAGATACGTGCATTGAAGGATATCCGATTTTCAAACTCACCTGTAGAAGCTATTCATAAGACAATAAAAGGCAGGTATTTAAGGAACCGGAAATTTGAAACACTGGAAGGATTTGAAAGGTTTATTGTATGGGCGGTAGAAGATTATAATGAAAAACGCCCCCATTTTAAACACAAACCATTAACACCGAAGGAGGTATACTTTGGTCATAAATTGCAATTAGATCATGAAAAAAGGATGCAAAATGCAAAAAAGACAAGGGTGCGTAACAACAAGTGTTCAAAATGTAACCGGTGTCAATGTATTGAGAGCAAAATAGCCTGCTGAAGTAAATTGATGACCTACGATATATCGTAGGTTTTTGTACATAACTTCCGTAAAGACAAGAGAATTGAAATGACACTTTAAGGCTGAAATCAGTACTATTATTGAATTATGAAATGCAACTTATAACACGTTTATGGTAACTTATGACTTCAAAAGTGCAGTTCATAACGTCGGTGGATAAAAAGAAAATAGTTAGAGTAAATTTGTTACCGTTCATTAATTATTACGCAACGTTCTTTGACATTTTAGTTTTTTCATCGGTGAGATTTGAATATCATTTGGCTATATATATGAAAACCTGTGCAGTTTTATTTAAAAACTGCACAGGGCACCTCTGGTACGACCGCCTTGGTAGAGTAGTGTTGGTGCAAAATGCTTTACAAAGACCTCTTCTTTACACGTATAATATATATGATGCTTTGAGCAGGGTAATTGAGGTAGGTCAAGTAAGTACAGTGCCGCAAAATTTGCCAAGCTGTTTCCATTGCGTTGGTTGCACTATAGCATACGGAGTACTACCTGTCTTACCAGATACCTTTAGTAGAAAAGATGATGAATTACAAAATTTCATAAACACGGGTACTCGTACACAGGTTACACATACCTATTATGATTCTGTTACATATAGCAATATACCACTTGTTCAGCAAAACCTGAGAAAGAGAATTGCCAGTATAACTTACGAAGAACGGAATGATAATAATATTAGAACTTATGATAATGCAGTTCACTATACTTATGATATTGGGGGAAATATCGCAAGCATGTTAATAGACGTACCTCATGATAGTATTGTTAAACAGAGGTATAAGCGAGTGAATTATTATTATGATTTGGCAAGCGGCAAGGTAACCGAAATGGTATATGAGCCTGACAGTATAGATCAGTTTATTCACAGTTATGAATATGATGCAGACAATAGACTTACCGATGTCCTCACAAGCCATGATAGTCTGTTTTGGGAACACGATGCTGGTTATGAGTACTATGACGATGGACCCATTGCACGGGAGGTAATCGGAAGAAGAAGTGTTCAGGGTATTGATTTTGCATACACAATTAATGGATGGTTAAAGAGTATAAATAGTGGTATAAATAATCCATCGTATGATATGGGAGGGGATGGCGATGTGCAAGGATTTAATAATACGGTGGCAAGAGATGCCTATGGGTTTGTATTAAATTATTTTAATGGTGATTACAGGTCAATAGGAGCAAGTAACTTTCAGCCCTCTGGTTTGCCAGCCACCTCACTCTATAATAGTAATGTAAGTGGAGCGACGTATTCAATTAGCAAGCTTTCTCCTAAAACAATAGGTTATACTTATGGGTATGACCAATTGAATAGGATTATTTCAGAAAAGGCGTTTAAAGGGGTGGATACTGTAAATAACCTCTGGACTGCATCAGACAGTATTAATGACTTTAAGGAAAAGATAAGCTATGATGAAAATGGTAATATTTTAACATACATAAGGCATGGAAATAGTGCTGTTGGGCCAATGCAAATGGATAGCTTAACATACCATTACACAAAAGGAAGAAACCAATTAACAAATACTAATGATGCGATAAGTTCAACTAACTATACAATAGATATAGATAATGAGCCAAGTAAGAGAAACTACCAATACAATGGAATTGGGCAGTTGGCAAAGGATAGTGCCGGAGGTATAGACACCATTACTTGGACAATTTATGGAACAGTGAGAGAAGTAAAGAAACATAATGGAGACAGTATCGCTTTTTTCTATAATCCTTTAATGAATCTTATAGAGAAAAGATATTATCCTTATTCGAATACTGCTGATACTACCATATACACCAATGTGGCAAATGGAGATGTTTTAGCAATATACGACAGAAAGAAAGATACTGTAAGGCTAACTGAATGGGAAATATATGGAGGTAAAAGGTTAGGTGTATTAGATACGATTCTGTTAATGAAAAAGCCTGTTTTAGGTTCAGGTAGTATTGATAGTTTAACTATATCATACCTTGAAGGTCAGAAACAATACGAGTTAACAAATCACCTTGAAAATGTTTTAGTTACGATAAGTGATAAAAAGGTACCAGTAGATACAGTAAGCACTGATACACTTGCGAAGTACTATTTGCCGGTTGTAATTAGTTCTCAAGACTATTACCCATTCGGGATGCAGCAACCGGGAAGAACTTATCTATTAAATGGAGACAGTGCATATAAGTTTGGGTTTAACGGAAGATTGAAACTTAACGAAATATATGGGACTTCGAATATGTATGACTTTACGGCAAGGTTATACGACCCAAGAATAGCTAAATGGTTAACACTTGATCCAAAGGCTTCAAAATATCCTAACTATAGCCCATATTCATACGGGCTTGATAATCCTATTGTAACTAATGATAAGGATGGAAAGGATCCATTAACGGATGCATTGGTTGAAGTTGGAAGATGGGCTACTTCAAGACAAGTTATATCATCATTAGATTTGAAAGGTACTGTAGGAAATGTTGTGAATTTTAGCGCAGGTATGGCAAATGTTTTGTTTTCGGCAATCCCCACTCAGAAGGATGCTCAAAATGCAGCAATTCATGCAGCTCAAAATATTTTCACTACCGCTACAACATTGATTAAAGGAGATGTTCCTGAAATAAAAACGCCAGAAGATATGATTAATGCAGTTCTGCAGTTTAATCCAGGTCTTAAAGATGCAGCGGACGCAATAAAAATGGTATCTTCAGTTGCAAAAGAAGCTTTTGCTGGGGATGCATATGCGCAGGGACAGATTGTTGGGCTAGCTGTAGCACTGGTTCTCGCCGGAGAGGATGCTGAGGTTATGGAGGAAAATATGTCTGCAGCAATGAAAACAATGGAAGAAGTAGAAGGTGATGGGATAATATATAAAAGAACTGACCCAAGCACGGGAGAGGATTATATTGGAAAATCAAAGGATGAGCAGTCCTTTGTACAAAGGAAGAAAGTTCATGATAAAACTAAGGGAGTAAAACATGACTATACTGTTCTTGAAAAGCCTAAAACGGAAAACCTTGATGTAGCTGAAGAAACACATATTAGAAAGAATGGAGGTCCAAAAAAACAAGGAGGTAAATTAGCAAATAAACGTTACCAGATGAATGATAAAAGATATAAAGAGGCGGGAGGTGAAGAGCCTAAGCCTACAAAATAGCTATTAAAGATATAGAATACTATATTTGAAATTGTTAAACTTAAAGAAATGAGGCGAAACAAAAAGATTCAGTGGGCATTTGGAGATATTTTCATAGTGCCCTTAATTAATAACAAGTACTGTGTTGGACAAGCGTTAGATTTGATGATGCCAAATGTAGTTAGGTGTGCTTTTTTTAATGAGATTGTAGATGATGTAAATAAAATAAATTTGTCTAATCTAACTTATCCCGATGACTTAATCTCACTTATTGCTGTATCAAGAGAACAGCTTGATTATGGTGCATGGAAAATAATAGGTAATAAAAGAATAACAATTCCGGAAAAGGCATTTCCTAATCAACAATATAAGAGCGCACGTTGGGTAGGTGCCAAAATTTATGATGCCGCTCTTGCAGAAGATTTTTTAAATGCTTTTTTTGCATTAATTCCATGGGACGATTGGCATAATCCGAATTATTTAGACTCTTTTTTGGTAGACATGTCGAAAAAGCCAAATAATTTAATACTAATTAAAAGCTAAGCAATGTATCATCTCCTATAGCACCTTCCATTGATAAAGCTCCAATTAGCCCTTGCAGAAAATGGCATAAAATACAACTGATAGATAAACTGAAATAACCTGATAAACTCAACCACCATGGAAAGACTACGCTGCGTAATAGTGGATGACGATGCTGCCAGCATGAGAATGCTGAGCGATTTTTGCCAGGATGTGCCGTTTGTAAAATGTAATAGACAAATAATCAATATTTATAATCAATAGTCATGAAAAGGTTAGTGTTATTTTTTTTATTTTTTTTACCTTTTATGGCTGAGTGCCATAACATTACCTCAACTACAACAGGCGGTAGTTGGAATGTAGGTTCAACCTGGGTGGGTGGGTCAGCACCCAGCTTACACGATACGGTAACTATTGCCGGCAATGTAACCTATACCGGAGGAAACGATCCCAATATCCTAACCGTTAATAACTCCTATACTTTAACTATCAGCAGTACATTTGGCGTGTATAATAAGGTGATAAATAACGGGAGCATATCAGGTACGGGAGTTTTGTTTGTCTTTGTACCTGGCAGTGCAAACATAGTTGGGGCAGGAAGCTGGACCGGATATAGCGGTAATATTAGATTTCAACCAAGTGGCGGAGGAACCTTTACTATTGAT
Source organism: Bacteroidia bacterium (assembly GCA_035486275.1). Taxonomy (GTDB): domain Bacteria; phylum Bacteroidota; class Bacteroidia; order JABEUT01; family JABEUT01; genus JABEUT01. Next base: position 42,297 of record DATHNG010000017.1, read on the forward strand.
TCGACAGTTAACATGGTCAGCTCCTGCTCTATAATCTACAATGGTTCTTCATATTTTAAAATAAACAATAAAGGAACTGTAGAACTTACGAATACAAGTAATGGATATATAAGAAATTTCGGCACAAACAGCACGTGCTGGATAAATGCAAAAAATGCTACACTTGAAATATCCTATAATTATTTTGGCAGTAAGGATACATTAAACGCAACAGCAACCGGCAACACTGTTATTTTTAATTCAACCGCAACCATTAAAGAACCTGCAAACAATACATTTTATAATTTAACTTTTTCAGGAACCGCTGCAACTTCAGAAGCCCTTGTACATAACCTGTCTGTTACCAACACCTTGCAGATTAATTCTACCGCTTACCTTGACCTATATGGGGACAGCATATTTGTTTCCGGCAGCTGGTCAAATAGCGGGTCTGTTATTAATACAGGAGGTACAACAAACAGTACCTCTATTATAAAGGTCAGTGGCACTACTGTGCTTTCAATTCCGCCACCGCCAACTAAAATAGTTTCAACCTCTACTGGTGGCAACTGGTCAGCTACCAGTACCTGGGTAGGAGGGGTAATACCTTGCGGAACAGATACAGCCGAAATAGCTGGGTCAGTAACAGTAAACCAAAGTATTCAAGTAAATAAGATACTTGTTGATGCAGGAAAAACATTTACTGTTTCGGCAGTCTGTACAATTAGTGGTATATTAACGAATAATGGAAGTGTGGCGGGTGGTGCCATTCATTTAACTGGTTCAGGAACTGTTCTTTCCGGTGGCGGAAGCTGGAGCTCATTTACTGGAGCTATTTATTATGCAGGTACATCACAAATAATAGCATCCAATGTACATTTTGTATCAACAAATTCATTTACAGAGTTGGATGATAATGATATTAATGGCCCCGTAACGGTATATAATTATGGTCATTATGATATAGGTATGATGGTACCTTACGGAACGTCGTATTCTACAACCTGGGTTAATGAAGCCAATGCATTTACCCATGTTGAAGACTATTTTCAAACAGGAATTACACTTAACGCATCGGCGCCAGGCGACACCATAGAATATGGATATGTCGGAGGGACAGGAAGTACTATAATTGTACCTGTTGGCGGCGCTTATTATAACCTTACCACAATCGGAAATAATCCAAAAGCAGTTGCAGGTGATTTTACTGCTACTAATGTAACTTTAAGTAGTAGTTGCGTTGTAAATATGGGCGGTCACAATGTGACTGTATCAGGTAACTGGATCAATGACGACCAACCTGTGAATATTACCAACAATACAGGAACAATTACATTTAACGGAACTTCGGGTTCACAAACAATAGGGGGATCACAACTGAGCACCTTCAATAACCTAACCATCAATTCATCCGACACGGTTTACTTAGCAAGCCCCGATACTGTTAAGAACAATTTAACGATAACCAGCGGCATATTAAACTGTAAAACGAATAAAATAAACGGTAATTCAAGCGGATCCTTTACCATAGCCTCCAGCGGACAATTTATTATGGGACTCACTTCGTCCGGTACAGTACCTGCTTTCCCAACCAATTACACAACCGCTCATATAAGCTTTGACCCAAACAGTACCGTAGTATATCAATCTAATGCCAATCAAACGATTTCCAATACACCATCAGCTTACGGTAACTTGGTATTGTCAACAGGTTCTTCTACTTCCATTAAAACAACGGCAAGCTCATCTATGACTGTAGCAGGCAACCTGACCATAAATAACAATACCACCTTAAGCGGGTTAAGTAGCGGCACATTAACATTAGGCGGTAACCTTACCGATAATGGAACATATACAGTAGGCACTGGAACAGTAACCTTGAATGGAAGCGGAACGCAGACTATAGGAGGAAGTTCTCACATATCATTCAATAACCTTAGTTTATCTGGCACAGGAACAGTAAATCCAACCTATAATTTAACTATTGCGGGTAGCCTCACAATAAGTTCTGGTACCTTTGATATGACAACCAATAACTATAATATAAATATAGCAGGCAATTTTACCAATACTGGCGGAACATTCAATCCCCATAGCGATACGCTAACAATGAATGGCAGCAGCGTACAGACATTAGGAGGTACCTCAACCATAACGATGAATAATCTGGTAATAGGAACATCAGGTACAACAACACTTGGAGGAAATATTACTACCGCATCAAATGTAACCGTAAACTCAGGAGCAACACTGAATGGAGCATCATATACACTAACTACAGCAGGTAATTTCATTGATAATGGAACATTTTATACACCTTCCACAAGTACTGTGTATTTCAATAAGAATGGTCATCAATGTGTATTAGGAACCAGTGTACCCACCTTTCAGAATATAACAGTTGGTTCACTTAGCATATTAGCAGCACCGAATACTATGCATATATATGGAAATGTGGTTGTTCTCCCTGGTGGGTGGATGGCATGTAATTGTGGTCCTTAGGAAAGAAAATCAATGGAGTAGGTGGAAGATTAGCTACCGTACCTGATATGCGGAACCATGGAAAATATGGACTCACAACATATTATCGGCGTTTCGGAAGCCTATTGAACACTCGCAAGAAAGCGGACTTGAATTAATCTTCCAGTTGAAGATACACAACAGACCAATTTGTTCCAGCCTTGGGGAATGATAACAACACCACGCATGCAGATGCGAGCACATTAAGAAAACATTACGAGGACAAGGTCATTATAGCCCGCAGAGCAAAACTCCATGAGATTTTTCGCCCCTATTTTAATGCAAAAGGGATACAGCATAAAACTTCTGTATCCCTTGTTATCATTGGGCGGAGAGAGAGGGGTTCGAACCCCCGGAACCCGTAAGGTTCAACGGTTTTCAAGACCATGGACAAGGAACAAAGGAGTAAATGGTATTTGCCTCAACATACCCTATAGATATTGGGAATAAAGCAATTCCGGCTTTTGGGGTCATTAGGGTGTATTTTTAAAGAAACCTCCATTTTATACTAAAATATGATAATTCAGTACTCAAATTCCGCACCCAGATCCGCACCTAAAAGTTAAATAAATTTGGAAATAAAGAGCAACTATGTGAAGGCTTAAAAATTAGTGAAAATGACCTGGGAATCTTTATAAAAGTTAAATAATGTGGGCTTAATAGAGTACTTAGAACCCTTTACCAATTGTGAACACATCAACAAGTTATAATAGGTACTATCCCCAAAACGACCAATCTCCTGCATCTTCTCCGGCATCGTGAATCGGGTGCGGGTTATATTTTGGGCGAATGCTCAATATAGGTATTTGTGAATGGTTCACTAAGTGTTGTATAAAAGGCCCCGAAACAAGCTCAGAAATTTCCATTGTATCAAGGTCTGACATAGCTATAATTAAATCAGCTTTTACCTTTTTTGCATGTTCAAAAATTAACTTTTCCTCATAGTTACCTCCAATTACTTCCTCGGTACAGTTGACTCCTGCTTTTTGAATAATCTCAACAATCTGGTCTGCCTCAAGTTGTATTTTTCTTACTGCTGAAGGATCAGTATCGTAACTTATCCCTAATACATATATTGATGAACCATATAGCTTAGCAATGTCTATTCCATAGTTCACTTTTTCTCTGGAATGCTCTTTACCACGGAAAGGGAGCAGAATTTCCTTGAAACCTGGCCTTGTAATGTGTTTTTGTATTGAAAGAACCGGGCATTGCGCCTCACTTACCACCCTAAAGGTGTTACTACCAACAACAAATTCCCGCACACCAGAAACACCATGAGTGCCCATAATAATAATATCAGCTTTAATTTTTTGAGCTGTAGCTACTATTTTTTTGTACGGAGAACCTTTTTCAATAATATAGTCAACGTTAGGTACCCCGCCTGCAATTAATTTCTTTTTAAACGCCTCCATGTGTTGTTTTACCCAATCCATTACTGCATCTTCATACTTCTCTTTGTGATTAATTGATACCCCAAAAAGATCCGGGCCGGCATTGCTTAATGGTCCTTCAAGGGATGTAACCAATGTAATGGACGCCTTTGCTTTTGTTGCCATCATTATGGCCTGTTCCAGTACCTTTTCACCGGTGCCTGAAAAGTCAACGGGAACAAGGATTTTTTTGATTTCAAATGGGTTCATCTTAATATATTGTTTGAGATTAGTAATATGGCTGCAAGGTATCGTAACGGTAAGCCGGCATTTATGATTTTAATTTGCTGCATGATATGATTTAAATCATCTCTGCTTTTATATCTGAGAACCAAAGGAGGAAAATGATGTGAGTTATCTCTCAGCTTTCAATAATTTTTTTCATTTCCTGGTATTGTTCGGTTGTGATTTGTCCCGAAGCAAGCCTCTTCTTTATAAGGTCAAGAGGAGAATCCGCCTTGAATCTTTGTCCAGGGATATTGTAAGGAATAGCGAATACCCAAATAAGCATTATTACCCAAAATACCCACCAAAAGAAGTGCATGCCACCAAAATAATTATTGTAAAACATATTTTTTGATTTTTAATTGTGAAATTATCTTCACGGTACAAATATGAGACTATCAACTGCGAAGTCTATTACATACTTCTCAAGTTAAATTGCATAATTTACATTGTATCAGTTATCTTCTATATAGTATCAATTCGAAAGAATAACTTCACTGTATTTGGAACCTATTGTTTGTACAGTTTAATCTACTACTGTTCAAATTAAAAAAGCAGGTAAATACCTGCCTTTTTAAACCATCACCTAACCGTATAAATTATCTCTTCCCTCCACCACCTTCATGAGAAGGTTCACTTTGGTGCTGAGGAGCTTGATGTTGTTGCATAGGTGCTTGACGCTGTTGTGTAGGTTCCGAACGTTGGGCCTGGTGCTGTTGCATAGGCTGAGCTTGACGTTGCTGTGCTGGAGCAGAACGTTGAGCCTGATGCTGTTGTGCAGGTGCTGAGCGTTGAGCCTGATGTTGAGCAGGAGCTGCAGTATGTTGTGCTTGATGCTGTTGTGCAGGTTGAGAATGCTGTTGTGGAGCAGTACTGGTACGAGTTGTATGTGTTGGCGCTGCCACTGTATGCCCGGTAGAATTATACCGTTGGCCTCCCACAGAACCCCTTGCTGCTACTGATGGATGGCCTCCATTTGCTGAAGCGCGTTGATTCTTACTTTGGCTTGCACTATGTTCATGACTTTGTTGTGCCGATGTAGGTTGTGTGTGTTTCTCCTTCATTGCTGCCTGTTCCGATGCATTTGGTGTTGCGGATAACCCACCTCTACCATTAAAGCTTGTATGATTACTATTATTGATTATTACTGTCCTGTCAGAATATGTATTATGGAAAGAAGCACCTACATTACACGCTGCCGAATTATACCTGAACGAACCACCTTCCCAGCGTCCTCCATAAAAACCACTACCGCCGTATCCATAGCCGTAATTAACGCCTCCATAAAAACCTATGTTCGATCCCCAGTAGCCACCATTCCAGGCATATATACCTTCATTACAACCCCAGTAGCCTGGTGTCCATAAATAACCAATCGTAGGTGGGCTTATCCACACACCCGGAACCCAATAATAACCATAAGCACCATAAGCCCAATAACCCGGCGACCACATATATCCTTCAGTAGGGCATATAGGTTGAACATAAACCGGAAGCTCCGGTGGTGCGGTTGAAATTTGCACACTTACTCCTACCTGTGCTTTGGTTTCGGTTACACCAAATAGTGATAAGGCTATAATACTTAATAAAGCTAGTTTTTTCATGATATGATATTTATTTGTTGTGTATTGATTAGTCTTGGTAAATCTATTTATACTGAAGTTTTTTATTGGTCACAAAAATGAATTATCTGCCAGATGTGGCTGTTATACAATTGCTGTAATACATTACATCATTTACTTACATGTATTCAATCATTGGGGCGATATAAAGTGGTTACGCATTGTTAAATACGTGAATAATGTAAAGTTTAGTGAACGGTTTGCAACAAACCTGAAAGCAAAGAGGGTCACTTTTGCCCTGTGAAAATTATTTCACAACTAAAAATGAAACAATGAAAATACTAGCGTACGTATCAATTGCAGTTCTTATAATGGAAGGTTGCAACACAAAACAAGATCAGCAAATAAAATCGTTAAGTATACAGGACTCTGCATTGATGCGATCATCTGAAATGAAAGACTCTACTATTACGGCATATGTAAAAACTATAAACGAAGTGCAGGATAACCTGGATAGTATTAAGGTTGCTGAGAAAATACTGTCAGTAAATTCATTTGGCTCTGAAAATAAAACGAGTGTCGTTAGTGATATAAGAATCATAAATATGCAATTACTTAAATATCACAGAGAGATATATTCATTGGAAAAGAGGCTTAAACTAGTGGACACTAAAAACAAAGAAATAGAGAAATTGGAAATACATCTTTCTAATGAATTAGCCGAAAAGGATTCAGAAATAGGTGTTTTGCAAGGGATGATTTCCAAGTCGAATGACTCACTTACGGCAATTATTGCGCAGTTTAATGATAGTATGAAGGTCATAAACAGCCAAAATGAACTGATTGCCGACATGACTACGGAATTAAACACGGTTTATTATGCAATTGGAACAACAAAGGAGTTGAAAAAACATAATGTGATTACTAAAGATGGCGGTTTTATAGGTATTGGTAGGACAAGTGAAATGAAGAAAAACTTCAATATGGAATATTTTACCAAAGAGGATATGACAAAGTTGACAGTAATTCCATTAATGGGTAGGTTTGATAAATTACTTACAAATCATCCGGGCAACTCATATACAGTAACAAACAATCACAAGTCCGATTCCCTTATAATAAAACTACCCGCGCAATTCTGGAGCATATCAAAATACCTTGTTGTAGTTACTAAGTAATTAATCTTAATAAGAACATTAGGTGATGGTACTGGCATACGAACTGAATATTGCAGGACTGCTTTTTGACATTGTAGGAGCCATTGGCATATTTAAAACCAAAATTATCGGGCTTCAAAAAACTTCAGAGAGTAAGGTATTGCGACGTAACCCCAACAGTAATCTTAACCTGGAGAAAAAAATTGATGAACTGGAAAGTGAGATAAATGAAATTATTGAAGTTACCAATCAAAAAAATAGGGGCAACGACAAAAAGGCAATACTATTTTTCTTTATGATCTTCGCAGGTTTTTTGTTACAAGTTCTTGCTTCATGTTTAAACATACTGTCCACATAGATCACGTAGGATATGTACAATTATATTCAAGTTACATGTAACACTTTTAAAACGCAATATCCACACTTTTGTACCATAATTATTTACTAATATTTTAAACAAACAAAAATCATGGAAACAACTGAAAACAAAAAAATGGAAACAACACAAAACAAGACTGCTGAAACTTTTAAAGTTACCGGCAATTGGGCTACTCAATCAAAACAATTGAAAGCTAAATTTTCACAACTTACCGATTCAGATCTGAAACTAGAAACCGGAAAAGAATCAGAAATGCTTGGAAGAGTGCAAGCTAAATTGAACAAGAATCGCGAAGAAGTGATTGGCTTTATCAATGAAGCTGCTAAAACCGAAAAAGCGTAATTATTACTATCAATTAAATGGACAAAGGAGTATTTGAGATATAGTACAAAATCATTTAATCGGTAAAAAAGAAGGATAGGAGTTAAACCCTATCCTTTTCTTTTTATTCACAGTTTACCTATAAAGACCTCATAACCTGCAATGTATAGATATTCTTAAGTTTTGAGGCCAAAGTATATTTTCCCGGAGAAACCGGAATGTGTGATTTGTGTAACTATTCGGAGTACTTATGTAAGCTATACGGACTTAAAGGAACACACTTTTGTTTGAGTCTTTTCCTCATAAATAACAGAAATTGAAATTATATATAAAATATATGGTAAGTAACCGCTGCAAAATGGCGGTTTCAGAAGAGCTTAAAAAACTTGGTTTACACTTTGTGGTTGTAGACCTGGGCGAAGTAGACATAATGGAAGAGCCGACAGTTGCACAACTCGAACAATTACGAAAGGCTCTTCACAGCTCCGGACTTGAATTAATGGATGATAAGCGAGGTGTGTTGATTGAAAAGGTTAAGAATACGATTATTGAAATGATACACCATTCTGATGAAGTAATCAAAACCAATTTCTCTGACTATTTAAGTGAGAAACTAAAGTATGATTACACGTATCTCTCAAACTTATTTACTGAAGTGCAGGGAACAACCATCGCTCAGTTTATTACCGCACATAAAATAGAGCGGATAAAAGAATTGATAATTTACGATGAATTGAACATTACTGAAATTGCCTGGAAGATGAATTACAGCAGTGTAGCGCATCTGTCGAACCAATTTAAAAAGTTTACTGGGCTTACACCCAGCCAGTTTAAGCAATTGAAAGATAAAAAACGTATGAATATAGAAGAGATAGGGGATATAAATAATGCTTCAAACTAAGCTATAATGGAAAACAAAACAACCCCGGAATCTCGTTACGCAAGAAGCTTAATAGAAGCCAGTCTTGATCCGCTATTTACTATAAGCCCGGAGG
>DATHNG010000018.1:0-14901 GCA_035486275.1 Bacteroidia bacterium
ACTGGAGTTTCATATCGGCGGATATATGCAACCCAATAATTGTATACGCATAATTAATCTGCCGATAAAAAAAGGAATGCAGGTTGGCAGTAAAGCCGCCATGTTACATGTTAAAGCAGATGTGTCAGAGCTTTTCAAAACTCCAACAAGTATCGATTTCGCTAAACTTTCATCGGTAACTGATCTTCATAATGCAACAACCATTGCCAATAATTACATGGATATGTTCAGCATTCTGCCATGAAAAGAAAGCACATTTACATACTCTGTTTATGCTTACTCTGCATTGGCTTTACTGCATTTAATGCAGGCGATGACTATTTTACTATCACGCAGAAAGATGTAGCTCTCGACTTTCCCCAAAATTTCCCAAAGCCCCTTTATACTTTTAAAGACAACACCCCTACTCCCGCCGGTTTTACGCTTGGCCGCAAATTGTTCTATGATCCTATTCTTTCGCGCGATAGTTCCATCAGTTGTGGCTTTTGCCACCAGCGTATTGCCGCCTTTGCGCATATCGATCACCCAATAAGTCATGGTATAAATGGTTTGCTTGGCAAGCGTAATGTACCACCATTGCAAAACCTTATATGGCAAAACTCATTTATGTGGGATGGCGGCATAAATAATTTAGAGGTGCAACCCATATCACCCATTACCAACCATCTAGAAATGGCAGAAGACCTGGGGCATGTAATTACTAAACTGAAACGCAATAAAATCTACACTGCCATGTTCCACGATGCCTTTGGCGATACTATCATAAACTCGCAACGCCTGCTAAAAGTATTGGCACAGTTCACCGGGCTTATGGTATCGAACAATTCGCGCTACGATAAATATATGCGGGGCGAAGACACATTATCAGCCACTGAGTTGCATGGCCTGAAATTATTCAGAGATAATTGTGCACAGTGCCATAAAGAGCCTTTGTTTACCGATAACAGTTACCGCAACAACGGCCTGAAGTACGACAGCGCTTTCCACGATTCAGGGAGAATGGCCATTACAGGCAACAAAAACGATTTTATGAAATTTCGTGTGCCCAGCTTAAGGAATATTGAAATGACATACCCCTATATGCACGATGGCAGGTTCCATACCTTAAAGCAGGTGCTCGATCATTATACTCAAACGTTTACCCGCACGCCAACGCTTGATGGTATCCTGGTAAAGGGCATTTCGCTTTCCGAGCATGATAAAACCGACATTATTGCTTTCTTAAAAACGCTTACCGACAAGACCTTTCTCTACGATCGCCGTTTTGCTGACCCTAACTTTGTGAGGAATTATTAGAAATACCAAGTAAACCAATTTAATTTTTTGGGCGTTCCCCTACGGGTCGGGCTATCCGCTGCAAGTCCTCGCCTCCTAAGGTCGGCTGTGGGCTTTACGCTGCTATCCCTAACGCAGGGCTACGTGCTATTTGATTACTTGGTTTGTGAACTAGGAAAAGGTCGGCGCGGGTTAGCCGCAAGAGGTACGAGTTTAGAAAAGACCGGCGAGTGGTGAGGGAAAGCAGCCCCAAATAAATAGTAATGAGATTTTAGTATTGAGTACTGAGATAAAACCACCTCCGAAAAGCAGTCTAACTAAAAATCACCTTCACCATATCACCTTCTTTGATACCGATAAGCTCGGCAAGGTTACCATGGTTTATGGCAAGTTCTAAAAGGCCGGAGCTGGCAAACAAAGCCACTATCTCCCCTTTCGGGTTCTGGCTATAGGTAGTAGAAAGCGCTTCAATTTCATAGCCTTTTACATCAATTACAAAAGGCCTGCCCTGTGCCACCTGCTGGAAAAGGTTTTTATCGAGGTTGCAGATGCAATTGCCATATTCGTCGGTATACACCACCACCACCGTAATACCATTGGCATCGTAAGTTGGTTGCCATGCGGTAGGGCGCAGGTAATTGGCAGAATCTTTACCCACCACATCTATGGCTCCGCCTTTAGCCAGGTGAACAGCCACTTTAGTGAACACATCACGTGCCGGAAAGGTAAACGAGTTAAAATCCTGTGCTATGCTTACCTCCACTACCCTGTCGGGTTGTTTTTCGAGCGCCAGACTGAAAAGGCCATTGTCAGCGCCAACAAAATAGTGCCCATCGGCCTGAATGGCAAGGAACCGGGGTGAGCTTGCGTTCAGCGAATCGACTGAAACTATATGAACCGTACCCTTTGGGAACTGGTTATACACATTACGGATAACAAAAGCAGCCGAACTGATATGGAAGGGCCTGATATGGTGGCTGATATCGACAATAGTAGCTTCAGGGAACAGGCTTAAAATAGCGGCTTTTACACTCCCCACGTAATATCCGGAGGTACCCATATCGGTAGTTAGTGTAATTATCGGCATAGTAACTATTGCTGGTAAAAATGCCCCAATTGTGGAAATCTTTTTATAAACATCAAAAGTAACATAAAAACCCTTAGTGTACTTTTACGGCACATCATCTAAATACTTCCAATGGCTGAAAAAGAAATTTTTATCAAAGACATCCCGCTCGTTGAGCTTTACGGAATTAATGACTCCAAGATGGGAATAATAAAGGAGCATTTTCCGAACATTAAAATAGTGGCACGCGGCGATGCTTTACGCATAACAGGCGAAGAGAATGACTTGGAAGCATTGGAAAGAAAGATATACTGGATGATGGAGCACTTCCGCAAGTACCATGCCTTGAATGAAATAGATATTGACCGCATTATTAAAAGCCCCGGCCACGGGCAGGAAACTGCCGGAGGAACAACCGATGAGAACATAATAGTATATGGCAATAACGGCGTTGTTGTAAGAGCCCGTACCCCAAACCAATTGCGTATGGTACAAAGTTCGTATAAGAGCGACCTGATGTTTGCCGTAGGCCCTGCGGGTACCGGTAAAACCTATACCGCTGTGGCGCTGGCCGTACGCGCAATGAAGAACAAGGAAGTGCGTAAGATAATACTTACCCGCCCTGCTGTGGAAGCCGGAGAGAACTTAGGTTTTTTGCCCGGTGACCTGAAAGAAAAACTCGACCCATACCTCCAACCTTTATATGATGCATTGTTTGATATGTTGCCGGCCGACAAGTTGACCAACTATTTAGAGAACAAAATTATTGAAGTTGCTCCCCTTGCATTTATGCGTGGCCGCACATTGAACAATGCATTTGTAATATTAGATGAAGCGCAGAACGCAACCGAGAGCCAGATGAAGATGTTCCTGACACGTATGGGTAGTTCTGCCAAGTTCATTGTTACAGGCGACGTTACACAAACCGATCTTCCGTTCAAGCAACCATCGGGCCTTACACAGGCAATTAAAATATTCAATAATGTGCCGGGTATTGATATTATTCACTTAGATGTGAATGACGTGGTGCGTCACAAACTGGTGAGAAAGATATTGAGCATTTATGATACAGAAACAGCGTTAAAACTACAAACCAAACAATAAACAGCGAAATGAAAACTATAACAGCAACCAACTTCCATTTTCCGAATCAAAAGAGTTTTTACAAAGGAAAAGTACGCGATGTGTACAACATTAATGACGAAATGCTTGTTATGATAGTAAGCGACAGGGTATCGGCATTTGATATTGTATTGCCACGCGGCATACCTTACAAAGGGCAAATGCTTAACCAGATTGCGGCGCACTTTATGAAAGCTACGGCCGACATAGTGCCTAACTGGATAATGGGCGTACCCCACCCTATGGTGAGCGTTGGTAAACTTTGCGAACCATTTAAAGTAGAAATGGTTATACGTGGTTACCTGAGCGGCCATGCATGGAGGGAGTACAAATCGGGCAAGCGCGAAATTTGCGGTGTGCGTTTACCGGAAGGTATGCACGAGAACGATAAGTTCCATGAACCATTTATTACCCCTACCACCAAGGCTGATGTAGGGCATGATGAAGATATTTCGAAAAGCGATATTATTAAGAAGGGCCTTGTATCGAAAGAACATTACGAACAACTGGAGCATTACACCCGTATGTTGTTTAAGCGTGGTACCGAAATGGCTGCTAAACGCGGACTTATATTGGTTGATACCAAGTACGAGTTCGGACTGCACGATGGCAAGATATATTTGATTGATGAAATTCATACCCCTGATTCATCAAGGTATTTCTATAAAGATGGTTATGAAGAGCGCCAGAAAAAGAAGGAACACCAAAAGCAATTATCGAAAGAGTTTTTACGTGAATGGTTAATTGCAAATGGCTTCCAGGGTTTAGAAGGGCAGAAACTGCCGGTAATGACCGATGAGGTTGTTACAGCTATATCGAACCGCTACATGGAGCTTTACGAGCAAATTATTGGAGAGAAATTTGTACCGTCATCAGAAGGTGTTGAGCCTGAAAAAGTAATTGAACAAAGCGTGTTGAAGTTCTTGGGAGAACATAGCCTGGTTAAGGGGTAAGGTTAAGTATTTAGGAATATATAAAAAGCCCCGCATTCGCGGGGCTTTTTATATTTATAACTATACAAGTATTGTATTTCATTGTAATTATCAATAAAAAATCAGGGTCGTTAATAACTACAGCACTTTTCTCTTTTCCTACTTAAATACCTAACCTAACTTTGCATTGTTAGTGCTAGCTTACTTAGGAATAAGGAGTAAGTTGTAAGGAATAAGTTCATTGAAATAAATAAAATTCGCTAATAAGAATTTCTAAGGGTGGGTAACACTTTTGCAAAATAATTCGGAGTCATATTTTTGAAAATCAATGGGTTGACGGGTAACAAATGGGTAAAAGTGTAACCCGAGGGGTGGTTTACAAAAACGCATATCGTTTTTGAACTCAGAAAATTGAAAACCAATAGGTTGATGGTTTACACATTGCAAAAAGTGTAAACCCACCTCTGGTTACCTTTTAATTTATATGTTCTTTTATCTTGACATAAAAGAACCAAAAAGTCAAGACAGCCGAAGGCAATCACTCCTATGGGTCGTGACCGGTTCATTCCGCTCTGCTGCATTCACCTTTGCTGGCCGCCTGTCAGTTCTTCTACTTTAGGGAGAAGTAAAACGTAATATCACTGCCATCATAATCACACATAAGAACTAGGTAAATGGTGGGCGCGGGTTAGCTGTAAATGATGCGAGTTTAGGAAACTCAGGCAAGCAGGGAGCTAGAGTCGCCCCAATGTATTGTAAAGAGTGTATTAAAAACAAAAAAGCCCCACATTGCTGTAGGGCTTTATATAGTAAGTGATAATTAACTTATTCAGCAGCAGGTGCAGCAGGCTCTTCAGGTGCCGGTGGCATTGCAGCCGCAGCAGATGCTTCAGCAGCAGCAGCTTTTTTAGCAGCAACAGCCTTAGCCTTAGCTTCGCGTGTTGCAGTTTCAGCAGCCATGCGGCTCTTGTATGCTTCCTTAGCGCTTGTTAATTTGCTTTCTTTCTTATTGGTATGAAGGCTGGCTTTCTCGGTCTGCCATTTTGCAAACTGCGTATCAGCTTGCTCCTGGTTAAACAAACCTTTTCTAACACCTCTTTGTAAATGCTTTTTGAACATTAAACCTTGTTCAGCCAATAAATGACGGCAAGAATCAGTAGGCAATGCACCTTTCTCTAACCACTCCATGGTTAAAGTAGTATCTAACTTCACGCCTTCATGGTCGTGCTTAGGATCGTATGTACCAAGTCTTTCAACGTATTTTCCATCACGAGGCGCACGAGAATCGGCTACTACAATGTGGTAAAAAGGTTGTTTCTTTTTTCCTTGTCTCTGTAAGCGAATTTTTAAGGACATGTTTTACGTTTTTTTATTTAGGGCTGCAAAGATATAAAAAAAGACTTAATGAACATAAAAGATTGTGCTATTATCTTTTTAATACTGTAATCCTTCATTTCGCCAATAAATACACACTGAATATCAACTATTTATGGCCTTAAATTTAATACAGTATTTTAAATTATTCGGGGCGCCATTTGCTCCCTGCTTGCCTGAGCTTCCTAAACTCGCATAATTTGCAGCTAACCCGCGCCCACCTTTTACCTAATTTATAAGAACAGGATAAGGTCTCCGATAAACTCAGACTGACGGGCGGTCTGTGTTGGGAAACTACCTCTTAAGCGGCACCAGGTAATTGCCCTCCATAACAGGAACCACGGGAGCCTGATCGGCCTTTAAGCAAAACCGAATATCATCCTGCAAGTTAAGTTTGGCAAGGCGGTTGAAGTGAGACGAGCTTTCCATAAAAGCATACATATCTTTTTTAGCTCCTTCGTATAATGATTTTGATGCTAAAGTAGAATCGTAATTGGTTTCAAACATACCAGTAGTGTCAAGTTTAGCAGCTATGGCACCTGCACACAAGGTATCTTCAAGGTTAAAAATGTCTTTCCAACCGGCACAAAGTAATATTATGTTCTTCCGCTGAACAGCCAGCCACTGGCACAAAGCGGTAAGATTTAAAAATGAACCTATAACAATTTTATATGCATCGCGCGCTGTACGGATAGCTTGTGTACCGTTAGTGGTAGTAAATACAATAATCTTGCCTTTTAAGCCCGGCTTCATGTATTCGAAAGGAGAATTACCCAGGTCGAAACCATCAACCCTGTGCGCAGAGCGTTCGGCAGCCACTAAAAATCCTTTCGATTGAAAATCTCTTGCTTCAGCTATTGACGCAACGGGCAATATTTTTTCTACGCCATAATGCAAGGCAGTGCACATGGACGATGTTGCACGCAACACATCAATAACAACAACTATACATTCTTCATGCGGGTATAGTGAAAATGAATGGGGAGAAAAACAAACTTCAATTGTGTTCTTCATACTTTATGCTTGTTTATAAAATGGAGTTTTTACAACAATTGCTTTTATCAGCTTATCGCGGATCTTAATATAAATATCTGTGCCGGGTTTTGCTAACTCTGTTTTTACATAACCCATACCTATTGCCTTTTGCAATGAAGGAGATTGTGTACCTGAGGTCACCACACCTATTACACTGCCTTGTGCATCTGTAATTTCGTAACCATGGCGTGGAATACCTTTATCTATCATTTCAAAACCGACCAGTTTTCGCTTTACACCTTGTTCCTTTTGAGCTAACAATGCTTTTGAATTGGTAAATTCTTTAGTGAATTTGGTTATCCAGCCAAGGCCAGCTTCAATAGGAGAAGTGGTATCATCAATATCGTTACCATACAGGTTAAATGCCATTTCGAGCCGCAGGGTATCACGTGCACCAAGTCCGATAGGTTTCAATCCTTCAGGTACACCAACTTCCATTATTGCATCCCATATTTTTTCAGCATCAGCGTTCTTACAATAAATCTCGAACCCACCGGCACCTGTGTAACCTGTATTAGATATAATAACACCCGGTATACCGCAAAACTGGCCGATAGTGAAGTTATAATATGGAATTTTAGTCAGGTCGACTGTAGTTAGCTTACCCAATATGGCTGTAGCTTTAGGCCCCTGTATTGCTAATAATGAATAGTCGTCAGACACATTCTGCATATCAACACCAAGGTCGTTGTGCGATTTTATCCAGTTCCAATCCTTTTCCACATTCGATGCATTCACTACCAGGAAATAGGTTTCATGGTCCATGCAATAAACCAGCAGGTCATCTACAATTCCGCCTTTATCATTAGGCAAACATGAATATTGAACCTTGCCGGAAGAAAGCACTGATGCATCGTTAGAGGTCACTTTCTGAACAAGATCTAATGCCTTTGGCCCTTTAAGAATGAATTCGCCCATGTGTGATACATCGAACATACCAGCTGCCGTACGAACTGTAATATGCTCGTCGTTAAGGCCAGTATATGAAACAGGCATGTTATAACCTGCAAACTCAACCATTTTGGCACCAAGTGCAATGTGTTTTTTTGTAAGTGCTGTAGTCTTCATTATTTAATATCGAATATGTTGTTTACTCCAAATATCTTGCGTTGTGTTAAAAATCCTTCAGCATACTTAGCGCCTATTGCATAGCCAAGTTCCGAATCTCTTTCCTTAATGTGCTGTATGAAATGAGGATTGGTAAGTACTGTTTCCGGTTCTTTTGATGTCGGGTCGTGAAACTGAGATTTGAATGCCCGTATTGCTTCTAACTTTTGATCCATTTCATTGCTGGTATCTACAACAAAACTGCAATCGTAACTAAAATGCTGCATGTAATAAAAAACGCGGTCAGGGCGGAATGCTTCTTGTTGCTTACCATCCCATTTGGTTTCTATCTTCCTCAGGCCAGCATAAAACCATGCCTCCGAAACCATTTGCGATGCACGGCCATGATCGGGATGCCTATCCTGGGGAACATTAGCCACTATTATTTCAGGCCTGTATTGGCGTATCTTTTGAATGATCTTTATTCTATGCTCTTCATCGTTCTTAAAATAACCGTCCATCATGTGTAAATTATCACGAACTGATAAGCCCATAATTTTAGCCGAGTTAGCTGCTTCCTGTAAACGAATCTCTGAACTTCCGCGAGTACCTAATTGCCCTTCAGTAAGATCTACAATACCCACTTTTTTACCGGCTTTCACTGCTTTTATAAGTGTACCGGCACATGACAACTCAATATCATCTGGATGTGCGGCAAAAGCAAGTATATCGAGTTTCATATTTACCAGTCTTTTTAAGGCTTGTAAAAGTAGAAAAATAAAGCAAATTCTGGGGAAAAACTATTGCCTGAATTCGGTATCGTCCAGAAACCTGTCTTTCGTATTGTCAGACGGCACCATGCACTGGTCTGTTCTGCCAAATAACCTGTACCTGTTTCTTGCTAATAACCTATATAAGCCATTGCGAATAAAGCGCGGAAATATCTTAAATACCTTAACACACTTCCACATTCCGCCTAATGAACTTATTATTTCTATTGAGGCATCCGATTCCACAGAAACCTTTCCATCATGGTATAGAATTACTGTTCCGGTAGCGGTAAGTGGCAAATTAAAATGGCTTATAAGGCCCCTGCTATAGTTAGATTGAAGTGAAGCAAACTGAAATAGCCTATTCCTATCACGCTTAATGATAAATTGCACGAATCCATTACATAAATTACAAACGCCATCAAATAGTATAACCATAACCTGCGGGCTTTCTTAAACCTCTTTTACAAAGTTAGGGTAAAACGGCAATGAAATGAAGACCTAGAGCAACAGCATTAAATTTATTTAACACAGATTAGAACTTCATTAGATTCCTTTAATTTGATTGAAACGCTCAACTCATAGAAGTACTTTAGCGAAAATATATCTATGAATATCCTGTTAATTGAAGATGAGCAAGAAGTTTCATCTTTTATTAAAAAAGGGCTGGAAGAGCAGCAATATACTGTTACGACAACTGATACAGGAACTGTAGGGCTGAATATTGCAATTACCAAAGACTTTGACCTTATTATTCTTGATTTAATGTTACCGGGAATAGATGGGCTAGAAATATGTAAAACACTAAGGGGTGCTAAAAAAACTACCCCCATTATAATTCTTACAGCCCTTAGTTCGTTAAAGGACAAGGTGCGTGGACTTGAAAATGGAGCTGACGACTACATAACTAAACCTTTCCATTTCGACGAACTGCTTGCCCGTATTAAAGTGCACATCAGAAGGCAGAATACTGTAATTCCTGATAAAATGTATGTAACGGGAGACCTTACAATGAATTGCTATAAGAGAAAAGTTTATAGAAATGAAAAGGAAATAGTACTGACCGCAAAAGAATTTACACTTCTTGAATTACTGATGGCAAATAAAAACCAGATACTTTCAAGAAATACAATTGCCAGAGCAGTTTGGGGAGTAAATTTTGATAACGGATCAAACCTGATTGATGTTTATATGAATTTCTTACGAAATAAAATTGATAAAGGCAGTGAAAAAAAACTCCTCCAAACTGTGGTAGGTGTTGGGTATGTGATCAGAGATTGAATCGATTCAATAGCCAAGAATCAGAATTCCACATGCACTCTAACAGAACCAATATTTACGGGTCCTCTATCGGCATTGTAGGCAGGGTTTTGCACAAACTGATAATCAAGAGCCAGGTAAAAATGTTCAAAGAATTTAGCCTGGTAATAGGCTTCAAGTATTTGCTCAGGGGCATAGTGTACTAATGAACCATCGCCAATTATAAACTGATAGCCACCAGCCTGTTCAAAAGCCAAGTGGTCTTTCGACAACCCATTTATTATATAAGCTATACCAAAGTTGTCAGTCTTTCTATGCCAGAATGCACCATCGAAATTCACGCCAGGCGTAATGGTTTGGTCGACCTCAGTAAATGCCCATGTGCCAGTTTTACCATCGTTCCATCCTGCCCGCAGAAACACCCCAATATATTTACCAATAGGATGATCCCAACTAAGCCCTACTCCATATTTTTTGTTGCCATTATATGCAGAGAGGGAATCAATATGTAATGCATTTACATTCCCTGCTTCATAATTGGCAATGGCATTTTCATAATTAGCAGCCCTATTCTGGTTCAAATAAAGTAATACACTTAAATTGCCTACTCTATCATTCACCCTATAACTACTACCTATTTCAGCAGTAATACCAAATGTTTTGCCAATATTCCAATCAAAATCGGGACCATTCGCCACCAGTGGTTCAAGTGCATCAGAAAGGTTAACGTGCCAGGTAGGGCTAATATACTGCACTACAAATGCGTAGGTATAACCGCGTGTATTGGCAGGGTAATCCCATGCGCCATTATCCATAAGCACCCAATTCATGAACTGGGTACGTGGGTCATGCGAATAGGTATTGTTATCATAAAAATCGGCAAGTGAAAACTTACCTACACTAAAAGTCAACCTGTTTGTAGGCAGTAGCTGACTCACTTGTAGCAGGTCATCATCCATTAATGTGTCGTGGCTACCTGCCAAAGCAAATGATTGTTGAAAATAGCAACGGGCTATATATGCGGCAGGAGTTGGGTTACCCACTCTATAAATTTCACCATTAGGAAAACCGGCAATACCCGTTGTACCGCTAAATCCTTTACCACCGGATATTTCCGGGGTAAAATATACTGCTGCATATTTCCAAAGCTTTCTTCCTAAATAGAGAGTTGAAGTAACTGACATATCTTGCTCAGTTGTATCCTGTAGGCTATTGTGGCCTGAATACGGCGCATGAAAATAACCATGATACTGGTCAATAGCTGTAAGTTGATAGTGAAACATCCAGCCATTCCCTTTTTTAGCCGAGTCATTTTCTGCTTGGGCAAAAGCACAGCACAACAATAAACAAAATAAAATAGCCGCCTTAATTGAAGTAAACTTGTTCATGCGAGAGCCTCTGTTACAGAAAAATAGTATCGTAAAGTAAGTAAAGATTTAAACCCAAAATTATAATTGCCACCGCCCATGCCACTATTTTCATTGATTTTCGGTTTGCAAATAAACCCATCTTTTGTTTACTATTTGTGAACATAATAAGAGGAATTACCGCAAAACTCAATTGCATAGACAAAATTACCTGGCTGAGCACTAGCAGATTGGCTGTACCTCTCTCTCCCAAAATGAATGTGACAATAAAGGCAGGCACTATAGCTATTCCCCGGGTAATAAGCCTCCTCAGCCAGGGTTTTAGTTTAATATCTAAAAAACCTTCCATCACTATTTGGCCAGCAAGTGTACCTGTTAAGGTAGAGTTTTGGCCCGAGGCCAATAAAGCAACAGCAAATAAGGTACTGGCCAGTGTTGTACCCAATAAAGGTGTTAAAAGCTTATGTGCATCCATAATGGTACTTACGTCGTTATGACCGCTTGAATGGAAACTGGCAGCAGCAACTATAAGTATGGCAGCATTAATGAAGAAAGCCGCCATAAGTGCAACCGTGCTATCAATTGCAGCAAACTTAATTGCCATTTTTTTCCCTACTGTTGTTCTGGGATAATCGCGTGTTTGTACAATACTGGAATGGAGATACAGATTATGAGGCATGACCGTAGCACCTAATATACCAATGGCTATATAAAGCTCAGATAAATTTGTAACTATTTCAGGTTTTGGTAACAGGCCGCTTAGCATTGGGAACAACTGCGGATGAGAAACTATCATTTCAAAAACAAAGGCTAATACTATTATAACAATCAACGAACCTACTACACTCTCAATAAACCTAAAGCCCTTATACTGAAAGAAAAGAATAAGCAATACATCAAACCCGGTAATAACAACTCCCCATGTTAATGGAATTTTAAACAATAAATTAAGTGCAATAGCGGAGCCAATTACTTCTGCCAGGTCGCAGGCAGCAATTGCAATTTCACAAAATATCCAAAGCATGAAACTTACCCTTGGGCTATAGTGGCTCCGGCAAGCCTGAGCGAGGTCCTTCTCGGTAGCCACACCAAGCTTTAGTGCCAGGTACTGCAACAGAATAGCAAATAGGTTTGATATAAGAATAACAGAAAGTAATGTGTATCCGAATTTAGAACCACCTTCAATATCGGTTGCCCAGTTACCAGGATCCATATAACCGACAGCAACCATTAACCCGGGACCGGAAAAAGCAAGCAATTTCTTCCAGAATCCACCTTTACCGGGAACACGTATGGAAGAAAAAACTTCCGGAAGAGATACGCTAGCGCTCTCTTTCCTCCATGCTTTTTCTTTTTCTTCTTTTATTGACATTATGACCAGCTAAGTGAATATTTTACAAAACTAACATAAATAATTAGACACACCTAATTTTATTTATTAGAATTAAATAATTATATTTGTACCACTTATCTAACGGAATGCATACATTTTCAGAAGAAAACTATCTGAGGGCTATTTACCGTATTAGCCTTGAAGGGGCTACTAAAATAAGCCCTACAGCTATTGCAGAGGAGTTGCAGAACAACCCTGCATCGGTAATTGACATGCTAAAAAAACTGACCGAGAAGAAGCTGATCAGCTATGACAAAAAAAAGGGAGCAAAGCTTACTGATAAGGGGATAAAAACCGCTATGGACGTTGTACGTAAGCACCGCCTATGGGAAGTATTTTTATTAGAGAAACTCGGTTATGGATGGGATGAGATACATGATATAGCTGAGCAACTAGAACATATTCATAATGATGAACTGGCTGACAGGCTGGATAAATTCCTTGGCTTCCCTGATTACGACCCACACGGCGATCCTATACCAAAAGCCAATGGTAAAATAGCCACCATACATAAAACCACTTTGCTTGAAGTTGAAATTGGAAGCAGTTGCCAGGTTGTAGCGGTAAAAGATACCTCTACCGCATTTCTTCAGTACCTTGAAAAACTTGGGATTGGAATAGGTACACGCCTGAAACTATTGGAGAAAATATCCTTCGATGGATCTATGACCATACAGGTTGGTAAGGACAACAAAGTAAACGTTTCGAAAAAATTTGGAGAAAGTGTATTGGTAGGATAGTTTACTGCCACCAATTCTTTGTCTTATTGGAGTCATCCGGGCAACCAGTACAATAATTTTGCCAACCGTTTTTAATATACTTCTGATCAGGGGTAAAATTTCCAACCCCTACATCAAGGTTGCCGCAATCAGGTATTCGGTAATCGCCCCAGTTACATTTCTTTATTAATTTCCCACCATACATTATCCAAGTTCCGGTAAACTGATTATTACTGTAATCGTCAGCCCCCTGCATTGTATTATCATAATGGGGCTTATAATTTATGTCCAAATAAAAATCAGAGGTTAGGGTTCCATCAAAGATGCCACTAAATTTTTGCGTTGAATCCTCCTTAAAATTGTAATGTGCAGTTAATGTTCCCTCCCTTACTGAATCAAGATTTACATACATAGCTGCTTTACCGGTATCTCCTGTATACTGCTCATTTTCAATAGTCTTGGTAATTGTAATTACACCTGTAAAGTCACATACATTATCCTTAACTTTCGATTTTCCTTTTACCAGGTATTCATCAGGCTTTGATTTATCTTTTACAATAGAAGAATAATGAATCTGAATACGTTGATAATTACTACCTATAAATCCAACAATAACAGCCGATTCAGATTTCAGTACTCCACTCAGATCCAGTGGTGCAAGTTTATCCGCAAGTAACTTATATAACTTATTGGTATCTATCTTCTTCTGCCCAAAAGTTATAAATGGCAAGAGTAGTAAGTATACAATCAATATTCTTTTCATATATGTTTACTTATCTGCTGCAATAAGGTTTTTGCTTGCTCTTCATCAGGGTATTTCTTTAAAATCAGCTGTAAGCTTTCCTTTGCTTTACCAGTCTGCTTTTCATAGATATACCAACCAGCTATATTAAGTAAGGCTTGTTTGTCATCGGGGCTAAGCGCAAGTGCTTTATCATAATACTCCTTTGCAACATCCACATTGCCTTTTCTTAACGCCAAATATCCTTTATTCGTTAAAGCAGAAACAAACTCTGGGTCTTGTGTTAGTATAAAGTCATAAACCTTACCCGCCTCATCATCTCTATTAAGCATTACCAATGATGCCCCTAATTTATTTTGGAAATCAAGCACGTATGGTGCCAGGGTAACAGCCTTTTTATAGAAAGCTTCTGCGCCTTTAATATTATTGATCTGGTAAAAAGCCTCACCTATTCTATATGCTGTCCAGGCATCTTTATTCTCATAATCTTTATGCACCAGCATACTATCGATAACATATTGCGGATGTATTATTGAAACATAGCTAAGCAAACCTTTATAGTCATGCTTATAGAAACATATATCTACCAAAGGTTCAAAATTCTTACGTATTAATGCAGGTGTATTGTCGGGGAAATATTGTTTGGCCGAATCTAACAGTGCAGGGAAATCAGACTGAAACCGTGCAAATTGTTGTATGAAAGCAATACCTCTTGTTTCCTGGACCGGATTGGGATTGCTTACATCATAAAGGGTAATGAACTTCTTTACCTTCTCTTTGTCTACATCCTTAATAGGAA
>DATHNG010000019.1:0-23495 GCA_035486275.1 Bacteroidia bacterium
AATACAATAGAGGCACGTATCCTGCCATTCATAGAATTTCTAATTGAATACCAGTCGCTGTCTTTTAATATAGCTATTGGGATTTCTTTATTACCAGCTTTAAAACTACCAATGGCATACAAACTGTCTTTGTATTTAACAAATGAAGTTATTTCCCCATTCATTCCATTTATCGAACTGCTCCAGTTCTGTCCATCCCATTCGGCTATGTTATTTGTTTTAAGCCCCCCGGCAGAATCAAACCATCCTCCGACAAATAATCTGCCCTTGAATGTTGTTAGTGCAGTTGCATCCATTGAGAATTTAGAATTAATTCCTTTGCCAGGTTGTATTAACTTTTCTCCATCCCATTTAGCTATTTTATCATAATTATCATTGCCAAAATTGAATTTACCGGTTATGTATAAACTACCTTTAAATACCTCCATTGATGAAGGCATTTCTTCAGACCCAATACCCACAGCAGACCATTTAATACCATCCCATTTTGCAATATTTTTAGCAGGAACACTATTTATAGAATCAAACTGGCCGCCTACATATAATTCACCATTATAAAAGCACATTAAAGAAATGAATCCAGAAGTATTTATAGGTGCAGTAGGATTCCAGTCTTGGCTGAAGCCATAAATGCATTGAAGTAGAAAATAAAATATTACAATAGTGATGCGCATTCAAGCAAATATAATACTAAAATTTCTCGCCATCGGTTTCAGCGAATATTGTATTTTCGACTTAATATCACTATAGCTTGTAGCTAAATTTATAAACGAAGGCATAGTTTCGCTTAACGGCGAAATGAAAAAAGAAGACAGTAGAGTTTTCAACAACCTGTACAAAACAAAAACCCTGAATACTACGACATAGTATTCAGGGTTTTTAAAGTGCGGATGAAGGGACTCGAACCCGTACGCCTCGCGGCACCAGATCCTAAGTCTGGCGCGTATACCAATTCCGCCACATCCGCTTAATTGAAAAACGGCTGCAAAGGTAGAAAATGTATTGATAATTGAGCATTTTATTTCTTTTTATAGCCCATTATCCCTACATTTGCCGCCATGAAAATTTCTCCTGCGCAAACACTGGAACAGATAGCAGCCATTATTGGCGCTACTTTTGATGGGGACCCTAAGCACCAGGTAACAGGATTGAATGAAATACACAGGGTAGTTAGCGGAGATATAGTTTTTGTTGATCATCCGAAGTATTACGATAAAGCCTTACAATCGAACGCCACCACTATAATCATTAATAAAAAGGTTCCCTGCCCTAAAGGTAAGGCGCTTCTTTTTTGCGATGACCCTTTTAGTGCATATATAAAGATCATTAAGCACTTTCATCCTGACGATTTCAGCCAAAAGGAAATGATAAGCCCAACGGCTAAAATTGGCAAGAACACCAGCATAATGCCAGGTGTATTTATTGGCAAAAATGTTGTGGTTGGCGATAATTGCGTTATTCATCCTAATGTATCGATTTACGATGAAACGGTTATTGGTAATAATGTAACAATCCATTCCGGAACCGTAATAGGCAGTGATGCATTCTACTTTAAACGCAGGCCCGAGCTATTTGACAAGATGGTATCATGCGGTAATGTGGTAATAGAAGATGATGTTGAAATAGGCGCTGCCTGTACTATCGACAGGGGTGTTTCAGATACCACACGCATTGGTGCAGGCTCTAAATTAGATAACCAGGTGCATGTAGGGCACGATACACAAGTTGGCAAAATGTGCCTGTTTGCTGCGCAAGTGGGTATTGCCGGTGTAGTTACTATTGAAGATAATGTTACGCTTTGGGGCCAGGTTGGTGTGCCAAGCAATATTCATATTGGTAAAGGAGCCGTGCTGCTGGGTCAATCAGCACCAAGCAAGTCACTGGAAGGCGGTAAATCGTATTTGGGTAGCCCGGCAGGTGATGCCAAAGACAAAATGCGTGAAATTATTACGCTGAAAAAGATCACTGAAGAAATGGCGAAGAAAGAGAACTCTCAGCCTTCTTAAATTAACTTGTTCTTCTTAGTTTAATTATGTGCAGCGAATTCAACATTCGCATTACAGGATATGTAGGGTCGAACTCAAACCACCTCTTAGCAAAATTAGGGCTGTTAGGGCTTTTATGGTGATTGTTCTGGAACAATTCTCCGAGCAACAAAATATCTATCGGGCTTGTATTCTTTGATTTATCTCCGTTATCGAAATTAGAGTAACCATATTTATGCCCGCACCAGTTTACAACCGCGCCTTGCACCGGACTGATAAGAAATTCAAAAGGCAGTAACAAAAACCACCATGCTGATGGGGCAAATGAAATATAGAATGCAATATATATTGATGCAAAAAACAAACGGGTGTACCAGTTATCAGCTATTCTATCTAAAAAAGGCCATTCCGGGTAATTACCTCTGAATGCTTCTTCAGGCTCAATTTTTTTATCTACATACATCATATACATATTCTTTGTTTGTACCATCATGGTCCATACATCTTTAAAAAAATGCGGAGAATGCGGATCCTTTTCTGTATCGCTATAGGTATGGTGCATGCGGTGCAATATCGCATACGCCCTTGGATTCAGAAAAGACGAGCCTTGGGTAATAAAAGTAAGCACATAGAAAAATCGTTCCCACCCCTTGCTCATGCTGAACATTTTGTGCGAAGCGTACCTATGAAGGAAAAAGGTCTGACAAAACAGGGAAAGAAACCAGTGGGCAATAAAGAAAATCAGTATCGGCATAAAACTCTTATTAAAGGCAATTATTAATCCACCAGTTATACATATAGACGCACCACAACTAAAATACCCTTAATTTATTGGAGGAGAAGGGTTCGGATTATTTGTAACTCGTTTATTAGCAGGTATTATATATACCTTGCCAAAGTCAAGATAGTCCATTGAATTACCATAAAAGTTCTTTACGTAGTTATGATACAGGTAGTAGTTTTCCTCATAATAAATACACAGGTAAGGGGCTTCATCCAATGCAATTTGATCGGCCTGGGCGTATAATTTATATCTAACGCTGTCATTAACAGCGAGTAAAGCATGAGCAAAAACCGTATCAAACTCTGGGTTATTATACCTGCAGGCATTTGTATATGCCATTGCATCTGTATCTTTTGGAACATTAGCTCCGTCAAACATCGTGAGGAATGTTTGCGGATCAGGGTAATCGGCTAACCATTCTTCTCTGAAAACAGGAACTTTTCCACGCAGGAAGGCATCCAGATGTTGCGGGAAAGGAACAGCATTTATTTTTACAGTTATGTTCAGATTTTCTTTCAACATCTTTTGCAATACTTCAGCGATCTGAACATTGCGTTGTCCGCCATCACTGCTTGTTTGCAAGGTGATTTCAGGAAAATCCTTACCATTCGGGTAGCCAGCCTTGGCCAATAGTTCTCTTGCTTTATCAGGATCGAAATTATAACCCTTAAGCTGTTTGTAATCGTAGCCCGGGAAAGCCTGTGGAGGAACAATACCGTATGTACCCGGTATTCCTTCGCCTTGTAAGGTATAATTAACAATCTTATCACGATCAACGGCATAATTAAATGCCTGTCTTAAATATTTGTTGCTGAATATCTTATCGCGTGTTTGGAAGCCATAAAAATAGGTACTCATAGCGGGTTTTACATCCAGTGTATAGTCCACCTTATTCCCGCTATTAGGTTCCTCAGTAGAATTCATTTGGCCAAGTATCTGAGGAATGATCTCAATAGGTATCTGGTACATCATTTCCAGGTTGCCTTGTTGAAACTCAAGTAATTCAGATTTTTTTTCGTGAACGAAAGAAAAATGTATTGCATCGAGATATGGTAAGCGGTTACCGTATTGATCAACACCCCAATAATTAGGGTTACGCACTAATACAATAGCCTGGTCTTCTTTCGCTTCTTTTTCCATAAAAGGGCCTGTACCTACCATGTGAATACGCATATCTATACCATATTTATCAAGCGCTTCCTTAGGAAATACCCAACAGCCTGGCTCACTTAGTAAATTTAAAAATCCGCCGAAAGGAGCTTTTAATGAAATCTGTATAGTAGAATCATCAAGTGCTTTAACTCCTGAAACACCTTCTGCCGGCAATGGTTTTTTATTAACTGAAAGGTTGTAATATTCATCAGCGCCTTGTACCCTGTTTTGAAATGTAACTTCAAATTGCTGGTTTTGAGGGCTTGCTGTACATAACTGATCAAAACACCATTTAAAATCTTTTGCGGTCACTTCTCTGCCTTTACCATCAGGAAAACAAGGGTCGTCCTGGAATTTAACCCCTTTACGCAGGTGAAATGTCCAAACAGTAGCGGCTTCATTACGCTCCCAACGATAAGCCAGGCAAGGAATATTAGAAAGGTCTTTAGAAGAAAGTTTTACCAGGCCTTCATATACCTGATTTGCGATATTATGTGCTGTTATATCGCCCACATTGTCAGGGAAAAGACTCCTGAAATTAATAACCCAGTTCAGGCGAAATACGCCTCCATAATAAATTCCGCCCTTAGCTAAATGCCCTGCTTTACTACCATGGTCATTTCCACAACCCGCCAGCAGCAAGCATAATGCAATAACTGGTAACAATCTTTTGTTCATACTAATTATAGAAAAAACGTTTCAACCAATCTTCTTATACTTCCTGTGGGTATAAGTCTAAGGTTCAAAAGTAAAAAAAATATCCAAATTGACGATATGGAACTTTCACTAATACCTTAAAATGAATTAGTATGCTCTTAAAAATCTATTTCGGTTAGCATAGGGCAATGATCGGAATGCATAGCGTCGGGCAGTATAATAGCCCTTTTTAAAGCTTTTCCCATGGGTTCACTTACCAATTGGTAATCTATCCGCCAGCCCTTATTATTAGCCCGGGAATTTGCCCTGAAACTCCACCAGGTATATTGATGGGGTTCTTTGTTGAACTGCCTTAAAGAATCTATAAACCCGGTTTTCATAAAGCCATCTATCCATTCTCTTTCTTCCGGCAGAAAACCCGAAGAATTGGCGTTACTTACAGGGTTATGTATATCAATAGGTTTGTGGCAAATATTGTAATCGCCTGCTATAATAAGATTAGGCCTTTTCTTTTTCAGTTTATCAATATAGGTCTGGAACTGGGCTATCCATTTCATCTTAAAGGCTTGTCGTTCGTCCCCTGATGTGCCTGATGGCATATAAACACTTATCACCGAAACGTCTCCATAATCTGCCCTTAGCACCCTGCCTTCTTCATCGTTAAAGCCACAGCCATATTCCACATGATCGGGTTTGTTTTTTGTAAGAATAGCAACACCACTATACCCTTTCTTTTCAGCCGAAAACCAATAGTCATGGTATCCTGCCTTGGTAAAATCATCCAGGTTAAGCTGTTCTTTTAATGCCTTTATTTCCTGCAGGCAAATAACATCGGGGCTTACTGTTTTTACCCAATCAAGCCATCCCTTCGACATAGCTGACCGTATGCCGTTTACATTATATGTTACAATCTTCTTCATTTGTGTTGTGCTAAACTCAACAAAAATAGAAATTCTGCGTTATTTACGATATTCGTAGTTTTTGATTGTGAGAAAGCTTTCCCTTTTACTAATAGGGTTTTTAGGAATTATTTCCACGCATGGGTATGCTCAGCAGCAAAGTAACCAGCGCAAAAAAGCTATTGTCATATCCTCACACGACACATTACGAATTGATTCACTTGGCATTTTGCCTCAATCATTACAGGTACATTTAAATGGTAACCAGAAGTTAGATAGTACTTATTATAAACTTGATCTGCCTAAAGGAATAATTTTTCTTAACCTGCCAGAATTAAAAAAACTTGGAATAAAAGCCGATACACTTTACTGCATTTATAAAGTTCCTGTAATTCCTCCAAAACCTATTCCATTAAATCAATTAACGAATCAGAGGAAAAAGGCGATAGCAATAAAAGGGAACGATACCATCAAAATTGATTCCTTAAGCATCTTTCCGCAATCGTTTAATTTAAAAACAAGTACTGGAAAAGTACTTGACAGCAACTATTATAAACTTGAGCCGGCAGAAGGCATATTAATTCTGAATTCAGCTAAACTGAAAAAAGACAGCATACGGTCAGATAGTGTTTATTGTACGTATAAAGTTTTTCCGTTTTTACTTACGCAAACGCATGAACATAAAAATAACAATACTATTCACCCCACCAGGTATGGCCAAAACCAAGCATATCTTTATCAGGTTGGGCAAAGCAATGGCAGTAATGACCCGTTTGACCTTGGCACATTGAATAAAAGCGGAAGCATTTCGCGTGGTGTAACATTTGGTAACAGTCAAAACCTAACGGTAAACTCGGCGCTTAATTTACAGCTTGCAGGTAAGCTTAGTAATAACGTTAATGTGCTAGTATCTGCCACCGACAATAGCCTGCCTATACAACCGGAGGGCAATACTGCAACTCTACAGGATTTTGATAAAGTATTTATAAAACTCTATAATAAGAACACAAGCCTTATTGCGGGCGATTATGAATTAAATAGCCCTACAAGTTATTTTATGAAATTCTATAAAAAAGCTGAAGGTGGGTTATTCTCAACCCGATTTATAGTAGGCCCTGAAAAGGATAGCAGTAAAGTCGCCTACCTTAAAGTAACCGGTGGCGGTGGCATATCGAAAGGCAAATTTGCACGTAACGAAATAACACCAATTGATGGAAATATGGGGCCATACCGCCTTACCGGCACAGATAATGAAAACTATATTGTTGTTCTGTCAGGCACTGAAATGGTTTACCTGGACGGACAATTGATGCAGCGCGGGCAAAACAACGATTATAGTATTGATTATAACAATGCCCAGGTTACATTTACTCCTAAGCACCTGATTCTGCAAACAACCCGTATCGTGGTTGAATTTCAATATAGCGACCAGACCTATTTACGTTCGCTTTATTTTGCCGGAACAGAATACCATAAAGATAACCTGAACCTGAGATTTAATTTATATTCTGAACAGGATGCAAAAACACAGCCATTGGCACAGAACTTAACTTTCCCGCAGGAACAGTTTCTTGCATCAATTGGAAATAATATTCAAAACGCTTTAGTGCCCGGTGCTGTTTCCGTTCCATTTAATAATACCGATGTACTTTACCGTAAAGTTGATACTATAAATGCTGTGTTGGGTTTCAATGATTCTATATATGTGTACTCTACAGATTCTACAAAAGCACATTATCAATTATACTTTACACAGGTTAACCAGGGGCAAGGTGATTATATCCAAATTCCATCAGCGGCTA
This sequence comes from Bacteroidia bacterium, assembly GCA_035486275.1. Lineage (GTDB taxonomy): Bacteria > Bacteroidota > Bacteroidia > JABEUT01 > JABEUT01 > JABEUT01. The sequence goes on from DATHNG010000019.1 coordinate 7,280, forward strand.
ACGGAAGGGTTTTTCAATGGGTGGCCCCGGTAAAGGGAATACACCAGGGGAATTATGTGCCTGAGGTACTTCTCATAACTCCCAAGAAAAAACAAATGGTAACATTGGGCGGAGATTATAAACTATCGGCAAACTCAACTATTCTGGTTGAAACAGCTGTAACAAATAATGACGTTAACACATTCTCAACACTTGGCAAAGGGCAGGATGTTGGCTTTGCCGGAAAAATTGACTTTCACAATGTTTCTTTTCTTCAGGATAGCATTGAACACAAAAAAGATGCCTGGCGTGTTACAACTGATGTAGGATATGAAGGAGTACAAAAAGACTTCTCACCTATTGAACGATACAGGCCTGTAGAATTTGCTCGCGACTGGAACCGTACAAGCGATAGTATTTTTGCCGATCAGAATATTTTAAGCACCTCTGTTACACTAGGTAATAAGAGAGACCTATTCGGATATGGCTTCCAGGCATTCCTGGAAGGAGGAAATTACAATGCCACACGCCAAACGGCTGTGATGAAGATCATAGAGAAAAAAATAACTTTTGATTTTAACGGGGCATTGCTGGATACAAAATCGGTTGACAATACCAGTAATTATTATAAAGAATTCGGAACCGTTTCGTACAAAATATCGCATTGGGTTGTAGGCGCAGGAGAAGGTACTGAGAATGATATTTTTCGTTCGCGAAGTACAGATAGCATTGTAACAAATTCCACTTCTTTATTTGAGCAGGCATCTACTTTTAAATACTATCAATGGAATACATTTATTAAATCTGCTGATACAAGTAAAGTAAGCTATGGTATTAATTACGAAGAACGGACAGACTTTGCCCCAGATGATAATGAGATGGTAAAATCTCTTTTTTCAAAAAACATTTCACTTAACCTCAATATAATAAAGAACCCTAAAAGCAGGTTCAAGGCAAATGTTACGTATCATATTTTATCGGTATTTGATAGCGCCCTTGCACAGGGGCAACAGCCTGTGAACGCTTTGGTTGGCCAGGCACAATACGACCTTAATGCTGCACATGGGCTTATTACAAGCAGTACCTATTACGAAGCCGGCTCAGGCTTACAACAAAAAGAAAGTTACACCTATGTACAAGTGGCGCAAGGGCAAGGTATTTATGCCTGGACAGATTTTAATGGCGATGGCATTAAAGAAATAAATGAATTTTATATAGCTCCGTTTCCTGATGAAGCAGATTATATAAAAGTTTATACACCCACCGATCAGTTCATTAAAACATACACCAGCGGTATTACAGAAACTTTTAGTGTAAGGCCAGCGGCATTATGGATGAATAAAAAAGATATACGATCTTTCTTTGCACTTTTTTCAGAACAACTAGCGTTTCATACCGACAAAAAAAGCACATCGAATAATGTGGAACAGGTATATGACCCGCTTGTACAAAGTGCTAACGATACTAACCTGATAGGGCTAAATACATCGTTACGCAACACCATTTTTTTTAACCAGCTAAGCCCGAAATATGGCGGCGATTATAGTTACAACGACATTATAACTAAAACAATATTACAGGAAACCGGTACGCAGGCAAGGGAAAATAAATACAACGAATTGCACGGCAGGTTTAACCTAACAACAAAATGGATGCTGGAAGATGATGAGAAATTCGGTGATGATGTAAGTAATTCAAACTACTTTGCAGCCAACGACTTTAATATTCTGTATTATATAAGCCAGCCTAAACTTAATTACCAGCCAAGTACAAGTTTCAGAATATCGGTTTTTTACACTTTCACCGATAAACTAAATTCCTACACAGAAGGTGGAGGACAATCATTGCAACAGAACTATGGGACGGAATTAAAATATAATGTACTGAACAAAGGAAGCCTTTTAGCAAACTTCAATTATGTAAATATTAAGTTCAATGAGTCGGCCAACAGCCCCCTGGGATTGGAGATGCTCCAGGGCCTGAACATAGGCAATAATTACACCTGGGGTATAACTTACCAATGCAATATATCAAAGAATATTCAGTTAAATCTATCGTATAATGGGCGTGATAGCCAGGGCTCTAACATAGTAAACACAGGCAATGCACAGGTCAGGGCTTTCTTTTAAGTAGCCAATATGAACAAATAGTTGTAGCTTTGACTCAGATATTGATGTAGAACATGTTAGCGAAAGATCTTATAAGTATAGATATTCCACCACTAAAGGTGGGCGATGAAGCGAAAAAAGCGCTTGAGTGGATGGACGAGTTTAAAGTGTCTCACCTACCGGTTATTGATAAAACACATTATATCGGTCTTGTTTCCGATGCAGAAATATTAGACCATATTTCTGCTACCGATCATATCAGCAAAATACGCCGCACACTTACCAAGCCATTTGTTTTTGAGCATCAGCATGCATACGATGTATTAAAAATGTATTCATTGCTGAAGATATCGGTTATACCTATAATTGATGCGAAGGAGCATTATGTAGGTGTGGTTACCATGCAAAAAATGCTCGACTACTTTGCTCAGCTTACTGCTGCACAAGAACCAGGTAGTTTAATTGTATTGGAACTTCACCAGCACGATTATTCGTTATCGCAAATTGCACAAATAGCAGAATCGAACGGAGCAAAGATATTAAGCTTATTCCTTACGCCACGTGAAAACTCAACTGAGCTGAACGTAACACTTAAATTAAGTGTACAGGATGTTTCGGCGGTACTTCAAACCTTCGAGCGCTTTGGCTATACAGTTACTGCCTCTTTTTCTCAGACCATACAAAACACCGGTATAAAAGATCGTTACGATGCATTGATGCATTACCTTAACATTTAACGGTAATGAAGTTTTACCTTCCACGTTTATTTTTTGCGTTGGTATTTTCTGCACTTGTTTCACCGGTCTATGCACAAAACAAAGACACTGTTTCAAACAAACGATTTGTTGTTTCTGAAATTTTTGTTGACGGTAATTATAAAACAAGAACTTCAATAATTCACAGGGAACTTACATTTGACAAGGGCGATACTATACTTATCAGCGAATGGCCAACCATTGCACTGCGCTCAAAAGATAACCTGATGAATACAACTTTATTCAATTTTGCAACAGTAGATACGGTTCATCTTTCTACGGGGCAAACTGCTGTAACAGTTACGGTAGTTGAAAAATGGTATATATGGCCTGCCCCTATTTTACAAATTGAAGAGCGAAATTTTAATGTGTGGTGGGAACAAGATCACCGAAGCCTTGATAAGGTAGATTATGGACTTACCTTAGCCGACAACAACACCCTTGGTTTAAAACAGGTATTAAAAGCAAGCGTACAATTAGGCTATACACAACAATTCGGATTAAGCTATTCTATTCCCTATATTGATAAACATCAAAAAGGCGGACTGCAATTCTCAGCTACTGCATCTCAAAATAAAGATATAGCCTATACCTCAATAGGCGGAATACTTACCTTTTTAAATACGCCTGAAAATATTTTAAGACAGGAATATACGGCCAGGGTTGATTACAGCTACCGGCAGGGGTTTTATGATATGCATTACCTTGAAGTGAATTTTCACTCATGTACAATTAACGATACTATTCTAAAACTTACAACCGATTATTTTCCATCAAACCTAACATCAACAAATTTTTTCGGCGTAAAATATTATTTCCGCCGCGATGTACGTGACTATGCTCCTTTCCCTCTTTCAGGTTATTATATCGATTTTGGTATTAATGATTTCGGGCTTGATCTGCTTAGCCATCCTTTTAATATTATATACGTGCAGTCATCACTGCATAAATACTGGGCGCTTTCCAACTATTTCTTTTTTGCATCAATGGTGGAAGGCAAGCTCTCAAATAACGTTCCGCAGCCTTATTATATACAACATGGATTAGGTTATGGTAACGATCTGGTAAGAGGCTACGAAGATTATGTAGTTGATGGTAATGACTTTATTCTGGTAAAGAATGAGCTTAAGTTCAGGTTTCTGAATGTGCCGGTACAAACATTGCCCCTTTTTGGCATTCGGCAGTTCAACAAGGCTTATTACGCCCTTTATCTTACAGTGTTTTCCGATTGGGGATACTTAACCTCACCATCACCCTATGTAATTAATAATTTTCTGGCCAACCAGCAAATGTGGGGCAATGGTGTGGGTATTGACCTTGTTGCCTACTACGACCTTATCTGGAGGTTTGAATACTCCTTTAATGCACTCGGGCAGCATGGGCTTTTCATACACTTTCAGGCAGGACTGTAGAATATTTATAAGAGAACTTCCGCCACAAAGTCACTAAGGAACACAAAGAAATACATTACTGTACTTTGTGTCTTCATGTCTTTGTGGCAAATGTGTTACCTGACAACAATTTCCCTGATTAATTCCGTACATTCGCTGTTATAATACTTCGCGTGAAAAGTAATTCAGTAATGTCAGCCCCTCTAAATCTCCCCATGCGGGGAGACTTGTTTCCCTCTCCTATAGGAGAGGGTCAGGGTGAGGTCGGATTTTGGATAACGCTTTTATTTTTGTTTTTATTCAATACAACTTTTGCCCAGAAAGATCTGCAACATTATGTCGATCCATTTATTGGTACTGCCGGCCATGCACATACTTTCCCAGGTGCATGTTATCCTTTTGGAATGATGCAATTAAGCCCCGATACACGCACGTCGGGTTGGGATGGCTGTTCAGGTTACTATTATGCCGATGATACTATTTACGGATTTACACATACACACTTAAGTGGTACAGGTTGTTCAGATTATGGAGATATTTTGTTGATGCCGGTACCTAAAGTTCCTTTAAGTTCAATGGGAAATGTCCAAAGCCTCGACTCTTATTATTCACCATATTCTCCAAGTGATGAGAAAGCCTCACCCGGATACTATTCAGTGAAACTTAAGGAGGGTAATATAAAAGCAGAATTAACGGTCGGGAAATACGCCGGGATGCATCGCTACATTTATACTAAAGATGATGCATGTTGTCTTATGCTTGACCTTAAACACAGGAATGAAGTAATCAGTTCAGAAGTAAAATGGATCAGTGATACGGAAGTTTGCGGTTACAGAGAAACAAAGGCATGGACAAAAGACAAATGGATATATTTTGATTTACGCTTTTCAAAACCTGCGAAGGATATAATGGTATTTGACAAGCATTGTTACAATGACCCCACGGCAAAAAGTTTAAACTCAAAAGATGTAAGGGCGTGCTATACTTTTAAACATACCGATACACTCCTCGTCAAAATTGGCATTTCAGCAATAAGTGTTGAAAATGCAAAAGAGAATTTAGTACATGATATACCCGGCTGGGATTTTGATGGTACGTTGAAAAAAACACAAAAGGCCTGGAATGATTGCTTAAGTAAAATAGAAGTATCATCAAAGAGTGATACCATGCTCACTAAGTTTTATACGGCGCTTTATCACACTGCCATTCACCCGAGTTTATATACCGATGTAAACGGCCAATACCGTGGGCGTGATAATAAAACCCACACAGTTAAAGGCTTTGATATGTATACGGTATTCTCATTGTGGGATACCTACAGGTCATTGCATCCCTTGCTAACAATAATTGATACAAATATTGACAGGCAATTCATTCAAACATTTTTGAAGCAATATGAGCAAGGCGGAATGCTACCCGTGTGGGAGCTTTCTGCCAACGAAACCAATTGCATGATTGGTTATCATTCGGTATCGGTAATTAATGATGCATACCAGAAAGGCATACGAGGATTTGATGCTGAAGAAGCTTTGAAAGCCATGGAACATAGCGCCGATGACTACACTCGTGGTAATGGTGGTATCGAAGAATATGGATACATACCGGCAGATAAAAGCAGTGAATCGGTTTCACAAACACTGGAATGTGCTTACGATGATTGGTGTATTGCACAAATGGCAAAGTCGTTGGGCAAGATGGATGATTACAAAAGATATATACAATTAGCGCAGGCATATAAGAATGTGTTTAACCCGAATAACGATTTTATGCAAGGGCGTGAAAATGGCAGGTTCTGTGTGCCATTTGACCCTAAGGCAGTAACATTTAACTATACCGAAGCCAATGCATGGCAATACAATTTCTACACTCCGCAGGATATTAGTGGATTGATTTATCTGTACGGCAGCAAGGAAAAACTGGCAATGAAGTTAGATACATTATTTACTACCTCATCGAAAATGGATGGAAGGCAGCAACCTGACATTACAGGAATGATAGGACAATATGCACAAGGCAATGAACCAAGCCACCACATGGCATATTTATATAACTACGTTGGGCAGCCATGGAAAACAGCCGAATACGTTCATGAAATTGAGAACTTTTATACTGCTAAACCCGATGGTATTTGCGGCAATGACGATTGTGGAGCACTCTCAGCATGGTATGTAATGAGTGCTATGGGATTGTACCAGGTTTGCCCAGGTGATGGGCAATTTGAGTTGACTACTCCATTGTTTGATACTGTGAAAATACATTTAGAGAATGGTAAAACATTCCTCATTACCACAAACCCACATCAAGATTATGAGCAATATATTTCGGCTGCAACATTAAATGGAAAAGATTACCGAAAATCATTTTTGCCTTACACTGATTTAATGAAAGGTGGACTGCTCAAATATGATGTAGGTGGTGGTAACACATATTCAACTTGGGGAACAGGAAATGATGTGCCTGTAGATTCAATTCCTACGAATGAAAATATAACTCCTCTTCCTTATTTGGAGTACGACAACTCAATCTTTAAAGATTCCTTGTTAATATCACTAAAGGCATTCTCACCAACGGATACTGTATTTTTTGATACAACTCATTGTATAGACTTAATATACCAGCATCCATTTACTAAACCATTTTATATTTATAAAAATACATGGATAACTTTCTGGAGAAATAGAGCGAGAGATTTTGTTACTGGACCATTGCCTCCTTTCAATGAAACATTTGAAAGAGATTGTAATGCTTCTTTCACCAAAATCCCCAAAGGTAGAAAAATAAAAATTGTATCAAAACCTAACAGGCAATATACTGCCGGAGGGCCTGAAGCATTAATTGATTTCCAGCATGCCAGCACTGATTTTCATTTAGGCAAATGGCAGGGTTACCAGTACCAGGATTTTGAAGCGGTTGTTGATCTGGGTAAAACGGAAACAGTTAAAAATGTGAGTGCAGAGTTTTTGCAGGATGCGTTGAGCTATATCTATATGCCTACATACGTTGATTTCTCTATATCTAATGATAGTATACACTTTACCCCCGTTGCGCATGTAGTAAACACTATTGCAGATACCATGGAAACACCAACCATAAAATCATTGGGGAAAGAAATTCCTGCACAGCAAGTGCGTTATGTAAAAGTCTTTGCCAAAAACTATGGCCAACTACCTAAATGGCATCCCGGTTACCCTGATAGTGCATTTATTTTTATTGATGAGATAGAGATAAAGTAAGATTGAGGTTAAGGTTGAGATTAAGAATGTTATTGCTCCGCGGTTCTCCGTGAGCTTCCTGTCTCTGTGGTGAAAATTTTAAAACAAAGATTAAACAACTTTCAACTCCGTCTGCGGAATAGCATCAACATACATGAGCTTCAGAATAAACTCTTTGTATATCTCTTCCTCGTCAGTGGTAGCGTTCCCTACCCCTTTCGATTTCAGGTCGTACTCACGCAATACATGAAATATTTTATGCAAAGTAGACTGGCTATATACCCTTGCAGCTTTTTCATAGTCCTGCACAAAAAACGGAGATACACCCAATTTAGCTGCTACATTGTTCCTCGATTTATCTTTCAAGGAATGATAAATAAACAGCTTACTGAAATAATTATATAACGAAACAACACTCAATACAAAAGGGTTGTCTTTGGTATTCGATGCAAAGTATTCCACGATCTTCAAGGCCTTGCCCGTATCTTTAGAGCCAAGGGCTGTTTGCAATTCAAATATGTTGTAGTCCTTACTTATTCCAATATTCGATTCAATATCGGCAACGGTAATTTCTGCAGGTGGCTTCAGGTTTATCATCAGCTTACCTAATTCGTTCGATATTTTACTCAGGTCGCTTCCTAAATATTCTGCCAGTAAAGCCAATGCCTTGTGGCCGATTATATACCCTTTTTCTTTTATGTACCCTTCAATCCAAGCTGGAATCTGCCTGTCATATAATTTAGCCGAATCAAAAAACACTGTATTTTTCGATAGTTTTTTACCCGCCGAAGTACGCATATCAAGCTTCTTATACTTGTAGCAAAACACCAGTATGGTCGACTTTTGCGGCTTTTCTAAATAGGTAAGCAGCATGTTTTTATCTTCACCACCACCTGTAAGCAGGTCGCGCATTTCCTGCGCCTCTTTCACAATAATTACCTGGTGATTCGACATCATCGGGAACCGGTAGGCAGCATCTAATACCGTTGCAATGCTATTCTCACGGCCATAAAATATCATCTGGTTAAATTCCCTTTCGCCTTCGTCAAGTACATTTTTTTCAATGAACTGGCTAAGCAGGTCTATATAATAAGGTTCCTCACCACAAAAAAAGTAGACCGGGTGATAGAGCTTCTTTTCTAAGTCCGATAATATGTCCTTATAGGATATCGCCATAATTCTAAGGCCAAATTACGCCTTTCTATTCTATTCATAACTTTGTATTTCATCTTTTTATATGGGTAGCATTGTTAATTTCCCTCAACTTACATTCCCTGCTGGCGATTTCCGCATTGAAGAGGAGGCCGGACAGCATAGAATTTTTGACCCAGTACGGAAAAAAATGGTGGTTTTAACCCCCGAAGAATGGGTACGCCAGCATGTGATAGAATATTTGAATAAACACAAGGAATACCCGCTTAGTTTACTATTAGTTGAAAAGGAATTCACCTACAATAAATTAAGCAAACGGGCTGATATAGTAGCTTGCAGCAATACCGGTGCACCTATATTAATGGTTGAGTGCAAAAGTTTTGATGTACCTATTTCACAGGAAGTTTTTGACCAGGTTGTACGCTACAATTTAATTATGCAGGTAAAAATACTGCTGGTTACCAATGGAATAAACATATATTGCGCCTCATTAGAGAATGGAGATTACGCGGCGCTTAAATCCATACCCTCTTATAAGGAACTATTGAGCAAATGAGCAATAAGCTGATATACCTCGACTATAACGCCACCACCCCGGTTGATAAAAGAGTGCTTGATGCTATGCTTCCTTATTTCTCTGAGAAATTCGGCAATGCTTCAAGTCATACCCATGCAGCAGGGTGGACAGCCAACAGGGCGGTTGAAGAAGCAAGGGCCCAGGTAAGTAACCTTATTAATTGCGATCCGCAGGAAATCGTTTTCACCTCTGGTGCAACCGAGGCAGTTAGTCTCGCTATAACCGGTATATATAAATCCTATTCCACTAAGGGCAGGCATATTTTAGCTTTTGCTACCGAGCATAATGCCGTGCTTGATAATTGTGAATATATAGGAGAACGTGGCGGGCATATAGAATATTTACCTGTTGATGGCGAAGGAATACCTGACCTTGGATTACTTGAAAGATCAATACGTGCTGATACAATTTTGGTATGTGCCATGTACGCTAATAACGAAACAGGCGCAATATTCCCGATAAAAAAAATTGCAGAAATAGTTCATGCAAAAAAGAGCCTGTTGTTTTGCGATGCCACACAGGCTACAGGTAAAGTTATGCTCGATGTGCAGGAAGAAGGAATTGACCTGATGAGTATTTCAGCACATAAAATGTACGGACCTAAAGGCGCCGGGGCCCTTTATATACGCAGAAAGGATCCGCGTGTGAAGGTTATTCCGCAAATACATGGTGGAGGACAGGAAAGAGGGATACGATCGGGCACGCTTAACGTACCCGGAATTGTTGGATTAGGAAAAGCCTGTGCCATTGCCGCTGATGAAATGTGGGACGATGCCGAAGGGCTTTCAGTATTACGTACCTATTTAGAACAAAGCCTGCTCGACCTTGGCAATGTATTTGTGAACGGCAGCCAAAAACATAGGTTGCCACATGTTACCAATCTTGCATTTGCAGGCATACAGGCTGATAGATTAATTGCCCAACTACCTAATATAGCAATGGCAATGGGTTCTGCCTGTACTTCAGCATTACCGGAGCCCTCGCATGTATTAAAAGCAATGGGCAGAGAGCAATATGCAAATTCTTCAATTCGTTTTAGCCTGGGTAAATACACAACCAAAGAAGAAATAGAAACGGTTATTTCTCAGTTAAGCGAAGTAGTGAGGAAAATGCGAAGCGAGGCCTAAATATGTTTCGGTAAGGCGCGCATAGTTAATATAGTAGCTAGTATCATAAAAATAGCTGCCATTATAAATGGAGCTCCCGGAAATATACCTATTGGATTAGCTTTTGAAAAATAGGTTAGTAAATTCAACATAAGTAATGGGCCAAATATATTTGTCAGGCTCATAATGCCTGTAAGTCCGCCTTGTATCTCTCCCTGCTGATCGGGTGGAATTTGATTTGATATTATACCTTGAATTGCAGGACCGGCTAATCCACCGAGGCAATATGGAATAATAAATACAAACATCATCCAGGTATTTGCAGCAAAAGCAAAAAGCACAAGCCCGATTATATAAAGGAAATACCCGAGATATACAGATCTCTTTGGGCCTATTTTCGGTATTATAATACGTATAAGCCCGCCTTGAACCGCCATTATTGCAAGCCCTACAGCTGCTAATGAATAGCCAACTGTTTTATCGTCCCAGTTGAATTTTATTTTAGTGTAGTAATTCCAGGTTGACTGAACCGATTGGGCAGCCATATATAACAGAAAGATAGATATGGTAAGACTAAATATCAGCGGATTCTTTTTCAGTTGAAAAATTGAGCCGATAGGGTTAGCGCGCTTCCAATCAAATTTTCTGCGGTTTTCAATAGCCAGTGATTCAGGAACAACAAAGTAACCGTAGGCAAAATTTATTAAACTTAATAATGCAGCCGCTAAAAAAGGCAAACGTGTATCAATAGTTCTATACATAAGGCTTTGTGGAGCAAAGGTGCCCGACATCGAAACCGCCAGATGATGTCCCCAATCTCCTAAAATACCGCCGATAGCCGGGCCTATCATAAAGCCTAAGCCAAAGGCAACACCTATCATACCAAAATTCTGTGCACGTTTTTCAGGCGGGCTAACATCTGCAATATAAGAAGATGCTGTGGTAAAACTTGCACCAGCCATGCCGGCAATTATGCGGGTAATGAAAAGCAGGAAAAGCGTAGGTGCAAAAGCCTGAGCAATATAATCAAGCCCAAAAGCCAACAAAGATATCAGCAGAACCGGCCTGCGTCCAAATCTATCACTTAATCCACCTATAACCGGAGAAAAAAGAAATTGCATTCCCGCAAAAGCAAACATTAACCATGCACTATACTTTGGTGCATCACTTAAGCTGCAGTGCGCCAACGATGTAATTAGATCAGGAAATACGGGGATAACAATGCCCAGACCAATTATATCGATCAACAACGTAAAAAATATAAATCCTAATGCTGCACTTCTATTTTCTTTCATGGTTGAAAATTCAAACGCCAAAATAATGGTTTTAAACATACAACAGGTTATATCTATATTATGATTTGCCTATTGCGGGAAACGGAATTAATTATTTTTACTCTTACACATTAAAATGCAGGAATGAAAAATTCGCGAGTGTCGTCTCTTATTACTCTTATTACCATTTTCTTTTTCTGGGGCTTTGTTGCGGCTTCTAATGCTATACTCACACCGCTTTTCAAAGATATTTTTCAACTAACCCAAACACAGGCTCAGTTGGTAGAGTGGGCATTTTACATTTCATATTTTGCAGGTTCCCTACTCTATTTTCTCATCACCTTTTTATGGAAAGATCCGCTTAATCATATTGGGTATAAAAAAGGATTAATCATTGGTTTACTTATTTCTGCAGTAGGTGCTATCAGTTTTATTCCGGCAGCAAACCTTAATTCATATCCTCTTTTACTCACATCACTCTTTATTGTCGGGCTTGGTTTTACATTACAACAAATTGTTGCCAACCCTTATGTAATTGCGCTTGGCGATCCATCTACAGGTTCACACAGGTTAAACTTAGCAGGTGGAATAAATTCCTTCGGAACTACAATTGGGCCGGTGCTTTTAAGCTATGCACTTTTCGGACAAATGACCTCAGCCCCACAACATGCAACTATTGATGCCATTAAAATGCCCTCAATTATTTTATGTTGCATGTTTCTGCTTTCCGCTTTTGTGTTAACCGTCTCAAAACTGCCACCTATTACCCGCGAAGAACACACTGAAAAAAGCCTGGGAGCATTAAAGTATCCACAACTTACCTTAGGCATGCTTGCCATATTCTTTTACGTTGGTGTAGAAGTAACCATATCAAGCAATTTGGGGAATCTGCTGAAACTACCTGAGATAAAAGGTATTTCTACTGACCGGATATCGCCTTTTGTTTCACTTTATTGGGGCAGCCTCATGATAGGAAGATGGAGAGGCTCTGTTACAGTTTTCAACTTAAAAGGAATGAAGAAAATCATTTGGATGATACTTGTTCCTTTGATTGCTTTTGGTGTAATATGCGGAGTAAATTACCTGCGCCATAGTGATATTTCAGAATACAAATATTACATACCATATATACTTTTAGCCACTGTTGCCTTCTTCATCGGCCAGGAAAAACCAGCTAAGACACTTATATTATTCAGTTGTATTGCAGCCGGATTAATGATACTGGGACTTTACACAAATGGCGATATTGCGTTATTTTCATTTATCAGCGGGGGACTTTTTTGTTCCGTAATGTGGCCTTGCATTTTTTCACTCGCTATAGCAGGGTTAGGTAAGTATACCAACCAGGGCTCATCTTTACTAATTATGATGATATTGGGTGGAGGCATTATTCCTTTAATACAAGGAAAGCTTACCGATGGAATAGATATTATGGGAAAACACATGCAACTTGGCGCACATCATTCGTATATAGTTCCGGTATTCTGTTTCGCATACCTCGCTTTTTATGGCTGGAGGGTTCGTTCTGTTTTTAAAGCTCAGGGGATGGATGCTGATGCAATAGTTTTGGAATAATTGCACAATGAAAAAACATTACATTCTTCTTTTCGGATATGAAAAATGGGCTACAGGTAAAGTGCTTGCTGCAATGAAACAGTTACCCGAACAGGATGAAAAGTGTGTAGAATGGATGGCGCATATTTTAATGGCACAACTAATTTGGTATTCAAGATCTGATCACAAGCAAATAAATTATACTCCCTGGGAAAAGAAAACATTTGATGAATGCCTCAAGCTATATAATGAACTAAGTATCCTTTGGTTTAATTTTTGTAATAACCTTACTGAAGAAGATTTGATGAAGGTTATTAATTACACCAATTCAAAAGGCGAAAGCTATCAGAACACTTTGCAAGATATTCTGACCCATGTTATCAACCATTCAACATACCATCGAGGACAAATTATTGCAAAACTTAAGGGCCAATTACCTTCATTGCCAAGCACCGACTTCATACTTTTTCGCAGGCAAATAAAACAGTAATTTATCAGGTATTTACTGCTTTGCATTTACCCATAAACTATTGATAATCTGAGCAATATAAACAGTTTTGCAATTTAAAGCGCACATTTAACGGCCTCATAATTTGTTTTTTTCACTTATGTTTTTACCTTTGCTATATGAGTTTAGTGTTTAGATAAGGCGAATTCAACCATTATATTCAAAATAAACCTGGTATTTTGATCTATAATTTACGTAATACATTTTCTTTTCACCTAAGAACATCAGTTTTAATTACTGCGCTGTTTTTTCCCTTTATTTTTGTTCATGCTCAGCAATCTCACCCAGAAAAGGGCTGGACCGTTCATGACCCATTTGTACACGATGTATTTATAGAAAACAAAGGCCAGTTTAATGATGAAGCAACGAAGAATGTGGGTGAGCAGATTCTTTATTATAGTCACAAAGGGAATGCCCATATTTTCTTTTCACCAACTTCCTTCACTTTTGAACATGATAGTGTTTCGCTTGCCGACCCTGACGAAAAACCTACCAGTGCTGACGATGATGATGCTAAAATAAACCTAACCCCTGTTTTTATGCGCGTTACCTGGGATGGCGCCAATAGTAATGCAAGGGTGGAAGTGCAGAATGAAGCTGAAGGTTATTTTACATATCGTAATCCTAAGGATAAATCAGGCCACTCAAGTGTGCTTTGCCATGCCTGGAAAAAGATAATTTACCACAATCTCTATAATAATATAGATGTATCTTTTTATTATACAGCCGATAAAAAGGCATTGGAATATGATATCACCGTTTACCCTGGTGGAGATATTTCACAGGTTAAGATGCATTATTCTAAAAATGCAAATCTTACCTTAATAAATAATGCAATACATATTGCCTCTCCGTGTCTTAACCTCAGTGACAGGGCACCCATTGCAAAAGATGAAAATGGTGCACCTGTTTCTACCTCTTTCTCATTAAATAAAAACATTGTTTCATTCAATACATCTGCTTATGACAGGAGTAAAATCCTGATAATTGACCCGGCGTATACCAGCCCTACAACTTTTGCCGGAACAAATAAAGGCTATGATCTGAATTATGACCTTGCCGGTAATGTGTATGTAATGGGCAGTGGTGACCAAACAGAATATCAATTACAAAAGTATAATGCCTCGGGAACATGGCTATGGACATGGACAGCAACATTCCCGGTAGCGAATCAGCTTGTCGGAGGTTACTTTTACTATGGCGGATATACAACAGATAGCAGAAGTGGCAGTTCATATATTGCTGAAGGCTTAGATTATAAATCGGCTACGGGTTGCGCCGTTGAAAAAATAAGTAGCGCCGGCGCATTAGTTACAAATTATCCTGGTAACTCCAATGTTGATGAGATATGGAAAATGGCATTTGATTATTGCGACAACCAAATAATTATTGGTGCAGGGCAGGGAACAAATAATGTTACCTTCCAGGGTGCTACAATGGATACTAATTGCACTACTATGAACCCGGTAAATGTTTTAGGCGCACCTGCCGGAAGTACTCACCACGATATTGCAATGATTACCTTTGATGGAGTAGGAAAATGCTATTTTGCAACAACCCAACCGGCAGCGGGTGGTAATGCAGGATATTCAAATAAGCTATTGCAATTACCTTCCGCTACATTGGCTCCAACAGCATACCAGGTTTATGATGCATCTACCTTTATTGAAACTGCATCTGTACCTTATTATCCTGCTCTTCCTTCAGGGAAATACATATACTGTGGCAATGGATTTAATGGATTAATAGCCGATTTGAATTTTGTTGCAACTTATGATGGCAACAAACTCAGAACCTGGACACCGGCAACTGGCGCTGCAATCGATAGTGTAGTGGTTTCACCTAATGTTCAGGAATCGGGTGGCATAGCAATCGATTGTGATGAAAATATTTATGTTGGAAATGCAAATAAAGTAAGTGTTTACAGTAAAACACTTGGACTGGTCAATACACTCTCACTTACTTCAGCAGCAGCCACAGATAGTATCTACGATCTTCATATAGCTCCAACTAATATTCTATATGCGTGTGGTAATGGATTTGTTTCTGCCACACCTGTTACTATACCTAAAATGCTTACAACAACTTCCACCTCACCTAATAGCTGTGGTTGTGTTGGCACTGCTTCTGCAACGGTATGTGATAATTATCCTTATACATATAGCTGGAGCAATGGTGCAACTACATCATCTGTTACTGGTTTGTGTCCTGGCCAGTATACCGTTACTGTTGTTGATGCTTCGTGCAACCCAAGGCAGGATACAGCTATTATTCATATAACAGGTAGTAGTGGGCTTACGGCTTCAGTTACTCCAACCAATGTAAAATGCTTTGGAGAAACCAATGGTTCAGCTTCAGTAGTTGCTACCGGAACAGGTCCGTTTACATATAAATGGACTGATGGAACAACAAGTACAAGTGATACGGGATTAGCAGCCGGAACCTACTCTTGTGTTGTAAGTAATACCACCGGATGCGTTGACACTGAAAAATTTACCATTACCCAGCCAGCTGCACTTGCCATACAAGCTAATACTTCACCTGCAACTTGTTTTACTACCTGCGATGGGCAGGCAAATGTATTTTTAACAGGCGGAACG
>DATHNG010000020.1:0-10573 GCA_035486275.1 Bacteroidia bacterium
TTGTTGTTATAATCGGCAATATACACATTACCCATGTGGTCGCATGTTAAACCGGCAGGATAATACAGTGCCGAAGTATCGGCCAGGCCTCCATCACCAAAATAATTAGCGGCGCCATTTCCGGCAAAGGTTGTTATAATACCGTTTACAATTTTCCGTATTCTGTTATTATCGGCATCGGCTATATATATGTATCCGGAATCATCAACAGCAACTGCAATAGGCGCTATTTCGGCAGCCGTGGCTGCGCCTCCGTCACCTGAATATCCGTTAATTCCGTTACCTGCTATGGTAGTTATATTGCCACTGTTACCAAGCACCCGTACGCGCGCATTTTTATAATCGGCAATATATATATTGCCATGCGGGTCAATTGCAATACCATAAGGGTTATTTAATTCTGCATTTGTGGCAGCGCCACCATCGCCGGTAAAACCGGCAGTACCGTTACCTGCAGCAGTTGTAATTATTCCGGCAGTGTTTACTTTACGTATGCAGTTATTGAATTTATCAGATATATAAATATTGCCGGCAGCGTCTGTAACCAACCCAGTTGGTTCATTTAAATTGGCGGCTGTAGCAGCAGCACCATCGCCACTATATCCACTGGCGCCGTTACCGGCTATGGTAGTTATTACATATTGCGTACCGCTATTAGCGACAGGTTGGGGCGATGTGGCATCTTTCTTTTTGCAGGCTGTAACTAGTATTGCAATACTCAATACCGCAAATGCAATTGGTTGTTTGTGGCTGAATAACATTTCTATCGGGGAGTATGAAAGGTTGAAAATACGAAATTAATTTACAACCTGTTGGAGATTTCGCAGGGTATAATTCCGTTTTTAAATGGTAGGGAAAGGTGTTTACCGAAAAAAAATTAACAACGAAGCCTCACTCCTACTTTTGTATAACTTTGAATTTCACAATTAAACTACATATGAAAACAAACATTCTTTTTGCACTTGCCATCAGCACATTACTAGCCGCCTGTAGCAAAACTACCGGCCCTGCCGGCCCGCAAGGCCCTGCCGGTACACTACCTAACGGAACCATTGACGGTATTGTTACCTTGTATAACGAATATGGAGATAAGCAGCCTTACACCGAATGCACATCGGTTCGTGTAACACTATATAACTCATCGGGCAACCGGGTTGATTCAGTAAATTGCGATGCAACAGGCCATTATTCAATTACCAATGTGCCGGCTGGCGATTACACAGCGTATACAAGAGACACAGGTTACGGACAATCATACCGCGTTCCCTTTCAGTTTACCGGTGGCGGAACTATAGCTGATGATATCAGCCTGTCGCACATACCCGATTTCACATTCACTATTAGCGGTGATTCGTTGAAGAAAACATCTACCGATACTGTTGTGGTAATATACGGTACTATAGCACCGGCATCGCAACCAAGAAACATAGCAGTGTTTGCCGGCAGCAGCCCAACTGTAAGCTTTACACCAGGTAATTATGCAGGTGTTTATACAGTTACAGTTAATGCAAACGCAACTACTTTTTCAAGCAGCATAGCCCTTAACAGTCTTTACCAGAATGGATTAAGCACAGGCACACCTGCTTATTTTACTGTATATGCCGCTGCATATAACTATGCCAGCCAATCGGAATATATTGACCTGACCACCGGTCAGACAATGTACAATGCATTGGGCGCTTCGGCATCAGCACCAAGCCTGAAACTATAGCACGCTCACAATTTTATTATGCTCGGTTTGTCCTGTACTATAAGGACAAACTGAGCATAATTTTTTATACGTGCCGCCCCATTAAAACACATTAACATTCAGGCGCGAAACGAAATCTTCGGCCCTTTCGCGGGCTTTTTCTTCATGCATGGCTTCACTTATCACTTCGGTAATTACAGTGCCTTCTATTTTATAGTAAATAGCATCGGGCCCGAAAGTATTATCGCATTCAATAAAACCCGCAGGTACTTCAGTAATCTCCCGGACAGGCCCAAGTATATCATCTTCTATCTTAAACCAAAAACGTTTCATACTTCTTTAATTTAAAGGTTACTACTTGTTTCTTCTGTTTGCAATTTAAGTTAAACAACAAAACAAGCCTGCGCCTACTCGGTAAAGAAATGAAAACGAACGGTGGATAGGTGTAATGTGTGCTCAAATTAAACCTCCACCATTGTGGCAAAAAATTCTCACCCCCCCTCTCTGGGGGCAGAGGGGGAGTATATAAATTGAGGAAATATATGGGGTGAGAATATGTGCACAAAAATACATCATCTATTTAGCAAAAAGTATCGGTATAAATACCTGTTTTAACTAGGTATTTTTACGTACGTAATAACCACCGGTTGCTGCCACACCAGCGGTGTTACGCCTCACATTTCATTTCTCACATCAATCATTCATTACTCAATTTTCAGGGTTCGTTACATAACCGGCAAACATCCGTTACACTGTCCGCGGCCTACCCCCTTACGAAAGATATGTTTGTATCGTAATTAATTCATAAACAATATAAACAACAATAACATGAGCACAACCTACAAACAAAACAACGATGGCAAGCTGGAACTGGTAACACTGGCTGTATTCTTTTTAATACTGTCAGCTTTCGTTGTATTCATTGCTTAACCACAACATTACTCCCTCACATTTAAATCAAATTAACCTCCAACAAAATGAAATCACCTGCTCTTAAAATCATTACCTTATTCGTTGCTAATAGCCTTTTACTTGCATCGTGCGCAACTATATACGATGCAATAGGAACTGTAAGCCTGCTTACAAGCCATGCAATAGATACCACACGTAATTATACACTATTGGCAACAAGCCCTGCACTGAACAAAAAAACGGTTAAATACCTGTGCACCGAAAATATTGACCAGGCTGTTAATCAAGCTATAAGCAGAGTACCCGGCGGTTGTTACCTTACCCATGCTACTATTTATGTAATAGATGGTAATTATTATGCTGTAACCGGAGATGTGTGGGGCATTGCCAAAGACACATTACCTGTTAAATTATACACAGTTGCTCCTTGCGCACCTTGTCAGCCTGCAGCGCCATTAAAAAGCACAGCATCTATCTTAAAATAATTATGTAATCATATAACCATTAAACCTCCAACACATGAAAACCACACATATACTATTTTCTGCAGCCTTACTGGCAACCATTGTATTGGTGCCTGAAACAGCAAGATCACAGGATGCCTTTATCATATCATTAAATACCACTTACCTCGATACCGGTTCTTATACATATAAGGGCAAAGCTCTTTTACTGAAACGCAACGACAACCATTTTGCTGACATTAACATGAATGCCATATCGACAAAGGCTGCCGTAAACGCTTTAACCGATGACTATTTTTCGGGCAGTAATGCAGCCGATAGTAACTACACGGCAAAACGATCGGGCAAAAGAGCCGTATTAATTACAACACTTATTGGTACGCCTGTGCTTGGTGTTATACCTGCACTTATATGCTCTGTTTCACCAGTTAAGGACAAAGAGCTACATATTGCCGATATTTCATTAAAGCATAGCACTGCTTACCTGAAAGGCTACAAGCATGAAGCACAGTGCATAAAAAAAAGAGCAATATGGGGCAATTACCTTATAGGCAGCACTGTTTGGGTAGGCGTAGTTCAATTACTGATTTTTTAAACCAGGCTCAAGCGCCTCCACGCATGAAAACCTATAATAGAAACCGTACTGTATTATATACAGCCTATGTACTGCTAGTTACACTGCCTGTTTATTTACCTAAAGTTGAAAAGGTAATGGGCAGCGCCGAAAAAACCGTTATGGAGAATGTAGTACCCACCACTGTTATATATATAACTAACTTACTGAACTGCGTTATTAAAAGTATTAGTAAGGGAACAAACGCTTGTCCGAAACAGGCAGGCGCAAATTAAAAACAGGTTATGTATAGAACACCCGCTTCGACACCTCTTCCTTAAACGAAGCTGAAAGAGTAACCTCTTCAGGTAATTTACTGCACAAGGCTCTATTTATTTTTACCACATCGTATCCTATTGCATGAATGCATTCAATGGCTACCATATTTTGCCTGTTTACCTGCAAAAGATGCGGGGCAAACGATTTCAGCTCATTAAAGGAATATCCCATTAGTGTATAGTTAACATCGCCCTTCATTGTAATTTGTTTATTGCGCGGGTCAATATCATCAACCAGCACAAATAATATGTCGGCCAGCCTTATTTTAACCTTGTGTTTGTTTTCAGCCACATTAAAAAAAGCGTATTCAACTTTTTCGAGCAACAACTTTGTTGCTTTTTCCAATGCCTGGTCAAGCCGCTTTTTCAGAAAGGGCTTGGTAACCACGTCTATCGGGTTCAATTGCAATGCCTCGCTTAACCTATCTTCGCTGGCGGTTAAAAAAATAAATGGTTTCTGGCCAAGCATTTGTGCAACTGAAATACCATTAAGGCCGGGCATATTAATATCTAATATGCACAGGTCGAACTCAATAGTGTGTACTGTTTTAATAAAGTCGGCAGAGTTTGTGTAATTATATTTTATTTCAACTAATGATGAATTACAATAAAACTCTTTCAGATCATCGTGAATGAAGGGGCAATCATCTACAACTGCGATAGTTATTTTGTTCTGCATTATTAATTTATGGAGGGGGATTAGGAAATTACAGCCTTAATTTCCGCGTGGTTTTTAATTGAAAATGTTCTTTCCATTATACAGGGTATTATAAGTTGAACCACCTTATCATTCCCTAACTTCAAGTCTCCCCTGTAAGAACACCTAAAAATCAGCAACTTACTATTGTGTGGTCAATTTTATTGGGCAAATATAATAAAATCAACCCTTTTCAAGCATGACTTTAATCATAAATAATGTGATTTATATCACATAACCCATTAATTTTCCTTAACCTGAAGAGATCACTACGCAAGCAAGAATACGTAATATTATGATAGAGAATACCTTACACTACTTCACTCCTTTCACAGATTTTTGTTTCCGTGCTTTGTCCTTCACCATTTTAATACTTCCGCCTTCTTCTACGGTTACAGCACCCGATTCATAGGCCTGCCTTTGTACTCCATTGTCCGAGCCATATACTATCGACGCATCGAAGTATACTATTTTATCTTCTTCATCAATTGTCACAATGTCAAGGCTGACTAATCTTGCATCCTTGAGCTCTTTACTATCGTTCCTGAGGATGTATTTCCAGTTATCATCCTTGCTCAGTATTTTTTTAAGTTCATCTTTCATATCACCAGCAGTAATGGTTAATACTCTTTAAAAACTTACGCAATTTGCCCATACTTTTCATGCTTTTTTCGTTTTATTCGATAAACAGCCTAATATTTGGTTTAGAACCGCAAAATAAATCGGTTTAGGCGGTATGGTTTTTACGGACATTTACGTACGTATTTATACGCAACAATAATTGAAATATCCTTAGTATCATTGTTTTATAAAAATCAGGGGAACCAAAGTGACAAAAATTGAATAGATTACTTTGTTGTATCTTCACATTTATAAATTTCACCACTATGAAAAAATCTATTTTTCAGAGATAAGAATCAACCCACAATGAAAAAATATTCAATAGCTCTAATTCTGTTTTTTGTTGTTTGTTCTTTATCTGCACAAAATTTTTTTCAGCTTTCGTATGGCAATAAGACAGGAGAAATACCCATGACTTTAATACAGACAAGTGATAAAGGGTTTGCAATGCTGGGCGTTACCAATAATTCCAATCATTACCCGTACCTGGTAAAAACCGACTCTGCCGGCAATAAGCAATGGTCAGCGGAGTATAGTATTCCTGGCTTTTTAAACACGAGCGCTAATTATGATGTTAACGGAGCTATGATTCAAACAGCTGATAAAGGATTTTTACTTTGCGGTGGAAATATTCTCCTTAAAACTGACAAAACCGGAGCAGTAACCTGGGCGAAAAAATTTGGTGTGAATTATTCCAAGATCATTGCAACTTCAGGAGGTTATGTTCTCAGCTCGGCAACTGCACCCGCATTTACAAAGGTTGATACATCGGGCAATATTCTCTGGACAAGTCAGAACCCGGGCAGCAACGGCATATTTGATATTGTGCAATCGAAGTTTGATTCCTGTTATTATGTTTTATATGAAGACACCTTAATTGGAAAGCTTGATAAGCAAGGAAATGGAATTTGGGGTAAAACAATGCATCTGAGCTTTCCTTATTTTTATGGCGGTAATTATGCCCAGCTAGCAGTAAACCCTACTAATGCAACAACAGGGTTATTGGTAAATATTAACGACGATGGAACTTCATTTCAAAGCCCTTTTGAGAACTGGATCTCCTTTGATGTTAATGGTAATATTCTTAATACATTCTCATTTTCAACCGGTGCATCTGGTTGGGGATCGGCAGTATATCCAACATCATGTATGTATTCTTCGGATGGGAAGGACATTGTTTTTACCAATTATTTGCTGCCGGTAGCTCCGGGGGGAAACTTTGTGGAATTTATGACAGATGCAAGCGGAAATGTAAAATGGTCGGAAGTTATTGGTGGGCCAAAAACTAATTACTCAACCTGTATTATACCTACAACTGACAAAGGAATAGCAACCTTTTGTTCTACCGACAATTATGGCATGGGTGACTCCGTTCATAATCTTTATTTATTAAAAACCGATAGTGCAGGTAGGGGCATTTGCGATACAAGTAATAACTCTACCACTACGTCATCAGGGGTTATATCTTTTGTGAATAGCGGGTATACATTTTCAACATTTTCAAATACAACCGACAGCGTAATAAATATTACTGCATTACCGGTTTCGGATACAAGTAATAATGCATGTATTTGCCAGCCACCTAAAGCAGGTTTTTATTGCTATAATGAAGACGGTTTCGTGGATCTTTCATCGTATGCAACCCACTGGAAATGGAGCTTTGGTGATGGTACGTATGATTCAGCAGCTGTCAACACTCAGCACGTATATGCCGACACGGGATTTTATACGGTTTGCTTAACTGTTAAAAATAGTTGCGGGTCCGACTCGGTTTGTCATACTATAGATTTTGCCTACTCCCCTGCCGGTGTTAATTCAATTGCAGATAACCAGCCGAAAGTAATAGCGTTTCCGAATCCTACTAACGGAAAGTTTTCCCTTGCAATTAAAAATTATGAATTACGAATTACGAATGAGCTGGAAATTTATAATATAATGGGGAAGCGAATTTATAATGAAACTCTTCGACAGGCTCAGGGCGACTATAGCATTGACCTAAGCAACCAGTCTGCCGGTATTTACTTATATAGAATTGTGAATACAACAGGCAGTTTAATTGCTGACGGCAAGCTGGTCATTCAGAAATAAGAATTAAACACTTTTCTGTCTTCTTCAATTGTAGTAGCGCAAACAATCAGCTATTACCCCATCTGCAGCTATGGTATAGTATTTGAAACCATCTGAAGCCAAATCTGCTAGCTGAAAAAAGCATAGCTTTGAAATGATATACTAAGAAAACGAAAAATCTAAATATACCTTATGGAAGTAATTGCGCTAAACGGATCGGCTGATTGCGGAAAATCGAGCACATTGAACATTGCATATCAATTACTACTGAACGCTGGTTATACCCAGGTAAAAGGACATTTTGGCAAACCGGAGGCCATGAATTTTATAGGAGAAGGCTTATATGGCAGCAAAGATTTTTTTGATGTGCTGGCAAACGGAAATAAATTGGTGGGCATAACTTCAGGAGAAAGTTCGGAAGATGAACTGGAAAAAAGATTAACCTCTTTTAAAAATGCCGGTTGCGTAAAAGCAATTTGTGCATATACCAACACCAATAAATACCTTGAGATAGTAAATAAATACCCGTCACATAAGCTTATTGATAAAACTTCGCAGCCGGAAGAATCGTTGAAAAGAATAACCGACGGAGATTTTGCCCGTAAAATTGTGGCTTTGGTGTAGTCACATCAATTAGCCTAAAACCCTTTTAGATTACTTGCTCATAATTATTTTTACGCTCCTTTGGCGGTGCTACTCTTGCTCCCTGCTTGCTCCCGAGCACTCGGGACTAACCCGCGCCCACCATTTCTGCTTTGTTAGCCGACAGTCGTAAGTGTTTAGTGTGTTTGCGTTAGGGGTTATTCGTATCACATTTATTCTTCGAGGAACTCATGAGGCTTCGCGTTGCAGTGGAAACCCCGCAAGCGCAGCGCGGAGTTGTAAGGTAAAGCCCGACCCGCAGGGGAACGCCCAAAATAGTATTTAGATATTAGTATAGAGTATATAGATATAATGACAAGCTGGTATGATTACTCATGAACTCTAATTATTTCAATAATGAATTCGTGAGCGCTGCGCGGTTGCTTCGTGCCTCGCAATGGCAGAGAGCATTAAAAACGACAATTGGCAACACCAATTATTAAATAGTATATACTAAAGCCTCGCCTTTTGCGACGAAACTATGTGAACTACTCATTAGGGTATGTTAATTACTCATTTCAATGAACGGCTTCGAAATTACAATGCTTTCTTCGCCGCCGTAATTAAAAATCAATCTCTAATTAAAATCATGAAAACAAAAAAACTCTTTTTCTTACTCTTTAGTATTCTCTGTTTGCTGAGTACTAAAATGTACGCGCAGGGCACCAGTTGCTCTAGTGCTACAGTTATTCCGGGCAAGGGCAATTATGCCGATTTTTCATTCCAACCTAAATTAAATGTAGCCTGGTTCTCTATCACTGCTGCATCGGCACGAATGCAGATAGAGATTATGAGGCCTGTTTTAGCGCAGGATACGCCACTTGTACGTGTAGATTCATTAATACTTTATGCCGGCACATGCAATGGCCTTAAAGCCTTGAAGTATTCAACCTCACACGACGATACTATTTTGAGCGATTCGCTTCCGGGAATGCAGGTGCTGAATTTAACACCGGGCCAAACCTATTATATAAAGGTTACCCGCACCGTAAAACCTGGTGACGAAAGCGCACGATATTTCGGCCTGAACCAAAGCAATATGCCTGATGCTATTTTAAATTCATGCACCCAGTCATTATGCGGGCCTAATTTACTTTGCAACGGAGATTTTGAAACTACCCCTGCATGGGCTACCCCTACCGGTACACCAGTAAGGTATGCTGACGCTTCTTATTTATTCCCGCAAACTCCTGTAGCTGCACCGGAGCTTGGTTATTGCATTTCATCACCTAATATGCGTTACAATGGAAATAATTTTGGAGGAAGCCTCCCAACGTGTGGCGAACTATACGATGATTTTACAGATATTTATTGTATTGGCAAAAGCATGTTTGGCAGCACTGCACACAGCGGTTCATATTTTATGGCTGTTGACTGTCCTTCAGACCAATGCTATGATTGTATTTCTGCCGCTAATCACTACTGTTCTCCATCAACATTAAATACACCTGGCGACACTTGTATACCATGGACAGAAACTGTATCCGTAGTACCAGGTCAGCAATATGTATTTGATGGATGGATAAAATCTCTTGATGGGCTCGGTACAAATAATGCAACCGTATTTATATCTATTAATGGATTAACTCCATTATTTCAGGATGTAATAGACCCTTCCACATTCTATGCAAATTGGTACCATGTTTGTTTCAACTGGACAGCACCAACGGGTGTTACCAGTGCACTGATACGGGTATTTGGTATAGGTGGTAAAAGCTCAAGCGGTTACGATTTCGGGCTTGATGACTTTTCATTTGGTACAACTGCTACTCCTATTACTCTTAATTCACCCACCATCTGCAATAGCGGATCGGCTGTTCTTACAGTAAGCCCTGCTACTGCAGGTGCTACTTATTCATGGAGCACCGGTGTTACAACAACAACAAACAGCATTTCTGTTAGCCCTACAACTACAACCACATATTCTGTCACGGCAACAGTTGGTAAATGTAAGTCAACTGCTACAGCTACTGTAACGGTATCTCACCTTACAGTTTCAACTTCTTCAACCCCTACATGTATAGAAACATGTAACGGTACAGCAACCGCCATCCCAACAGGTGGTACTGCACCTTACACCTATAGCTGGACTCCGGGTGCACAAACAACTGCTTCTGTTTCTGGTTTATGTGCAGGTAATCATACCGTTACAGTTACTGATGCATCTGGCTGCACTTCTACTACCATTGTACATATACTTTCAGTTGGTCCTCCAATTGTACATGCTTCATCTGCCACAATGTGTGCCGGTATTGGTAATAGTGCTACTATTTGTGCAAGTGGAACAGCAACAAGTTATACATGGAGCACAAATCCTGTACTTACAACAACTTGCATTACCGAAAGCCCAACTTCAACTACTACCTATACTGTTACGGGAAGTAACGGAGCGTGTTCAGCAACTGCAACAGGTACTATAACCGTTGACCCTCTTCCTGTTATTTGTTTACCGGCTTCTACTGAAATATGTCCGGGAAGCTGCGTTACCCTGGACGCTATATGTATAAAAAGGCCTCAATCAGGAATAACTTACACATGGGCTCCTGCTACAGGTTTAAGTGCTACTACAGGAGGATCAGTTACAGCATG
>DATHNG010000021.1:0-39305 GCA_035486275.1 Bacteroidia bacterium
CCGGGCTTTGCAAGCCATAATACTCATAGGTATAACCGGCATCCATATCCTCATAATACCCAATGCCATTGGTTAAAAATGCGGCTGCGTTCAACTCCCAATTGCTATTGATGCGTTGCGATAAATGCAATTGGTAATAATCCTGCTCATAGTTATCGGTTTCATTAGAATAGTATTGTGTTTGGCCGTTTGCATCGGTATACATTCCGGCAATATTATATGTCCTGTTCGTTGCCAATGAATCTTGAGGAACACCATACCATGCCTGGTAGGTTTTTTCCTTACCGGTAAACACCACTGCTTTGATCATTGTGTTCTTGGTATAATAACCTGCATCTAAAAAGGCTGATTCCAGGTTAGAAGTACCTCTATCAATATAACCATCGGAGGTTATTTTTGATGCCCTGCCATCGAATGCCCAATGCCCATCAAGAAGGCCCGTACCAAAATCGAATGAATTTTTATATGTATTGAAAGAGCCCGTAGAACTACTGTATTCAGCATAGGGTTCAGTAGAAAGTTTCGTGGTTTCAATATTTATACTTCCGCCAAAAGCGCCTGCACCATTCGTAGAGGTTCCCACACCCCTTTGTATCTGTATATTATCTGTTGATGAAACAATATCAGGCATATCAACCCAATAGGTGCCCTGATCCTCTGCATCATTTATAGGAACTCCGTCAATTGTAACATTAACACGTGTGGCATCGCTGCCACGAATGTGAATATAGGTATAGCCAACACCTGTACCCGCATCGGATGTGGTAACCATAGAAGG
This sequence comes from Bacteroidia bacterium, assembly GCA_035486275.1. Lineage (GTDB taxonomy): Bacteria > Bacteroidota > Bacteroidia > JABEUT01 > JABEUT01 > JABEUT01. The sequence goes on from DATHNG010000021.1 coordinate 779, forward strand.
TGTGAAGTTGAGTAAGTAAGGAAGGTCCTGTCCTACATTACTTTTCTCCAGGTAGGCTTTATCAACATTTGTATACGTAGTTGGTGTTTTACTACCTGCTCGTGTGGCGCTTACCACCACTTCATTTGACAATACTGCAGCTTGAGATAATTGAATATGTAAAGAGGAATCTTTTGGGAGCACAACGACGATCTTTTTGAGTTTATAGCCCACATAACTAAATGAAACTGTGTAAGTACCATCTGTCAAATGCAAATTGAACTTACCATCAAGATCCGTTAATGTGCTTAGCATGGTAGTGTTAATAGTAACACCCACACCAACTAATTTTTCGCCGTTTGCAGAATCAGTAATTGTTCCCTTAAAGGAGTTCTGTGCCGAAGCAATAAAAGGCGTAAATACGGCTAAAGTAAATAGCGCAGCAATAGAACATTTGATGATATTCATCTGGTTCGTTTATATATACAGCCAAGAAAACCAAAGGGTGGAAAATTCTCCCGGCATCTATCTAATTTCGCTATCTCCTTCCCTCCGCAGGCATTATCCTGTTCAGGTTCCAAAACGTATTTCTACGTTTAATGGGTATGATCTCAGCCCTTAAGTTCTGGGGCACCCCTTAAAAGAGACATGGCAAAACTAATAAAAAATTATACAAGCTTCATTTCGATTTTACATAGTTATCAACTACCCCCATTCATCTAATAAGAAAGCAGCGTAAACAAAGAATAATTACTTTTGGATGGTATGAATTTCTTCGATAAAACTACCATACACAGTATACGTAGCCATTCAGCTAAAGCTGATGAGTTAAAAAAAATCCCTAAAGAGTGGCTTAACGTTATTTACACAAAAAAGTATTTTAAGCTTTTCGTTCCTGTAAAAGATGGTGGCCTTATGATGCCTTTACCGCAAGCATTGCGCTTATTTGACCAGGCAGCTTTTATTGATGGCAATTTTGGCTGGGCAATTACAATTGGTTCAGGTGGTGGTTATTTTTATGCCTATATGCAACCTGCTACCGCTAAAAAGGTATTTAAGGGAACGCATTCTGTAATTGCAGGTGGAGGCAAGCCTGCCCGGCAAGTGCAAAAAGTTAAAGGAGGATACAAAGTTACCGGGCATTGGCAATATGCAAGTGGTGCATCCTATGCTACTTCAATTACAGCAAATGCTCAATTAGAAAAGAATAAAGTCATGGCAGTTACTTTTGATGCCAAACAGGTAAGTATTAAAGAAGACTGGAATGCAATTGGTATGAAGGCCACAGAAAGCAATAGTTTTAGTACAGAAAATGCATTTGTGGCCAATGAAATGGTATTTGACCTGGCATCAACTAAGTTATTTTACGAGCATCCGTTCTATCATTACCCTTTCCTACAATTTGCAGAGACTTCATTTGCTGCTTTAAGTCTTGGTTTATTCAGGCATTTTTTTGAAGAAGCCAATACTTTGTTAATGGAGAATAAAAAGAACTGGTCAGTAATTAAAGGCAGGTATGAATTTGTAAAGTTATTGGTAGCAAAGAAAGAAAGTGAGTTTAAGGTAACATCGAATCAGTTTTATAAAATTGCCGATGCATCCTGGGAAGAGATATTGAAAAATGGTAAGCTGAGTAGCAAGACCCAGAAGCAAGTGAGTGAGATAAGCAAAAGATCTTCAAGGGTTGTGTTGAATTGTATGGATACTATTATTCAATATATGGGTATGGGTGCTGTAATGGAAAATAGCGCCATTAATAAAATATGGAGAGATGCACATACCGCCTGCCAGCATGTATTACTCATTCCTTACAGTAAAATTTAAATAGAGTATGTTATTTAATCAATCGTCTATATTACATAAGTATGATAACTGCATCTAAAATAGCCGGAGCAATATTTATAATTCTCGCTATTCTTTTAGCCATTGATCTCTATTCCTACACCGGGTTAAGGGCTGCGCTCAAATCAGTTTCTAAAAAAACAAGAAGGATTTGTTCCTGGGCATATTGGTTGATCAATGCAGCCTTTCTTATTTCAATAACATGCACTGCATTGTTTTTCAAATCTGCAATCGGATTCTCTGGTTGGTGGTTTCATGTACTAGCCGGCTTTTTTTTCGCCCTCTACATTCCTAAATTGTTCTTTATCGTTTTTCTGCTTTTAGAAGATGCTTATCGTTTGCTTAGAGCAATCGGTGTTGGCATATATAAGCTAACGAATAAGGATAAAGCAACCTCAGTAGAATTGTTTCAATCGCGCAGAAAGTTTATTGCGAATACGGGGGCAATTGTTGCCGCCATACCATTTACAGGCGTATTATATGGCGTCACTAAGGGCAAATACAATTTCAAGATACATAAAGTAGAAATTGCTTTTAAAGACCTTCCGAAGCAATTTGATGGCTTACAAATAACCCAGCTTTCAGACATTCATTGTGGCAGCTTTGATGATAAAGAAGCCGTGCAGCATGCAATGGATCTGGCTAATGAACAGAGATCTGATATTATATTCTTTACCGGCGACCTTGTAAATAATGTAACTGATGAAGTAGACCCCTGGATGGATGTATTCAGCAAACTTAAAGCCCCAATGGGTGTTTATTCCATACTCGGCAACCACGATTACGGAGATTATGTTACATGGGAATCACCAGAAGCTAAACGTGCCAACCTTGAAAAGCTGTTCGTTGTAGAAAAGCAGTTAGGTTATAAGCTCCTGAGAAATGAAAACACCAAACTTGAAAGGAATGGTGCGTACATAGAATTACTGGGAATGGAAAATTGGGGCACAGGTGGATTTAGTAAGTATGGCGACTTTAAAAAGACCCTGGAAGGAACCCAACCTGATTCATTCAAGATATTATTATCGCACGACCCTACACATTGGGAAGAACAGGTAATGAATCATCCTACCCATGTTCATTTAACATTATCAGGTCATACACATGGAGCACAGCTTGGGGTTGAATTACCGCATCTGCGATTCTCTCCGGCGCAATTCCGTTACAAAAGATGGGCTGGCTTATATATGGAAAATGGAAAGTATCTATATGTTAACAGGGGTTTAGGATTTATCGGCTTCCCTGGCAGAGTTGGCATTTGGCCTGAAATAACAGTCATTACACTAAAGACTGCTTAAAACATTTTGGCTCCATTAGGAACCGGATGGGTCAGGGATGTCAATACCACATCTCCATTAATATCGGGAAAACCAGTAACAAGACATTGAGACATGAAATTAGCAATTTGCTTTTCGGGGAAATTAATGACTGCCACAACCTGTCGTCCTATTAATTCCTTTTTGTTATAATGTTTGGTTACCTGGGCGCTGCTCCACTTAATACCAAACTCTCCAAAGTCAACTTTAAGTTTATAGGCGGGTTTTCTGGCTTCCGGAAAATCGAGTACTTCAAGAATGGTACCTGCTCGTAACTCTACTTTTTCGAAATCCTTCCAGCTAATTTGCTCCATACAGGTTACTTCCTGATGCGGTAGCAAATGCCAAATTCCTTGGCAAAGCCACTGATACTGGTAGAATACTTTGTGCCAACAAAATCTTTTGGCACCTGCGGAATATCGGTTTGCGAAAATGCTGTGAACATGGCAACAATACCAAAGTGACCGAGTACAAAGAAACGGCCATGTAAACCAAACCTTACAATATCTCCGGAAGACTTATAGCTATAAGAACCATCACTTCCATTGGAACCATTAAAAGACACTGTAGAGCCACCGTAAGAGAAAACGGCAGAAATATCGGTTATCCTTGTTGTGAAGAAGTGATAACTGCCATCAATTGTAAATTCTGATGTGCTTGCCTTAATTTGGTTATTTGAAACATTCAAGCCATAGGGATTAGTTGGGTCAAGGTTATATATATCAGCGCCCGATGTTATTCCAATGCCCCAATGCTTCGTTATGCCATATTCCAGTTGTAGCGGATCTCTGCAACCAATAATATACTGGCTTTCTCCTTTTTGTGTTTCGTAATTATAAGTATCATAATGTGCAAAGGTGTTGCCTTCAGTTACATTTATCTGGAATGAGCCCTGGCGGAATGCAAGTGATTGGGAGATACCCAACCCTGCAAACATTAACGCCATACTTAAAGCAATAGTATATTTTTTCATGCAATTAGTTTTAATTGAGATTCAATTAACTAATTCAAATATAAAAAGAAATAAGCAGATTTCCAATACCCTGAAATAGTACTTATCAACTAGGCCATAGCCTTAGCTGGAGTGCTTCTCCATTCACCGATCTGTTGCCTCCACATGGCATAGTAAAGGCCTTTCAGGTCTAATAGTTCCTGGTGCTTGCCCGACTCTATAATATGGCCTTTTTCAAGTACATATATTTTATCGGCATGCATAATGGTTGAAAGCCTGTGTGCAATTAATATAGTAACATGGTTTGAATTCTCAGAAACATCCCTGATGGTCTTGCTGATTTCTTCTTCTGTCAGTGAATCAAGCGCTGAAGTTGCTTCATCAAACACCAATAAAGAAGGATTTCTTAGTAATGCACGCGCAATAGACAGTCTTTGTTTTTCTCCGCCCGATACTTTCACTCCGCCCTCGCCAATTACGGTATCAATTCCTTTATCTGCCCGGGCTAAAAGATTTTCGCAGGCCGCTTTATGAAGCACCTCATGAATTTCTTCATCGGTTGCATTGGGAGCAACGAACAACAGGTTCTCTTTTATAGTACCTGAGAACAGTTGCGAATCCTGCGATACAAGGCCTATCTGTTCGCGTAACTTATCCAGGTCTATTTGCTTTCCATTAACGCCGTTATATAATATGTTGCCTGCAGGCGGTGGATATAGGCCCACTAATAATTTAACCAATGTGGTTTTACCGGAGCCTGATGGCCCGGCAAAAGCAATTGTTTGTCCACGTTCTACTTTAAACGATATATCAGTAAGGGCGCTGGTTTTAGCAGTTGCGTGCTTAAAGCTCACATTGTCAAATTCAACTGTTTCAACCAAACTGATATTTACCGGGTTAGCTGACTTAGGTTCCTTTGGAGTGGTCATTATTCTATTGAAATTATCTAAAGACACCTGCGTTTCCCTGAATGTATTAATGATATTACCTAACTCCTGTAATGGGCCGAAAATAAAGAAGGAGTATATCTGCAATAAGAATATCTGGCCAATGGTCAGGCGGTCATTGAAAATAAGGTAAATGAGCATGAACAGAATAATGTTCTGAAGCAGGTTTACAATTGTTCCCTGTACAAAACTTATACTCCTTATATACCTTACCTTTTTCAGTTCAAGTCCCAATATTTTGGTGGTGGTAGAGTTAAGCCTGTTTATCTCCTGTTCAGCAAGGCCTAAACTTTTTACTACTTCTATATTCCTGAGCGATTCGGTTGTAGAACCTGCCAGTGCAGTTGTTTCTCCGACTATTTTCTTTTGTATTACCTTAATTTTCTTGGTCAGGAAGGAACTTACAAAACCCAAAATAGGAACAACAGAAAAATATACCGGGGCTATAAGCCAGTAAATACTCATGGAATACCAGAACACAAATACAACACCCACTAATGTAGTGAACATTATACTGATGAACTGTAATACGATCTTTTGAATATCGTCGCGTACTTTTTGTAATATGCCAAGTGTTTCACCACTACGCTGGTCTTCAAAAACTGAATAAGGGAGCTCAAGTGAATGCCTGATACCATCGGTATATATTTGTGCACCCGCCTTTTGAGTAACAACGTTGGTAAAATAATCCTGGAAGTTCTTTGCAATGCGCGATACCATTGCCACACCTAAGGACATCACCATCCAGTAAATTACATTGTGATACAGATCTGCAGTGGTATACCTGCGTACCGGAATCAGGCGCTCATTTATAAAACTAAGCGCTTTTGCATCTTCTACATTGGCCCAGTAAAGTATATGCTTATAGAACTGAACAGAAGCATATGAATGCCTGGGCACAAGATAGGTATCAACAATGTGCTGAAATATGAGCGGGTTGATAAGGGAGAATATCTGGTTAATGGCCGCCAGCACCAATGCTAAAAACAAAAGCCATTTATATTGCTTAAGGTAGGAGTATAGTATTTTCAACGTAGGTTTATTTCGGTATAATTAATAAGGACGGAAAGATACTGGCTTTACTTTAAATGATTGTCATACTTCTGCCATTTTCAAATTAAAGCTCATTGATAAATACAATAAATAACAATAAACTGTTTTGCTAAAATTCGTAGCAGTTATTTTCATTATTAATTGATTATCAAATATTTACAAGAATGATTCATTGCTAAAAAATATTGGCGACAAATTGGCAGAGTGCAGAAAAGCCGAAGGCTTTTCAATTAGGAATTAAGAATTAAGAATCTATTGGATGACTAGCTTTCCACTTGAAATTGCTTCGCCTTTTTCAGAAACAATTCGGTACAAATAAACTCCGGCAGGTTTTCCACTCAAATCAATTTGAGTTGCGCTTGTGTTAAATTGGGTATTGTATATATTCTCGCCAAACATATTATAGATTGTTATGACGTTTTTGCCGGTGTTTCCAGAAAGTTTGAAAATGAAAATACCAGTTGAGGGGTTTGGAAAAACTTCTATCATTTCCTTTTTATTACTAATCTCATTTACTCCAAGTGGTCCCTTCCACATAGCTATATAAGGAGTAGAAGTACTCCCGCTATTTGTAAAATCTCCACCAGCGTATAAATTAGAATCATAGACACCTAACCCCCAAACCCCATAATTACCTCCTTGTAAGCCTGCTCCAATAGTATGCCAATTTGTACCGTCCCATGCAGCAATTTCACTTGTAGGTTTACCATCGGTACTGTCAAAACTTCCTCCTGCTATTAGCATTCCATCATAAACAATCAAGCTGTTAACATCATTGTTTAATCCTCCACCTACAGAATCCCATTTAGTACCATCCCAAGTGGCTATATTATTTGCATGTATTCCTACGGTTGCAGAAAAAGAGCCTGCAATATATAACTTACCCTTAAAAGTGACCATCGCATATATTACACTGTTTACCGGTCGACCAATTAATAAGGAATCCCATTTAGTATTATCCCATATTGCTATATTTTGAATTTTCTCATTACTTGCTACATCAAATTGGCCTCCCGCATATAGTTTTCCATTATATGTAGCAAGGGCACTTATTAAGCCTAATACCCCTTTGCCAAGTGTATCCCAATTTTTGCCATCCCATTTTCCAATGCTGTTTAATATTTTGCCATTTACAGTATCTGTATAGAATCCACCCACATACAATTGCCCGTTTTGCACTAATAAAGAATTCCCGCCATTACCATATTCCGATGCTAAGCCTAGTCCAACACTATCCCAACTCACTCCGTTCCATTGGGCTATACTTCTGCAAGGTAAATTTCCAATAGAATCAAATTGCCCTGTAGCATATAGTACAGAGTCATAGCTTAATAAGGCACCAATGCCTTCTTGTGCTCCGTGATATATATAGCCCGAGGCTCCTGTATTCCAATTAGAGCCATTCCATTCTGCTGTATACAGCGATGGGGACGAAAAAACTCCACCTGCATAAAGTTCATTTTTAAAAACAGAAAACGAAAGTAGCTGACCGTTTATTTCTGAACCAACAGGTTGCCATGATTGTGCCTCCAAATAAAAAGCAGAAAGCAAAAAACAGAAAACAAGAAATAACATTCTTCTCATACCACAAATTTATTCTTTTATATGAGGAATGTCTTTTTAAATAGGCTAATGGTGGGTGTGGGTTAGCTTTAATTAATATGTTCTTTTGTCTTGACACACCTGCTTTAGCAAGCATGAACTCTATTGAAATTATTAGCGATGTGAATAAAAGAACTAAAAAGTCAAGACAGCCGAAGGCAATCACTCCTTGGGGTCGTGACCGGCTCATTCCGCTCTGCTGCATTCACCTTTGCTGGCCGCCTGTCAGTTCTTCTCCTTTAGGGAGAAGTAAAACGTAATCTCATTGAATAGGGAAAAGTACGAGCCGTAAAATTGATCAGGATTTTGCAAGAACAAAAGGGCGAAGTAGCGTTAGGGATAGAAGCGTAAAGCCCACAGCGCAGCGAGGACTTGCAGCGTATAGCCCGACCCGTAGGGGAACGCCCAAAATCATGACGTGCGTCCTACTATTTAGCAAGGGAAGTTACTTCCAGGCCTTCACTATCAACCCCGTACCCTTGGCATGGGTACCATTGGTATCCATGGAATTAAGGATGAGAGAGAATGGAAAAGTAACCAGGTAATAAAAAGGCAACAGAATAATAAATGCCTTGGTAACAGAAAGGATCTTCATAGGATACTTCATAGAAAGCACCCATGCAATATGGCCAGGCACACCGTAGGAATAGCGAGCCTCAATTTTTGTAAAGCCTGCAGTTCTGAGCTTATCCTGAATTTCATTTATGTTATATCCGTTGCGTACGTGCTCACCAATAAAGGAGCCATCTTCTGAGCTATCCGCATCAGAGCCACCCTGATCGGACGGAGTTGAAATAAGTAGCATTCCGTTTTTGCGGAGTGAAGCATATATGTTCTTAAATACTTCAACGTCCTCTAGTATATGTTCCATAACATCTACCGAAAGCGCAAAGTCATAGCTTTCAGGCTTGCTGAATTTGGTAAGGTCGGCCACTTCAAAGCGCACATTCTTTTTGCCTTGCGATGAAAAGAACTTATTGCAATCTGCAATCTGGTCATCTTTTACATCAACACCCAATATGTTCCAGTCGGGGTGCTTGCTCGATATGTACCATGAATACTGTCCGAAACCCGAACCGGCATCTAATATTTCTGCCTTTGCAGGAGTGGTTTTCTCCCAGGCACGTAATTCTTTATGGATATGCCATGTACGTAACAAAAGCAGGTCGAGCAAATTGTAGAACAACTTGCGCAGGGCAGGGGACATGTTAAAAAAGACACCAAGTTTATTTTTAATTGGATCGTATTCCATCGGGTAATATTATTTTTTTAATAGTTGTTCAATATGTTGAATGGCATCGTATGAATCGTCAATATGGAAACGGAGGTCGGGCACAATACGTAATTGCGAGTGTACCCTTGCCGACAGGTACTTGCGTATCTCCGGTTTCTTTTCCATAAGCATTTCCATGGTTTGCTGAGGCTTTAAGTTAAGCACAGTAAAGAATATCTTAGCAATGGAAAGGTCGGGGCTTATTTCAACATTGGTAACAGTTATAAGGCCACCAACAAACAGGTGACGCGCTTCCTTCTGGAAGATATCGCCCATTTCTTTTTGTACCAGTCTAGAAACCTTATTTTGTCGTAGTGTTGCCATAATGGGCGCAAACGTACAAAATTTTATCCCTCCATGCCCCTCTAAATCTCCCCATGCGGGGAGACTTTCAATAAAATAAGGGCTTTATGTATTGCCTCCCCCGCTTTGGGGGAGGTTGGTGGGGGCAGGGTGATAAGTTACTATATTTGCCCCTCTAAAAACAGAAGCATGTCAGACAGACCGGTACGAGTAAGATTTGCACCCAGCCCAACTGGCCCTTTGCATATTGGCGGGGTTCGCACGGCATTATATAATTACTTATTTGCTAAAAAACACAACGGCACCTTTATATTACGTATTGAAGATACAGACCAGAACCGTTTTGTACCGGGTGCTGAAGACTATATACAGGAAGCCCTGGCATGGTGCGGTATAGAGGTTGAAGAAGGCATACGGCAAGGCGGCCCTCATGCCCCTTACCGCCAGTCGGAACGTAAAACCATGTATCGCCAGTTTGCTGAAAAACTAGTTGAATTGGGCCATGCCTATTATGCATTCGATACATCAGAAGAACTGGAAGCTATGCGCAAGCGCCTGGAAGCTGCAAAGGTGGCTGCACCACAGTATAACGCTGTTACCCGTAGCACTATGAAGAATTCACTGACCCTTTCGGAGGATGATGTGAAAAAACGTATGGAATCTGGCGAACAATATGTGATACGGATGAAGATTCCGCGTAATGAAGAGATACGTTTTCATGATATAATAAGGGGTTGGGTTGTGGTACATACCCAATCGCTTGATGATAAGGTTTTGTTCAAGTCCGACGGTATGCCAACCTACCATTTGGCTAATGTAGTTGACGACTATTTAATGAAAATAACTCATGTGATACGTGGAGAAGAATGGTTGCCATCGGCGCCATTGCATGTATTGTTGTACCGTTCTTTTGGCTGGGAAGATGTTATGCCGCAATTCGCTCATTTACCTCTTTTATTGCGCCCTGATGGTAATGGTAAACTGAGCAAGAGAGATGGTGACCGCCTTGGTTTTCCTGTTTTTCCATTAGACTGGAAAGACCCTGCTACAGGTGAGCAATCGTCTGGTTACCGCGAACGTGGATATTTCCCTGATGCGGTGGTGAACCTGCTGGCATTTTTAGGCTGGAACCCCGGTACAACTCAGGAATTGTTCTCAATTGAAGAACTGATACAGGCATTTTCGCTTGAACGTGTAAGTAAACACGGAGCTAAGTTCGACCCTGATAAGGCTAAGTGGTATAATCAGCAATATTTACGAAAAAGGACAGATACTGAATTAGCAGAATCTTTCATGCCGATTGTAAAAAGCAAAGGCGTTACCGGCGACCTGGCCTCGGAATATTATGTAGAAAGGGTTTGTACGCTTATTAAAGAAAAGGCTCATTTTGTGAGTGAGTTCTGGGACCTTGGTAGTTTCTTTTTCTTTGCACCAGAAACATACGATACAAGCGTTATTCAAAAGAAATGGAAAGATAATGTGCCATCGTTCTTCGCTAAGTTGAAAGATGTGTTGGCGAATACAACTGATTTTTCTCACACTAATGTAGAAGCCGTATTTAAAAAGACGGCTGAAGAAAATAATACACCTCCTGGCTCAGTAATGCAATTGTTCAGGGTGCTGGTGACAGGCTTGGCAGCAGGCCCGGCATTGTTTGAAGCTATTGAAGTACTTGGTAAAGATGAGGTGGTGAAGAGGTTGGATAAGGCGTTGAGTTCAATTAAAAATTAATGCGATAGCAGCGGTCATTTAATGTTTTTACCACAGATTACACAGATAAAAGACCGCACAGATTAACGCAGAGTAGAACAACTGTAGATGGAATTGAATGAGTTGTCATATAAAATTATTGGATGCGCGTATAAGGTGCATTCCGGATTAGGGCCAGGCTTATTAGAATCAACTTATGAAGTTTGTTTGCAACATGAACTTAATAACGCAGGTATAAGTGTCGAAAGACAGAAAGAGCTTCCTTTGGTGTATAATGAAATTAAACTGGAAGCGGGCTACCGCATTGATATGTTGGTAGATAAAAGAATCATTCTTGAAATAAAATCGGTTGATGCTATAGCACCGGTCCATAAGGCGCAATTACTTACGTATATGAAGTTGTCGGACGTTAAGCTCGGTTTATTAATTAATTTTAACACAACAGATTTAAAGGAAGGTATTCAGCGATTTGTATTATAATCTATGAAAATCCTGTTTTATCTGTGGTGAAATGAAAAGAAACTAAAGATGGAAAATTAACTGACCACAGATTATACAGATTTAGCTTCATACAGATTAACACAGAAGTAAATGACAGGGGATATTTTGTTAATATGTATTTAATCTGTGAGAATCCTGTTTTATCTGTGGTGAAATAAATGAATAGAAACTAAATATGCAAACCATAAACGTTAGAGGAATACATTTAAGAGCGCACCATGGTTGCCTCCCCGAAGAGGCAAGGATAGGCGGCGACTTTGTGGTTAATGTGCAATTGCAAGGTGACTTTTCGGTCGCTGCTGCAAGTGATAAGCTTAGCGATGCCGCTGACTATGTTACCGTATATGAAATAGTAAAACGTGAAATGAAGGTACGCTCGAACCTTATCGAGCATGTTGCAGAACGTATTGCATCTCACCTGAAAAAAGAGTTCCCGCATGTAAAACATTTGTCAGTTGAAGTGGTAAAGAAAAAACCACCTATGAATGGCAATGTAGATGAGGTTAGCGTTGTAATAGAAAAGTAAAATTCCTACCACTAAGACACAAAGCCCACTAAGAAGCACTAAGCTACTTTTCTCAGTGAACCTAAGTGCTCTAAGTGCCTGAGTGGTAAGTTTTGGTTTAAACCTTTCTTTGTTGATAAAATAGCCCTTATTCCAAAGGTTGAAGTTTGATTGATAGATACATTCGTGTACCCGTTTCAAAGTCTCCCCGCTTGGGGAGATTTAGAGGGGCGGAACAGTAATCTATGAAAAGTATTTATAAGTTCTTGGTAATAATCCCCCTATTGGGGGGACTAAGGGGGGCCGCACAAAACAATCCTCCATTCAATAAGCCGCAATATTCCCTCTGGGCCGATTCAGTGATGAAGACATTGACCGCGGAAGAAAAGATAGCCCAATTATTTATGGTGGCGGCATATTCTGATACGGCTCACAACAAAAATATTGAAGATGTTACCAAGCTTATACAGGAACAAAAAATTGGCGGACTGATATTCTTTAAAGGTGGTCCCGTGAGGCAGGCAGAGTTAACCAATACGTACCAGGCTATGTGTAAAGTGCCATTGCTTATTGGTATGGATGCAGAGTGGGGGCTTGCTATGAGATTGGATAGTGTGCCTAAGTTCCCTTTGCAAATGGCATTAGGCGCCATGAAGAACGACTCGCTTGTTTACCAGATGGGTGTTGAAATAGCCCGTGAATGCAAACGTTTAGGTGTGCAGGAAGATTTTGCCCCCGTTGTAGACATTAATGATAATCCGGATAATCCTGTAATTGGTATGCGTTCTTTTGGTGAAGAGAAAAAGCATGTTGCACAAATGGGGCTTGCGTACATGATGGGCTTGCAAAGTCAAAATGTGCTTGCCTGTGCTAAACATTTCCCCGGCCATGGCGACACAAAAACAGATTCTCATCTTTCTCTGCCTATTGTAGATTACCCAACCAGCAGGCTCGATACACTTGAGCTATATCCATTTGAACAATTATTCAATAAAGAGCTTGCCAGTATAATGGTTGCCCACTTGTATATTCCTTCGCTCGATTCTACTAAGAACAGGGCATCAACTCTTTCGCCTAGAATTGTCGACACCCTGTTAAAACAAAAACTGGGTTTTAAGGGCTTGATATTTACCGATGCATTGAATATGCAAGGTGTTGCAAAGTATTATGCACCCGGTGAGGTAGATGTAAAGGCACTAATTGCCGGTAACGATATTTTACTTTTTTCGCAGGATGTGCCAAAGGCAATTGAGGAAATAAAGAAAGCCATAAAAAAGGGAGAAATAACACAAGATGAAATTGATGCACGTTGCCACAAATTATTAATGGCTAAGGCCTGGGCAGGCTTGAATCATTACAAACCTATTGTACTTACTAACCTGGTTAAAGATCTCAACTCGCCACAAGCTGACCTGCTAAACCGAAAACTTGCACAGAATACTATTACCCTGCTTACGAATAATAGCCAGCTTTTGCCATTGAAACGATTAGACACGCTTCATATAGCAACGCTTGATATTGGAGATACCGTAGTAAATACGTTCCAAAAAAGAATGAATGATTACACCACTGTAACGCATTTTGATTTCCCATATAAAGGAACGGATAGTACCATGGGTGTTATTTATAAAAAACTTAAATCGTATAGCCTTGTTATTCTTTCCCTGAACCATACCAATATTCACCCTGCTGATACTTTTGGTATGTCGACCAATGCAATTAAAATGCTCGATACTGTATTGAACAATTGCCCGACGGTGCTGAATATGTTCTCTAATCCGTATCTGTTGAACTATTTGCCTGCTGTTAAAAAAGCAAAGGCGCTTATTATATCATATCAGGACTCACCTTATACCGAGGATTATTCAGCTCAACTAATTTTTGGTGGAATAGGGGCGAAGGGCAGATTACCTGTTACAGCTACAGTATTTTATCAACGTGGGTTTGGCATTTCAACTAAGCCCTCACGGTTTGGATACACAAGCGCTGATGATATAGGTATAGCTTCAGCATCGCTTACTCAAATAGATACTATTGCTAACTATGGCATTAAGCAACATGCCTATCCGGGTTGCGTTGTGCTGGTAGCAAAAGATGGCAAGGTTATTTATCAAAAGGCATTCGGCTACCAGAATTATAATGATACCAATAAGGTTAAGTTGACTGATATATATGATCTGGCATCGGTAACAAAAATTGCAGCTACTACACCGGCATTTATGAAAATGTATTACCAGAACAAAATGCTTTTAGGTACTACGTTGCCAACATTAATGCCTGAAGCAAGCAAGAGCAATAAAAAGAAAATGGTTATCCAGGATATATTGGTGCACCAGGCTGGCTTACAGGCTTCGATCTTTCCATGGAAAGAAACAATGAGCGGAAAAACATGGAGAAGTGGAGTATATAGTGCTGATTCTTCTTCGCAATATCCATATCCTGTTGCAGCGCACATGTTCATCCGCAAAGATTTTAAAGATTCTATAATTCAGGAAATACTTAAATCACCAGTTGATAAAAAGCCCGTGTATAAATACAGTGACCTTGGTTTTATTCTGTTGGGTAATATTATTGCCAAAACAAATGGCATGTCGTTGGATGCGTATGTTCAGAAGTACTTCTATAAGCCGATGGGCCTTCAAACAATGGGCTATCATCCATTGTCTCGCTTTCCAATTGCGCGTATTATTCCAACAGAATACGATAGCATCTGGCGCAAACAATTATTGCGAGGTTATGTGCATGACCCGTCTGCAGCTATGTTAGGCGGAGAAGCAGGTAATGCGGGCTTGTTCTCCGATGCAAATGACCTTGCTGTGCTTATGCAAATGTTTCTAAACTATGGTCAATATGGAGGAACTAGATATTTAGATAGTGCAACGGTTCATTTGTTTACTTCGTGTGTGGAATGCGATAAAGGCAACCGCCGTGGTTTGGGCTTTGATAAACCGGAAACAGATACTACAAAAGAAAGCCCGGCCTGTGCAAGCGCATCTGCCGAAAGCTATGGACATTACGGATTTACAGGCACTTATACATGGGTGGACCCTAAGTATCATTTAGTTTACGTATTTTTATCGAACAGAGTAGCATCAGGTTCGGATGACAACAAACTTGCTAAACTGAATATCCGTACCAAAATAGCGCAGGTTATTTATAATGCTATTACTAAGTAGTCGTTAGTCGTAAGTCGTTAGCCCTAAGTCAGTAATAGAACTTAATATGAAAATTAAAAAGTTTGAAGACATTATAGCTTGGCAAAAAGCACAAACTTTGACTATTGAATTATATTCTTCATTCTCGCAGATAAAGGATTATGGTTTTAAAGAACAAATCTGTAGGGCGAGTATTTCTATATCCAATAATATTGCGGAAGGATTTGATAGGAGTAGTGATGCAGACTTTAAAAGATTTTTACATATTTCATTGGGTTCATGTAGCGAAGTAAGATCGATGTTATATCTGGCAGAAAAACTTAAGTATATAGATATGCCACGAAGAGATTTTCTTATTCAGGAATCATCAGAAGTTTCGAAAATCTTATGGGGACTAATAAAATCGATTTCACCTAAAGACTAACGATTCATGACTAACGACTTAAGACTAATGACTAACGACTTGTATTTATGAATATTGGAATAGTTTGTTATCCAACCTTTGGTGGTAGCGGTGTAGTAGCCACAGAATTAGGTAAAGCACTTGCACAAGAAGGCCACCAGGTACACTTTATAACCTATAGCCAGCCGGTAAGGTTAAGTACTTTTTCAGGCAATATATTTTACCACGAGGTAACTGTTTCTGATTATCCCTTATTCGATTATCCCCCATACGAACTGGCACTTGCAAATAAAATAGTTGAGGTAGCCAAGTATAGTAAACTTGATATTTTGCATGTGCATTATGCTATACCACATGCATCGGCTGCCTATATGGCAAAACAGATGTTGGCAGCACAAAACATTTCATTGCCTTTTATTACCACATTGCACGGTACCGATATTACACTTGTTGGTAAGGATGCATCGTTTGAAACAGCCATTACCTTTGCTATCAACCAGTCCGATGCCGTTACTGCCGTTTCAGAAAGTCTTAAGCAGGATACCTATTTCTATTTTAAAGAAGTAACACGTGACATACGGGTTATACCAAACTTTATTCAGCTTGACCAGTTTGACTTTGCAAAAGCCAAGCAAGACCGCAAGTTATATGCTGCAGATAAGCAACGAATAATGTTGCACGTTTCAAACTTCCGTAAGGTAAAACGGGTAGAAGATGTATTGCGTGTGTTTGATATTGTACGAAAAAAAATACCTTCAAAACTTATTTTGGTTGGTGATGGTCCCGAAAGAGGTAACATTGACAGGCTTTGCAGGGAGCTTGATACTTGCTCCGAAATATTATCATTAGGTAAATTGGTTGATCCGAACAGTATACTTGCGGTAGCAGATCTGTTTATCCTTCCATCGGAAACCGAAAGTTTTGGATTGGCAGCATTGGAAGCAATGGCGGCGCGAGTGCCTGTAATATCAACTAATAAGGGTGGACTGCCTGAAATTAATATTCACAATTTCTCAGGTATGCTGAGTAATGTTGGCGATTATGAAGATATGGCTAAGAATGCTATTCACATACTTGAAAGCGATGCTACGCTTGCAACGTTTAAAGAGAACGCGCACAAGCAAGCTGAAAAGTATGATATAAGGAATATACTTCCGATATATGAAAACCTGTATAAAGAAGTGTTAGGTAAGAAATAGATTATTTCTTCCAGCCTTCAGGGTTTTTAACCCAATCTTCAAGTGGCTTAAGATCTTTCTCGGTAATATAATTAGTCTCCAGAGCTCTTTCTATAAGCGTATTGTAATCACAAAGAGAAGTTAAATTAACTTTTGCTTTCTTGAAGTTATCTTCTGCAATCTTAAGGTTATAATTGAATATAGATATAATACCTTTTACCAAACATTTCTCTTCTCTCAACGCTTCAGCTGCTTTAAGGCTGCTACCACCTGTTGAAACAAGATCTTCAATAAGTATTACCGACTGACCCGCTTCAATTTCTCCTTCAATAAGCTTAGCAGTTCCATGTTGTTTTGCTTCACCTCTTACATACACAAAAGGCAAGCCCATATCTTGCGCCACTAATACACCATGTGCTATACCACCTGTTGCAATACCACCAATAACATCTGGCTTGCCATATTCATCTTGTATTACACTGGTGAATTGTTGCCTTAAATATGTGCGTATTTTAGGGTACGATAATGTTTTACGGTTATCGCAGTAAATAGGCGACTTAATACCACTCGACCAAACAAATGGTTTATCGGGTTGAAGTTTTATCGCTTTGATTTGGAGTAAAAAATCTGCAATTTTGCGCGCTGAATCCTTATTCTGTATCATGGCGCAAATGTACAAAGTTTATTATAATAACAGGCTTATATGTATAGGTCCTGATAATCAACCATCTTTCGATGGGAAGGGACTAAAAAAGGTTTCCGGGACATTTAATATAAGGGAAGAATGGGAGAAGTTTAAATATGATGAAAATTGTAAAGGTATTTGGATGCAAGGCGATGCTAAAGGAATATGGAACAAGTTTAAATCGATGTTTGTAAGAGTAAAAGCTGCCGGTGGTTTAGTGCAGAACCAGGCTGGCGATTATCTATTAATATTCAGAAAAGGCAAATGGGATTTGCCTAAAGGCAAACTTGAGAAGAAGGAAACAAATGAAATGGCAGCCATGCGCGAGGTGGAAGAAGAATGTGGCATTGGTGAACTGACTATAACCAATCCACTAACGATAAGTTATCATATTTATCAGGATGAATACTGGTGTTATATAAAGTATAGCCACTGGTTTGCTATGACAACCACTTCAACAGCTATACCGAAACCCCAGGATGAAGAGGGTATTGAAAAAGCAGTATGGGCAAAACCATCGCAGTTGAAGAACTATATGGAGGATATGTATCCTTCAATTAAAGATGTATTGAAAGAATTTGTAAAGACTTAATTTATTTGTTTTCTGCTGTAGAAGGGAAAAAAGGCGCGAGCTTATCAATAACTTCCTGAGGTATTGTAATTGGCCTTCCTCCATCAACTTTTACAAAAACGTGTGTGGTTTCACCTTTATTCAGGCAAACTCCTTTATCGTTCCATACTTCATATTCAAATGCAAGGCGGGTTCCGCTGGGTAATTCTTTCAATGTGGTTTTAACGGTAAGGAAATCATCAAAAAATGCCGGCTTGAAATATTTTATCGAATACGAAAGTACGGGTAGCATAATGCCTTTGTCTTCCATTTCTTTATAACTGAGCCCTAATGCTCTTAATGCTTCAACCCTGCCTGTTTCGTAATACGCAGCGTAATTACCGTAGTAAACGTATCCCATGCGGTCAGTTTCGGCATAGCGTACGCGTATAGTTGTTTCGCAGGTGTACATAGTATAATAAAAAGCACAAATATATAATAAGCTATGCTTGAATGGCTATTTGCTAAGCAAAGAGGTGGAAGAAGGTATTTAGTTAAGATATATCTTTGCGCAATAAATACTGGCCCCTATGTTTTCACCGATCAATGCCCCTGAAGAGTTAATTAAAATAAAACAAAAGCATGCACAGGCAGTTTATTTAATTAATCAGCAAATTAGTGAGGCTGTAAAAAAGGGAATGTCTGCCGATGAATTTTTATTGAAGCGGTTACGTGTTGCAGCTAAGCCGGGTAAATGGAATGAGCAGCTTGATAAAAATAAAGTGTTTTCGGTTGACGATATAAAAAGTTTTTGTGTGCAATTCCGCATGCGGTTTATTGATTATAACGAGTTCAACCCTGGTAACATGCCTGGCGATTCTATAGTTGGAATTAAGGATATTGAAAGGGAACTGGGCAGAGATGTATCGGCAGTTAAGGTGGTAACGTCTGCAAAATATGTAAACGCTAATACTATAGCCAACCAAATACTTGTGTTTGCGAAACTTGATGAAGTTAACTACTATTTGATTTATCAATCGGGGCAGGCAATGGCATGGTATAAAAAATGGTTAGCGTATCCACTCCGGAGCATTTGGACTTTATTGGTTACCTTGATAGTTGTAGGCCTGCCTTTAATGTTCATTATTCCCGCGGTTATATTCCGTAAACCTGAAGATGTGCAATATTACCAGATGTTATACCTGGCAGGTTTTACTATTTATACCTTTTTTACAATGGTATTTGGTGGTTTTACATTTTATAAGAAATTCAGCATGGTGTGTTGGAATAAGTCATATTTCAACTGAATAGCGCCCACTGTTTAACACTTTTTAACTCTGAAATACCTTTCAAAGCCTTAAGGCATAGTATATTTGCATTACGGATTCAGAGCGATATGAAAACTAAAGCACATTTAATTATTGTTGTCTTGGCAATGTTTATGGCGGGGTGTTCATTTTCAGCCCTTGCACAAGATCAGGCAATTGGTAAGGGTAATACCAGCGACCCTAAGGTTCACATAAGTGTGCATAAGCAGACAGATGCTAACGGTAATGTAATAAGTTACGATTCAACTTATACGTACATATATTCCGGTAAATGCCATTCTGATGCGTATGTAGATTCCATGATGAGGAAATATGGCTTGAATATGAATACACTTATGTTATCCATGCCACTTAATACGCCTGATCTAAGTAATTATCCGTTTATTCAACAGTATGGTGCAATGGATCTTGACAAAATGCAGCAAATGATGCAAAACCAGATGAACGAGATGATGCAAATATATGGCATGCCGCCTTGTAACGGTTTTTTCTGTCAACCTCCCCCTGCACAGCAGTGCTGTCCTAAAGATTCAACGCAAAATCATTCTCAACAACCGGACAAAAAAAACTGCCCGAAGCATAATAAAACAAAAGGCGGGGTTCAGATTTAAAAAATTTTCTTTTCTTTGTTGCAGAAATTTCCTGTAACAAACACTTTTAGCCGGTAGCCATGAAATATTTACATCGTGTTTTTAAAGCCAAAAAAGGTACCCGCGTAATGGTACAAATCAGTGAGCCTACAAAGGTTATGCTCATTGGCGATTATAATTACAGGCAGTATAAAGAACATAAAACATTCAGCTATAATGGCGGAATGATCGAGGATAGCTCATGTGAGTTTACCATACCAAACGATGGACTTTGGCACGTAGTTATAGAAAAAGGTAGTTATTATAACCCAAAGCCAATAACTGCTTCGGTTGAAATACACCCGAAATAAGGGCAAACATTCTCAAGTACAAATATTATTTAACCCAAACCTGTATATAGGTTATTACTGCTTAACCGGGGCTGAAGCAGCAATGAGAAAATATTGGGAAAACTCTTTCTTTATACTTTCTATTGCCACCTGAGTAGGGAATTTATTGAGTTGCGATGTAATTTGAAGCATGTTTTCGGCAAGATCAGTAGCTGTAGCGGTAGCTGAGAGTTTTGAGGCGCATATATTTATGAGCCTTATGGTTTCTTCAGTAGCTGTTGTTACCAATGACCATGCATTAGCCGACACATACACTTGCTGAGACATATTATGGTCATACTCACTGCGAATGGCCGAAATAAGTTCACTTTGAAACAGCCTTGCGCTTGAATTTGTTTTTAATATCCTCCGTATAAGGCTTTCCGGCGTTGATCTTTCAAGAAAAAGAACAATTCGTTCATATGCTTGCATCCGAGCAGGTAAAATTATTTCCTGCCTTGATTTTTCAATGTCTAATTTGCTCTTGTTTGCTTCATATTTCAGGTATCCATTCATTAGTAGGTAAGCCATAATACCCACAACAATAGCAGGAAATATTATTTCAATGGCTAAAGCGAAATTTTCCATAAAACCAGTTTTTAGAATTATAAAAGTAATAATATTAATAAATGCCGATAATGCCCTTTAGTTAGGCAGTAGTCAAAACAAAACTATTTTTGCGTGTGATTTAGCATATAATGAATAATTCAGGGAAGATTTTCGGCGCCATATTAGGGTACTTGTTTGCAAGGTTTGATGGTGCTATAGCCGGATTTATTCTTGGGTGGTTTATCGACAGCCTGTTCCTGAATCCTCCAAAAGAAGGGAAGGCAGATCCATTTCGGGGCGGTACAGAAAATATGCAAGGGGGTGATTTTCATATGAGCTTACTTGCTCTTTCAGCAGCAGTTATGCAAAGTGATGGTGCCACAACGCGGTCGGAGCTCGATTATGTGAAGGTGTTTTTTGTACGGCAATTTGGGGTTGAACGGACTAAGCAATATATGCTAATGCTCAGAGACATGTTAAAGAGGCAAATTCCTTTGGAGAAAGTGTGCTTCCCCATGCGGCAGGTTACAACTTATGAAACAAGGTTGCAACTATTGCATTATTTGTATGGAGTAGCACACGCTGACGGCCAGTTTTCTGATGAAGAAAGACAGGTTATTTATCGTATAGCTGTTTTGCTGGGTATTTCTACTTTAGATATGAGGTCGATTGGAGCCATGTTTACAAGGGGTGGGGCAGGAGTAAATAAAAGTGTTGCATATGAAATACTTGGAATAGGGGCTAATGCTACAGATGATGAAGTGAAGAAAGCATACAGGCGAATGGCGCTTGAAAGCCATCCTGATAAAGTTACCCACCTGGGTGAAGACCTGCGAAAAGCTGCTGAGGAAAAATTCAAAAAAATACAGGAAGCATACGAGCAAATAAAGAGCAGCCGCGGTTTTTCGTGAACAAAGGCTAATAATTTTAGTTCGTAATGTAGAATCTGTTTTTATATTTGCACCCTGTTTTTTTAGCAGCGTTCTTTAAAATGCCCGGATGGCGAAATTGGTAGACGCACCACTTTGAGGGGGTGGCGCCAGTAATGGTGTGCGAGTTCGAGTCTCGCTTCGGGCACTATTCAGAAAGTTGAATTTTAAATTTTGAATGCTTAATGGCATTAATTCAACATTAATAGTTCAGCATTCAAAATTAATTAAACGCCCGGTTGGCGAAATTGGCAAACGTTGCGGTCTCAGAAGCCGTTGGAGTTACATCCTTGAGAGTTCGAGTCTCTCACCGGGCACTTTATTCAAAAGATTCTTTTTTAGCAATTTTCAATGTTTTTTTGGCATAATTAACACTTTGTTAATAAAAAATGCCATTATTTACGTAAAAATACCTACATTTGCGGGGATGAAGAAAGTCTATCTCTACTACAGTATCGTTTTAGGTATTTTTTTGTTACCGCTATCAGGAAGGGCTCAATATTTTTATAATCGTTTTGGTGCTCATAACGAATGGGTTTTTGGAGCTGGTCCATCTCAGGCATTAACTGATATTGGTGGCTCATCAACGGTAGGCACTCACTTTTTGAAAGATTTTAATTTTGACGCCATTAGATACGGTGCGTTTGTAGGATACCGTGATTTTATTAATTCCGTTTTGGCAGTGCGCGGCACTTTAACTGGAGGGATGATTTCGGGTAATGATGCTTACAGTAGTGAGGAATACAGGAATAACCGTAATATTAATTTCAGATCTCCTATTGTCGAACTATCAGCTCAGGCAGAGTATTATTTTTATCAAAGTAGTCATATTGGTCACCGCTATCACATTAAACATGCCCGTGGTTTCAAGCGTTTTAATATAGATGGATATGTTTTTCTGGGTATTGGCGGAACATATTTTAACCCGCAAGGACAATATATTGACGGTACATGGTATAACTTAAGGCCATTGCACACAGAGGGAGAGGGAATGCCGGGCGGGCCAAAGGAATACTCTCAGTTTGCATTTACAACGCCTGCAGGTATTGGTTTTAAATATAATGTTACACCACAATTTACGATTGGCCTTGAAGTGTCTGACAGGCTATGGACTAGTACCGATTATTTAGACGATGCTCACGGAACATACTATGACAATAACGCAATTTTGCAGAAATATGGTCCAATTGCAGCATATTTTGCAGATCCTTCCCTTCACCAGGTAAATCAGGAAATTCCACCCGATAGGACTGGTGAAGAACGTGCGGATGCTAAACATAATGATGCATATATGTTTACGTTCATTACCATGACATATTCACCTTCTCCATTTCACAGAAGGACTCGTTCTAAATTCTAATCCTGTAAGCTATATATAAGTAGACCGCTTTCAAGCTTGGGTTCAATCCATGTTGATTTTGGCGGCATTTCTCTACCAGTATCGGCTACAGCTTTTAATTCAGAAAAAGAAATCGGGTAGAGGCAAAAGGCGGCTTTCATCTTCCCGCTGTCGACAATAGAACAAGTGTCTTCAATACTTTTAACACCAGGTATAAATGCTATCCTTTTATCGTTTCGTAAATCGGTTATGTTAAGCACGGGGCCGAGTATGAAATTAGACAAAATGCTAACATCAAGACTATCCACCGCATCGGCATTCACATTTACTCCGTCTTTTAATTGTAACAGATACCATTGTTTTTCAATATAAACACTAATTTCTTTAGGTGAAGAAGGAGTGCAGATATTATGCCGATAAGGTATTACTTTGAAATGTTTTTCTATAGCACTGAAAAAAGATTCTGTTGTGTGGCCATTCAGGCTGTTTACCATCCTGTTGAAATTGAAAATAGTAAGTTCATTTTCCGCAAAAATTGCTGCCATGAAATAATTGTAGGCTTCCAATCCGGTATGAGCAGGGTTACGTTTTTTCTTCGATTCTGCAAGCAGGGTTGATGAAGCAGCACGGTGATGCCCGTCAGCTATGTAAAGTTCAGGGATGGATTTAAATAATTCTGATATTGTTTCTATATCATTCTTATCTGATAATTTCCAGATAGTATGATGTATGGTGTCATATGAAAAGTTATATAATGAAGTACCTTTTGTTTTCGAGTAAAGAAAATCGTGCAATTTTTCATTGAACGGATGTGTAAGGCAAACCGGTTCAGCATTAAAGTCGCAGACCGTCAAATATTCTTTTAGTTTTTCTTCACGCTCAGCCAGCGTTTGTTCGTGTATCTTAATAATTCCTTTTTTATATTCTTCAACCGAAGCAAGCGCCATCAGGCCAATATGCGAACGGCCATCTTTTACCTGCTTGTATACATAAAAGCAGGGCTCAGTGTCTTTTTTTAATATTTGGTTGGTACGGAATTCATCAAACCTGTTTTTTATTGAATGTAATTGCTCGGTATAAGTAACCTTTTGTGTCCTTGCTGCATAAATAACCTGCAAAAACGAAAATGGATTATTGGCGAGAATATGTTGTATGGTAGCTGCGGAATACCTTTCTACAGCATGTGATACAACATGTTCTACTTTATCTGCGGCGGGCCTTATGGCCCTGAAAGGTTTTACGGTTGACATAAGCAGTACAAAAATACTTCAATTATTCTATCCAGCTAAATGTGCGCTTCCAATTCATTCTTTTTATGAAAAATTGATCCTTTGGTTTAGGGCGTACGGAAAATGCAATTAGTGAAGCCTTGCCAATTATATGGTCTTCGGGAACAAAACCCCAGTAACGTGAATCTTCTGAGTTGTCTCTGTTATCACCCATCATAAAATAATAATTCTGCTTAAACGTGTACTCAATAGTATAGTGGCCGTCAATAAATATTGAATCACCTATTAGTTTCAATGAATGGCCTTCGTAATGACTTATTATATTTTCGTAAAGAGCCAGGCTATCAATAGTAAGGTGTATAGTAGTGTTTTTTTTGGGAACAACTATAGGTCCATAATTATCCTTGTTCCATAAAAAATGGCTTTCCTCCGGAAAAATATTGATCTGGAATTCGTTTGAAATGATCTGCTTGATATTTTTTACAAAGGGCATTTTACGAATTGAATCAGCCTCGGTGTTAGTTAACATAAATATGTATTGCTTGCTGTTTGTAGAAACTTCTGTTTCTTCTATTTTCATTGTCCTGTTAACAAAGGCTGCAAGTGTATCTATTGAAGCATCAATCAGGTATGCATGTAAATAATCAGGAAGGTCTCCAATTACCTGTTTGTTAATGCTAACTGTTTTATCAATAATTTGAAGCGTATCGCCGGGAAGCCCGATACATCTCTTAACAAAGTTGGTACGTTTATCAATTTTCCTTTCAAATTCAAGGGGGAAGTTAAAAGCTACCACATCGTTGCGCTTTATATGCGTATATCCTGGCAGTCTGAATGTAGTCATGGGAATTCTGGGGCCATAAGCTATTTTATTTACCCATACAAAATCGCCGGGTTTAAGTTCTTCTTCCATTGAAAAAGAAGGTATGTAGTAAAAAGAACCGACAAAGTAAAAAAGCACAAAAACTATGATGAACACCCATAAAAGAAGAGTGAACATTTCCCGTATAAATGATTTTTGTTTCAACTTAAATACCGTTAATCAAGCATTATGCAATTGTAAGCGATATACTATATCTTGATTCCTAACTTAAAAGATAAGGTGTTTAATGTGAACTGTATGTAATTTGAACCTATTGCCTCGTTGCCTAAATACGTAAGGGGAGATAAGCCATATTTATATTCTATTTCAAAAAACCATCCATTACCGGTTCTTAACCCATTATGCTGGTATCCCAGGCTTGCTTCAAACATTCCACTGCCAGTTGGGCCGAAGAGCTTAAAGACGCTGTTTATGTCGTTTTGCCCTTCCCAAACAAAACCGTCTGTATTGCCTACAGTTATAAGTGAATTATTGTAAAAAACATCTCTGTAAACCCAGCCAATAGTAGCAAAAAACTCCTTTGCGCTCCTGGTTTCAGGGTTAAAATTTATCTTGTATTCAATCGGTATTTGTAATTCATCCATTTCTATAGCATGGTCGTATGGTTCGTGACCTGTATACAAAACAGAGTAACCCGGTGCAAAGTAAAAGGAATAGAAATCGAAATTTTCGCTTACAAAATCTGCCCCTACAAGAATGTTGGCATTTTGCAATACGGGTATGTCAAGTTTCAGGCCAATGGTATATGGTGCTCCATCGTTTTCAAGGCTCGAAGTATAGTGTGGGTCTGTTACTACATATTGATGAACCAACCCAAAGTCAAGCCTTACTTTAACTCTTCTGGCATGAGGAGGCCCTGCTGGTTTTTCATTTTTAAAAGGTAAAAAGTGAAAAAGATAGGTATCAGATTTAGATTGAGATAAAGCATCTTGAGTTACCAATAATAATATTACCAGTAATAGATTACAATATGCCTTTTTTAAAAGAATCAAAGTTTGCCTTTTAGAATTGGCAAATTTACTCATTTGGCCTTCGTAAATTACTATGCTTAATCCCGTACGTAAAATAAATTACCAAGCCTATTATTAGCCAAACAGCAAACCATGCCCAATTTGTCACAGAAAGCTGGGTCATTAGGTAGAAACAGGAAAGCAATCCCATTACAGGAATAAGCGATAATTTGCGCAGTATAGAGAAGACAAGCATGAGCGAGCAGATTATAAGAAAAACAAAGTAAGGAATACGCTCTGTAAATGCCCCCAGAACACTTGTATTATCTGATTTAGCAACGGCGTTTAAGTCAAAAAAGCTTGACAAGGTACCCGGAGAAGCATATTGAAATATAACTATTGTTGCAATGAAAATAAATGGAAGAATGAATCTGCCACTTATATAGGGCACCTTAAATTTAGGTCTTGGGCCATTTTTATCTTTATTCAGGACAAGAATACCACCACAAACCAGGATAAATGCAAACAGTGTACCAATGCTGGTTAGGTCTGTAACAAAGTTTGAATCAAGCACTAATGCAGGTACACCAACCAAAAAGCCCGTAACAATGGTTGAGAAAGAAGGTGTTTTGTATTTAGGGTGTACTTTCTTAAAGGCAGCGGGTAAAAGCCCGTCGCGGCTCATACTCATCCATATACGTGGTTGGCCTAACTGAAAAACAAGCATAACACTTGTGGTTGCTACCACTGCACTAAGGGCTATTATACCACCAAGCCATTTCATTCCGCGTGAAGTAAATGCATCCGCCAGGAAAGATTCTGAACCCAGGTTGGTGTATTTTGTCATTCCGGTAAGTACAAGTGCAATTAATATATAAATGACTGTACATGCTATTAGTGAATATAACATGCCTCTTGGTAGGTCACGTTGCGGGTCCTTACATTCTTCCGCTGTGGTAGATATAGCATCAAACCCTATATACGCAAAAAAGACGGCTGAAACGCCTTTCATTACCCCTCCCATACCGTTAGGTAAGAACGGATGCCAGTTTGTTGGTTCGATATAAAAGAAGCCGATAGCAATTACGGCAATAACGACTATCAATTTAAAGGCAACCATTAAGTTACTACCTGTACGTGACTCTTTTATACCTACAAAGGCGAGCCAGGTAATGAAGAATGTAATAACAAGTGCAGGAATATTAAGTATGATAGGTATAGCGCCTAAATGTGGGGCATTTACCCATAAATTATGAGCCTGTTCGGGGGGGATTGTACCGCCGTAAGTGCCTGCGGGATGAAGAAAATAATCGTTACCGCTTTTAACTTCAAAATAGCTTGAGCTTAAAAAATCAGGTATAATAATATGTATGCTTTTCAAAAAAGCAGTAAGGTTCGATGACCATGAAATGGCGACAACAATATTGCCAATGGCATATTCCATAATAAGCGCCCAGCCTATTATCCATGCAGTCATTTCGCCAAATGCCACATAAGAATAGGTATAGGCACTACCTGAAATAGGAACGCGTGAAGCAAACTCAGCATAACACAAAGCAGAAAATGCACAAACAATGGGGGTGATAATGAATAAGAAAATTACACCCGGTCCACCATCAAAACAAGCTTTACCTACGGTTGAAAAAATACCAGCACCTACTATGGCCGCAATACCAAGTGCAGTAAGATCTCGTACGGAAAGTATTTTATTAAGCGAATTTCCATGAAGGTCATCGGAATCGCGTTGTGCTAATATTTTGGTGAGCGATTTCTTTTCGAATATGTGCTTGAATGCCATACAGTATGATTTTATCCTTTTAGAGTTCGTTTAAATTTTTCTTTATCGTAGATCAGGAGCAGCAAAATAAGCATAAAAGGTATTACAACCGACTTATATCGCTCAATGCCACCATATAATGGCGTTGTTATTCCTATCAAAACAAGCATGAATATGCAGTAACTGATGCAAAAAGCTACTATATGGTTGTTTGGGTTCTTTCTTTTTCTAAAAGCAAATGCAAATGCAATTAACAGAATCATTAAAACATTCTCGAAAAAATAGATCAATACCGCGGCTGAATGGATTTCATGAGGGTATGGACGAAGCATTGATATTATTAATGCGGTGGGGATATATGATAAAAGACCTTTTAAATCGGGTTGAAAAGGAGTTGCTGAAATTCTGCTTTTGGCGGGTTCAATATATCTGTCCAGTCTGTACAACGTGCTATCATTTCCAATCTGGTGTACAGTATCATATACCGCCGTATGTATCAGGTCAAATGGTAAGCCTTGTTTCAGTTTAAATGGAATTATTTTGCCGGTCTGCTCCTCCTGGTAACAGAATGATGATGATGTAAGATATTGGACACCTGTAGTTTTTAGTAGGGAATCGGCTTTGGCATTAGCCGGAATAATAAATACAGAATCATCTACCTGAATAAGTGCAGCCCGGCTTGGATCATTCAATGGAGTTAAATAAATACCGCCTTTTGCTGTTCTTAAAAAGTCAACCTGTTTATCTGCCAGCATTTCCAGCGGATTCAGTTTAGGTGAAACCAGGTTTAGGTTAAACCCTATTGCCATATATGTTAAAATAACAATAGCGTATGTCAGCCAGGGTTTGTTGCGCGCAAATTTGGTGCGTGCAATTAAATATTCAGCTATAAAGCCTGGTAGAATACAAAGTAGTACATATGCTTTTACTTCGAAAAGTAATAACATTCCTAAGGCAAGTGTAAGCGCACTAAATAGTAGGTTGCCCTCCTTGTTCTTGATTCTGGTGGAATAATAAATACAAAGCCCCAATGCAAATAATACCAATCCTTCTTTTAGAATGCCAGACCCCCATAAAAGCACTGATGGGAAAAGAAAAATAGCAATGAACAGGCTTTTGGGCATATCGGTAACATAGTGCCAAAACGATTTATAAAGGAATGTAAGCCCGGTAAGAGAAATGAAGCACATAAAAATTACATGCACACCATAATGACCAAATGAGAAAAACATAAAAAACGTATTGAGGCGAATAAGCAAATGGCTGTTATTATAGAAGGTACTGCCATGTTCATTTATCCAGCTAACCATTGAATGGTAGTACTTTTGTATATGTTCGTCAGAATCGCCAATACCTGTGAACATTTTAACGAAATCAGAGAAATTTGTGTGAAAGGTCTTATAGATGATCTTTCCATCGTCGAAGTATTTAAATATGTCTGAAGAGTATCTGTTCTTATAATGGTATGCATATAAATACCAAAGCGCCACACCAAATAAAAGTTTCAGGTAAAAGGCGCCCAGTGAATACCAGTTATTTAGCCCGGGCAACTTAAATAACGATGTTTTTAAGATGATGAATGAAAAAAGGAGAATGTAGAATGAACAAAAAACAATATCTCCCATTTCTTGCAGATGTTTACCAAAAATAGGAATTTTTGCTACTTTATGAGATTAGTTTGCCTTTTTTGTGTTAAAATAAAGTAATGAACAATTAACGCAAAGCATGGCTTACATATAAGGCAATATTTATCTTTGCCACAGATATAAAACACAACATGGAAGTAGCTGAAAAAACACCAAAAGTAACCGTAGAAATAGCCCAGCAGTTAGGCCTGTCTGTTGAGGAATTTGATAAGATCAAGTCTGTTCTTGGAAGAACACCGAACTATACCGAACTAAGTATATTCTCCGTAATGTGGAGTGAGCATTGCTCATATAAAAATTCAATTTATTGGATCAAAACATTACCACGCGAAGGAGAACATTTACTTGCTAAAGCCGGGGAAGAAAATGCAGGACTGGTGGATATTGGCGAAGGTTACGGTTGTGCTTTTAAAATAGAATCTCATAATCACCCTTCCGCAGTGGAGCCATACCAGGGTGCTGCAACCGGTGTTGGCGGTATTAACCGCGATATTTTTACAATGGGTGCCCGTCCAATCGCCCAGCTTAATTCATTACGTTTTGGGAATATAGAAGCCGAAAGAACCAAATGGCTGCTGAAGGGAGTGGTGAAAGGTATTGGAGATTATGGTAATGCTTTTGGCGTGCCTACAGTTGGCGGCGAAGTTTATTTTGACGATTGCTACAATGTGAACCCTTTAGTGAATGCAATGTCTGTGGGAATTTTAAAAGTAGGTAAATCTGTTTCTGCTATTGCAAAAGGTGCTGGAAACCCTGTTTATATTATTGGTTCATTTACCGGAAAGGACGGAATACATGGTGCAACATTTGCATCTGCTGACATTACTGAAGATTCTGCAGAAGATCTACCTTCAGTACAGGTAGGTGACCCTTTTCAGGAGAAATTATTATTGGAAGCATCACTTGAAGTTATTAAAACAGGTGCTGTTGTAGGTATGCAGGATATGGGTGCAGCAGGTATTACCTGCTCAACATCTGAAATGTCTGCTAAAGGAGAAAGTGGAATGATAATTCACTTAGATAAGGTTCCGCTTCGCCAGCAAAATATGCTCCCGTTTGAAATACTGCTTTCTGAATCACAGGAACGTATGTTAGTTATAGTAGAGAAGGGCAGGGAGAAAGAAGTGGAAGATGTAATGAAGAAGTGGGATCTGTATTATGCTGTTATTGGTGAGGTAACAGATTCAAAGCAATTGAAATATTATATGCATGGTGAATTAGTAGCCGAAGTACCTGCAGAAGTGCTTGTGCTTGGTGGTGGTGCACCGGTTTACATGCGTGAGCAGAAAGAGCCTACATATTTTAAAGAATTCCAGAAATTTTCAATTGATTCAATAGAAGAACCTGCTGATTATGCTGAGGTAGCGGAGTTTTTACTCTCTCATCCGAATATAGCTTCGAAGAGATGGGTTTATGAACAATATGATTCAATGGTTGGTACTGTTAATATGAGCACCAATAGCCCTTCCGATGCTGCCATTGTAAATGTTAAGAAAGCTAATTCTGCATTGGCGCTTAAAGTAGATTGTAATTCACGCTATGTTTATGCTGATCCTAAAACAGGTGGTGCAATAGCAGTAAGTGAAGCGGCACGTAATATTGTTTGTTCGGGCGGAGAGCCGGTGGCAATAACCAATTGCCTGAACTTTGGTAATCCTTACAACCCTGAAGTATACTGGCAATTTGTTAATGCAATTAAAGGTATTGGCGAAGCCTGCAAAAAGTTTAATACTCCTGTTACAGGTGGTAATGTAAGTTTCTATAATCAATCTTCGTATGAAGGCCCTGTGTACCCGACACCAACAATTGGTATGCTTGGCATAGTAAAAGATAAGCAGAAGGTAATGACACTCGACTTTAAGAAAGAAGGTGACCTTATTTATTTAATTGGCGAATGCCACAATGATATTAATAGCTCTGAGTATTTGTATTCATATCACAAGGTGAAGGGCTCGCCTGCTCCTCATTTCAGTCTTGAAGAAGAGTTTCAAGTACATTCAGCCGTAAAAGGTTTAATAGCTGAAGGATTGATTCAATCGGCGCATGATTGTTCTGACGGAGGATTGTTTGTAACGCTTGCAGAATCTGCTATGCCACGTTTGCTTGGTTTCGATATTAATTCAGACGGTGTTATCCGTAAAGATGCTTTCTTGTTTGGCGAAGGACAAGGTAGGGTTGTGGTTTCAGTTAGCCCTGCTAAAGAAGATGCATTTGTGGAATATATGGCCAAGTCTGATGCTGAATTCAGTATGCTGGGTGTGGTAGTAGGAAAAGACTTTGTAGTGGATGAAGATTCGTTAGGTACTGTAGACGATTTCAAGAGAGATTACAATACTTCAATTGAAAATATTGTAGGTGCTTAGGCTTTAACCTTTCCGCCTTTGTAGTAGTATTTTTTATAATAGGTATCGTTCAGATCGCTTATTATAACTCCGCTATGCACACTTGCATGAATAAACTTATTGTTCTGCAGGTATACACCGACGTGCGAAATGTATTTGCTGTTTATTTTAAAGAATACAAGGTCCCCTTCCTTTAAGTTTGCTTCCGGAATACTCCTTGTTTCTTCAAACATATCATTGGCAGTGCCACTCATGGCTTTGCCATATACATTCTCAAGTAAAATACTTACAAAATCTGAGCAATCAACCCCTGCTTTTGAATGACCTGAGTAATGATAAGGTGTACCATACCATTCGTCTATAAATGAATAGAGGGGCAGGTTGGAAATATCGTCTACGCTAACCCCAAGTTTGGCCGCGTATTTTTCTTTAACCTCTTTTTCTTGCGTTTCTTTAGCCGCTTTATTAGCGCGTTCAGCCTTGCGTGAAGTGGCGCAACCGCCCAATAGGATGACAATGACGAAAAGCCGGCAATAGAAACCATATATAGTGAGGTGTTTATTCACCTGTCAAAATTAAGCCATACAATGCACTGATAAATAGGTACATGTGTTTAGTTTTTAAAACCCTTGTGTTAATATCGATAGCCTAAATAGTTGCTGATTTTGAGGCTTTTAGGCGCATCTTTAGCTCTGAATCTATAAGGCCTAAGGAATTATAAAGTTGTTCATAGGAATCAATAACGTAGTACTGGTTTTGCATCTGATCGTTTCTGTACTCAGTTTCAAATATCTTCGTTACGTCAAAATCGAGCCGGTTTACTTTATCACTCAGGCAATGTTTTACTTCACCAAATGATGACATAATACCTGCACCATAAATTTTCAAATGCCCCTCTTCGCGTATTAATCCAAATTCAATTGTGAACCAGTATATTTTGCCAAGTAGTTCCACTGCCAGTGGATCATCAATATGTTCCAGTGCAATATTGCTTATGCCCTTAAAGAATTCGCAATAGTTTGTATTACTCAGGAGGGGTACATGGCCAAATACATCATGAAACATATCGGGCTCTTCAAGGTAATCGAGCTGTTCCATAGTTCTCAACCAGCAGGTTGCTGTAAATTTTTTGCCCGAAAGAAGCTGGAAGAACTCTTTTTGCGGACTAATACAAGGAACTACATGCAGGTTCCAACCTGTAAGATCTCCGAGTATAGAGTTTAACTCATTAAAATCTGGTATTCTCTCAGCAGAGAATTTGATCGTTTCATGCGCTTTTAAATACTCTTTCGAAGCTGTACCAATTAAAAGATCCATTTGCCTGTTGAATAAAGTTTTCCAAACGGCAAAATCGTGCTCGGTGTAATTCTGGTAAACTTGTTTTGTTGGTCTGTTCATGTTGGTTGATTTAATGAAATTAAAAAGGCTTACTTTTTAGTAAGCCTGGAATATATTGTTGTTGTTTTAGTTAATATACAATACACTTACGGCCTACCATGAGTGGGATAAGCGTAATAATAATGGTGTAAGTGCGTTAATTTCATAAATCAAATATAATAATTTTCGAAAACAAGCCAGTATCATTGCCTATCTTACGTACTTTAGTGGCTCTATAATTTAATTATGCTGTCAGTTTGCATACCGGTATATAATGTTAAAGTGGCAATGCTAGTGAATGCTTTGAAGGAGCAGATTGCAAAACTCAACGTCCCGGTAGAAATAGTACTTATTGATGATCATTCTGAAAAAATATACTCGGATGAAAATAACATCCTAGCTTCTTCTGAAGTAAAATATATTGCCCTGCCTGAAAATATTGGACGAGCCAGGATCAGGAATCTTTTTCTGAAATATGTGCAATATGATCATATCCTCTTTCTTGACTGCGATTCTGAAATGGTAAAGAAAGACTTTCTGCAAGCATATATTTCTGAAATAAATAAGGGTGCAAAAGTAATTTGTGGTGGTAGGGTTTATTCTGATATTGTGCCTCCCAAGTTATTCAGGTTGCACTGGAAATATGGACGAGAAAAGGAAAGTAAGCCTGCGAGTGAAAGGCAAAAGAACCCGAATGCTTCATTCATGACAAATAACTTTGTTGTAGATAGTAAAGTGTTTGAGGGAATAAAACTCGATGAACGGGTTACAGGTTATGGACATGAAGATACTTTATTCGGATACCAGCTTAAGCTGAAAAACATTGCAGTTATACATATTGATAACCCTGTACTGCATGCTCACCTCCAGTCTAACACACAATTTGTAGAAAATACTGAGTCTGCCATCCTCAATTTAGTGCGTATTATTTCATTTATGGGAAATGACGATGTATTTACTAATGAGGTGGCCTTATTAAGAACATATTCTGCATTGAATAGATTTAAGCTTCTTCCTCTATTAAGGTTTTTATTTCGAATCAATTCACCAATAATAAGGCCATTACTATGTTCGGGCTTTGATAATATAACAACCTTAAACTTTTACAAACTGGGGTATCTGGCTGTAAATCATTCAAAGTAATGTTCGTTGCTATTATTTAAGGGCTAATTCGGTAATAATTGATATATTTATAATGAATTTCAAGCAATACAGAAATACCCTGCCCGATTTTTTTAATTAGTAGTATAACAGCCACTTAAAATGCCGATGTATAAACAAGGTAAAAAATATAGTTTTTTCTGTTTAATAATTCTCATTTTTATGGGTACTGCTTCTTTAGCTCAAAGCTATTGGATGCAGAAAGCAGGTGGCACTACTATTGATGAGGCATACAGTATTTCAATTGATGGTAACTCTAATACGTATTCAACAGGTTATTTTTCAGGAACAGCAACATTCGGTTCTACTAATCTTACCGCAAGCGGAGTGTCAGATATCTTTGTGACCTGTACCGATAAAAATGGCGTTTTTAAATGGGCAGTTGCAGCCGGCGGTGCTGGTTCTTGCAGGGGATTAGCAATAAAAACAGATGCCTCGGGTAACAGTTATGTAACAGGTTTTATTAATGGCTCCGCTACCTTCGGGTCTAAAACTATAGTATCAGCCGGCTTACAGGATGCATTTATTGCTAAATACGATAATGCGGGGAACATTTTATGGGTTGTTGATGCGGGTGGAGTAATGTCGGATATAGGCAATGCAATAACAATAGACAATAGTGGTAATGTTGTGGTAACCGGTGAGTTTGCAGGCACTGCTAAGTTTGGCTCCGTTTCGCTTACCAGTTTAAATAATAACATAAACGTATTTACAACCAAGCTCGATGCTAACGGGAATTTTCTATGGGCGCAGGCAGGTACAGGTTTACATACCGACAGAGGGCTCGGGGTAGCGTGCGATGCATCGGGAAATGTTTACGTTACAGGTCAGTTTACCGATACAATTACATTTAATAATACACATAAGACCAATTTGTACGACGCAATAT
This sequence comes from Bacteroidia bacterium, assembly GCA_035486275.1. Taxonomy (GTDB): domain Bacteria; phylum Bacteroidota; class Bacteroidia; order JABEUT01; family JABEUT01; genus JABEUT01. The sequence goes on from DATHNG010000021.1 coordinate 36,090, forward strand.
TTTTAGTGAAATATAATAGCAGCGGAAGTGAGCAATGGTTTACTGATGCGGGCGGAGGTAATATGAATATTGCAAATGCAATTGCAATTGACAATAATTCCAATGTATATTTAACAGGCGATTTTACCGGGACCTTAAGTTTTTTTGCCTCTCCAACAGTAACCCTTTCCGGCGCTTATACAAACAGAATATTTACAGCAAAATATAATTCAAACGGCAATTTGCTTTGGGATGTGTCTGATGCTTCCAGTAATTCCCTAACAGCAAAAGATATAGCTATTGATGGCTCCGGTAATGCTTATGTTATTGGCAATTTTGAGTGTATAATGAATGGGTATGCAGATAAGTACGGGCAGGGAACTTTTAATACAGTAGGTTATTGGGACATATTTGTTACTGAATATAATACTTCCGGTACATGGTTATGGAGCAGACAAATAGGGGGTCATAAGGATAATCTTGGGTATGGAATTGCGGTTACATCAGTGGGAGATATTTTTACTGCGGGTAGTTTTGACCAGGATATGATTATTACTTCAGATGCTAGTTATATAGGATATAATTCATCTTCATTTTTCTGCAATAATTCATATTGTTCAGATAATTCCTATGGTGATTTTCAATCTTTTAATACAGCCGGTAATTACGATATTTTTATTGCCAAGCCAATTGATGTGAACAGGCAGCCATACGATTTTTATATACGTAACGGAAGCAACTGCATACGACCCCAGAACAAAATATGTATTAATAATAATTGTCCCGATACGGTTCAGTTTTGTACAGGTGGATCTATATATGTAGTTAATAATACTTGCTCCCAGGTCGCGCCTGATTATACTTATACATGGTCTAACGGGCAGACAGGAATAAGTGACTATGTTACTGCGACAGGGTGGTATTATGTAACTGAAACTACAGTAGATGGCTGTTTTAAGGCCTCTGATAGTATTTATGTTTTAATTCATCCGGCTCCTGCGCAACCTAACATTTCAGATAATGTGGGTATAAATACTAATGCAACTAATCCTAAACCTATAATAATATGTGCAGATTCAGTGAAACTTACTGGTGGAGGTTATGGTGCGAACAAATACTTTTGGACAGGACTTACAAAGCCGGACAGTACTATAAGTGCTACAGTAACTAAAAGCGGCGGATATTGTTTTAATGTGGAAAATAAGTTTGGTTGTGCAAATTATACTTGTGTATCTGTAACCCTTGACAGTGCATTAAAGAAAATAGAACCTAATCTTGTATGTACAAGTTGCAAGCATGATTCTGACGCTTTTTGTAAAGGTAGCTCTTTCACCATGTTCGCTTACGATTCTATTACCAACCCATCCATTAATCAGGGTATTTGCATACCTCCCACACCAGGTACACCCATATTAAGATGGTCTGTAATACCTAATACGGTTAACTATACTCCCTCAACAAGTTGTGGGGCAAATAGTTTCACACCTTTAGACTCTGGTTGGTATTATATTACAGATACAATAACAAGGGCAAATTTATGTGATACATTAATAAATGTTGTACATGATTCTGTGTATATAACTTTATTCCCTGTTCCTTCTATCAGCGGTGTTTCAATAAAAGGAGGAGGCTCTCTTTGTCCGGGCGATTCAACTATGCTCGTTGCCATGGATACAAATAAATTTACCTGGTCAAATGGAAGTACTAAAGATACTATTTGGGGGAAGCCAGGGAATGCATATAGCATAACTTCAAAGATCACAAATGCGTATGGATGTTCGGCGATTGCAACAGCTAATGTTTACGTCGCTCAGAAAATGCCACCGGTAATTGCTGTAACTCCTACTGTCGGCACTATTTGCCCTGGAGATTCGGTACAATTAGTATGCACAGGTACAGGGGATTTTTCATGGAATGGACCCTCTGGGCCTATAGGAGGTAATTCATCGGCGATTTACGTTAAAACTCCAGGCTCATATTATTGTGTAGTGTCTGATACAGCTTACTGTAACCCGATTTTATCGAATACAGTACTAATTGATCTATATGCTACCCCTTATTTAGCGGCTAATCCGAGCCCTGTGTTATGCCCGCATGATTCGATTAAATTATCTGTAATTGCATCTTCTGGCAGCACTATAAAATGGTTGAACCCTGCATCAGCAGGCAGTGATTCTTCTATAACAGTTAAAGCTACAGGTACATACAGTTGCCAGATAATGTCATGCGGTATTCCAACCACTTCAAATATTACAGTTGTTTCCGACAATCCTGTCGCAACTATTACTCCTGCAGGCCCCACAACTTTCTGTAAAGGAGATTCTGTTGTACTCAATGCAAATAGTGGTATGGCTTCATATTCTTGGACCCCTGTTGGTTCAGGCTCAGCTTCGCTTTCTGCATTTAATTCGGGAGAATATTATTTAACTACAATTGATAATGGTGGTTGCACCGCAAAAGATTCTATACTTATTAAGGTAACACCAAATAATGTTACTCCTCCCCATGTTGCCGATACATCGACCTGCCCCGGAGAATCTGTAACACTTATTGCATCTGGAGCAGGAAATATGTTGTGGTATTCTACTTTTACCGGACCGGTAGTGGCCACCGGTCCATCATTTACAACTCCCTCTATAAATACGGCTAGTGTTTTTTATGTTGCTACTGAAGTTGGTGGTTGCATAAGTAACAGAGATAGTGCTAATGTGAAAGTTGCAGAGTGTGGTAGCGTGTATGTGCCCAATGTATTTACGCCTAATGGTGATGGACAAAATGATGTTTTTAAGGCAACAATAGAAGGCGCAAGATGTTTTGATTGTAAAATATATAATCGGTGGGGTGTATTGATATATGAATGGAGTGATGTAAATGCCGGATGGGATGGAATTGTAAGACAAACAGGCCTTCCCGCTTCTGACGGAACGTATTATTACATAATAAATTATTGTAGTTACCTGAATGTTCCGGGTAAACGTGATGGGTTCCTGACACTTATTCGAAAATAGATAAAGTAGTTTTTCACTCTGTTTGTATCTTTGCTATTTGAACTAAGCGAGGATGGTGAGCAAAGAAGCAATGTTGAATTTAGAAGTTACAGATGAGGAGTTCAACCTCATTTACCCTGAACGTATACGAACTCTTGCAAAACAACAATGGACCCCATTGGATGTATCGATGCTTGCCGCAAAGTATTTGGCTGAAACGTCGGGAGCCAGAGTACTTGATATAGGTTCC